>NZOF01000007.1 GCA_002695185.1 Erythrobacter sp.
GAGGCGGCGGTGGCGGCGCGGGCCTGGTCGTCGATGATCGCCGCGCGTGGGGCCGGGGCCCGCCGCTTCGGCGCTCCGGGCGGCGGCGGTGCCCCCGATGCGGCCGATCTGGCCGATGCGCTTCTGGCGGCGCGCATCGTCGCCTACGGGCAGGGGTTCGGGCTGCTGGCGGCCGCGTCGGACCATTTCGACTGGTCGCTGGATCTGCCCCGCATCGCCGAGATCTGGCGGGCGGGCTCCGGTGCGGGGGACTGAGCGGGGCGAACCGGTCGCCCAATCTGGATCGCTCGGCCGCTTAGTGCGAGAACAGCAGCGGTATGGACGCGCCGTCGAGCAGATCTCGAGTGACGCCGCCCAACATCATTTCGCGGAAACGGGAGTGACCATAAGCGCCCAGCGCTAGGATCGGTGCGCCCTGCTCGCGCGCGCCCCTGACGAGGGCCTCGGCATCCGAACCCTCTCCGCGCGCCACCAGCACCACCTCTGCCGCGAACCCGTGCCGGGCAAGGTGGTGCGCGATATCGGCTCCGGGCTCGGATCCATGCCCCTTCGCCGAGGGTTTTCCGTCAAGCACGACGACATCGATGCGGGCACCGGACTCCGCGAAGGCAGTTGCATCGCAAAGCGCTCGAGTGGCCTCGCGCGTGGCGTTCCAGCCGACTGCCAGACGATCGATCGCATGCGGTTTGTAGCCATTGGGCAGGATCAAAACCGGACGGCCCGAGGCGAAGAGGATGCTCTCGATCGCATGGCGCCGGTTGGGAGGATAGTCGTAGTCTTGCGCCGGTCCGAAGAGCACGACATCGACATAGCGGCCATAGACTGCCGCTTTCTCGAACATGATGCCGGGCGTGTCGGAGATCGTGCGGACCTCACGGGTCGCCCCGGTAATTTCGGCAATACGCTTCCGCTTGGCCTCGACCGCCTCGGCATATTCCTGAAGGAACAGGTCAGGCAGACCCACCGTCAGCGAATAATCCGCCGTGGGCATGGCGGAGAGGATCAGATAGCTCAAGCTGGCGCCGTGGAAGTCGGCAAAGTTCGCCGCATCTCGCAGGAATTGCTCATCCTGTTCACCGGTATCGACCACGGCGAGGAGATCCTTGATCGCCATCATTCCCTCCATTTTTCAAGCACTGCCAAGTGCTAATCCCCCTCGGCGAGTGGATCAGTTGGGTATTATACGTAGATCGTTGCGGATGCGGCCTGACGCACGCGCCCACGTCCCGGCGAGACTGCCGTTCCCTATTGGATGGGCGGCCTGAAAGCTGGGTCCTTGAGCGTCATCATAAAGGCCGCGAGATCGTCGATCTGCTCGGGCGCGATTTCGAAATTCATGATTTCGGGATAATTGTGCGAGTCCCGCAACCAAGGTTTGAGGGTATCGGGTGTCAATCCGGGCGTGTTGACGATCTCCTCGAAGGGCGGAGCCTCAGGCTTTGACGAAATGCCGATCTCCACTGCGTGGCAGATGGCGCAGCGTGCTTTGGCCAGCACCAATCCCCGGATCGAGGCGGCAGTCGTTTCCTTGTTTGTCCTCGCACGAGGTGCGGCTCCTCCCGCAGCTGCCGCACATGCCACAGTAAAGGAGGCCACGAGGACGAGAACGGCTATCATACGCATGCCATCCGCCTATCTAACCGGCGACCAACGCGTCAACCGCCTGTCAGGATGCTTCGCCCTCCCAATAGGCTCGGCGCCGAAAGCACAGACGCGGATCGCCGCCCAACGGCCGCTTCTTGAGACTGCCTTCAGTGGGCTTCGAGCAAATGCGCGTTGCACATCCTGCAATCGCTGCTGCCGAAGCCCTCGAGTGCAGGCCGGAAGGCACCGGAGCGCATAAGAGCTTCCACTATCTCGCATTCGCTGCTGCGCTCCAGCACGAGAACCTTGAGCGCTGCGGCGACCTCGGTCAAATGGTCGACGCGCCAGCGGACGGTCTTGCCGCGTGCGAAATGGCGGCCGACCCTCGCCCGGATACCGCCAGGTCCGTAGGCGCTGCCGGCGTAGACATACCAGCCCGGTGCGAAACCATACGGATTGTGCTTATGCGGGAAGACCAGGGCTGCATCGAGCCCGATCAGAAGGGCATAAGCGCCGCCGCGCTTGGGCGCAAAGCTGACCGTGCTTGCGTCGAAGAGTTGTCCGCCCACCAGCTCTCGCACCCTCTCGAGAAACCCGGATGCGCCCGTTTGCCGCGATAGTTCTGCCGGGAGGCTCATGCCGATTGGATCCATCCAATCTGCCAAATGTGCGTGTCCGACTGCGGGAGCGGGATGACTTTGCCGCACGCTGGTGTAGAATATTATCGCGTCACCGCCAGTGAGGGAGAAGGAGGGATGGCACCGCCTGCCGTCGAACAGCAGATCATTCTCGCGCATCCCGATCCGGAAAGCTTTTGCGCCAGCGTGGCAAAATGCTGGCTCGAACGGGCAAGCTCGTACCATCAGGCCTGCACGCTCCGCGACCTTTATGCCGAGGGGTTCGATCCTATCCTCAAGATCAACGAGCGGCCGGGCAAGCCAAGCTACGCGCCTCCCCAAATGCTGCTCGATGATGGCGAACGCCTTAGAGCCCTGGACGTCATCGTTCTCGTCTATCCTGTATGGTTCGGGACGCCGCCGGCAATGATGAAGGGCTATCTCGAAAGAGTGCTCGGCAACGCGACCTCGTTCGCAAGCGATGGCCCGTCCGGGAAGCCGCTGGTTCGGGCGCGGCTTGTGCAAATCTCGACTTCCGCGACCCGTAGCAGCTGGCTTGCCGAAAAGGGCGTCGAAGGCGCGCTCCACACCCTGTTCGACCGCTATCTGGCGGAAGTGCTCGGCGCCCAGAACAGTTGTCACCTCAATCTCGACGCGATTACCGACGACATGTCGCGCGAGCGGGGCGCCATGGAACTCGAGCAGGTGCGTCAGCTCGCCGACAAGGTTTGCGCGGAAGCCAATGCGGCGAGATGGGAGCGAGCTCGCGCCAAGTAGCGCAACCCGGCTGCAACTCGAGAACTGGCGAAAAGTGCGACCGGCTCCCAAGCGCGGTGACAGAAATGGTCAGCACTGATCACGCCATGCCGAGCGCCGCTCGCTCCCGCGGCTTCGTATAATTCCGCATGGCTCGGCCGCCACATCTCGCCCAGAGGAGGCCCATGCAAAAAATCCTTCTTGCGCTCCTCCTTATCGTAGCCCCGATCTCACCCGCATTTGCGTCTATAGCGCCGACCGGCCATTGGACGCGACCGCAGGTCGTCCGGCTCATCGCCTGGATGACGGCCGCAAAAGACGAGGGGCTTGGCGCAGTCACGGCCGAGGTTCCCGCGCTGCAAGCCGCACTCGCGGAGCAGGACCAAGGCCAGCTCGACCGCCTGGCTACCGCCTCCGCCGTGCGGCTGCTGAACGCCTACCGTCACGGTTGCTGCAACGCCGCGCTCAGGACGGCCTGGCATATCGCGCCCGAACCTGCTTGGCCGGACGCCACGGCCAGTGTCCTATCCGCGCTCGGCAGCAATCAACTCGACGTCCTGTTTCGAGATACCCGGCCGTCACACCCCTCCTACGCGGCGCTGGGCCGGGCATTTGCAAAGGAGCAGGATCCCGCCCGGCGTGCGAGCCTTGCCGCCAACCTCGACCGTTGGCGATGGATGCCCCGCAAACTCGGCGCGCGCTACTTGCTGGTCAACACCGCCGCGTTCGAAGCAACGCTCTGGGAGAACGGCGAAATGATCGGGCGATGGGCCGTGGTGGTCGGCAAGACCAGATCGCCCACCCCGGTCTTCCAGGCGACCGTGACCGGCGTTACGTTCAACCCCTGGTGGGACATTCCGCCCAGCATCGCCGCCGATGGTATCGCTGCGCTCGTGACGCGCAATCCTGCCGAGGCGGCCCGCAAGGGCTATGTTCGGGAGAATGGCCGTTATCGCCAACGGCCGGGGCCTCAAAATGCGCTCGGCCGGATGAAGCTGGTCATGCCCAACCGCTTCAGCGTCTATCTCCACGACACGCCCGCACAATCCCTCTTCGCCAAGGAGGTACGCGCCTACAGTCACGGCTGCGTGCGCGTCGGCGACGCGCTCGGCCTTGCTGCAACACTCCTCGAACCTGGCTGGGATCAGGCCAGTGTCGACGCTATCGTGGCCGCGGAAAGGACACGGACGATCGAGCTTGCCTCGCCCCTTCCGGTCTACGTCACCTATTTTACGGCCGAACCGGACGGGCTCGGCGGGATGCGCTACTTTCCCGACATCTATCGGCGCGACCGCGGCGCGCAGGTCCCCAACGCCGAGGGCAGATGCACCCTCTGAACTCTGGTAAGCTTGGCGCGGAGACCGGAGACGACGAGGGCCTCATAACGGGTGCAGACAAATGAGATGCTGACGATAAAACGCCTCGCCATCGACACCTACCCGGAGAACACCGCCTTTCTCCTGCGCCAAGGCAACGGCTACTCGGCCGAACAATTCCAGGCACTGCGAAAGATCCGGATCAGCGGCGCGCAAGCGGAGATCCTTGCGACGCTCGCCCTGGTCGATGAAGCGAGCCTCCTGGAACCCGGTCAAATCGGCTTGGGCGAGCAGGCCTTCCGCCGTCTCGGCCTTGCCGAAGGGACCGCTGTCGCCATCGAGCAGGCCCGGCCGCCTGCGAGCCTCGATTCGGTGCGCCGCAAGATCGACGGAGATACGCTCGAGGACAGCGAAATCGGCGCCATCATCAAAGACATCGCCGCACACCGCTACTCCCCGATGGAAATCGGCGCCTTTCTCGTCGCCTGTGCCGGGTTCATGAGCACACAGGAAACGCTCGCCATGACCCGCGCAATGGCGACGGTTGGCAACAGGCTCGCGTAGAAGGCGCCGCTTGTCGTCGACAAACACTGCATCGGCGGCATTCCGGGAAACCGCACCTCGATGATCGTGGTCCCGATCGTCGCCGCCCATGGCCTTATCATACCCAAGACTTCGTCGCGAGCGATCACCTCTCCCTCGGGCACTGCCGACACCATGGAAGTGCTCGCCAATGTCGACCTAGCAGAGGACACCCTGCGGTCCATCGTGGCCAAGGAAAATGCCGTCCTGGCCTGGGGAGGACGCGTCGATCTCTCGCCGGCCGACGACGTCCTCATCTCGGTGGAGCGGCCGCTGCGAATCGATACCTTCGAGCAGATGGTCGCCTCCATTCTCTCGAAGAAGCTGGCAGCCGGCTCCACCCATCTCGTGCTCGACATTCCCGTCGGCCCCACCGCCAAGGTGCGGTCGCAAAGCGAGGCGGTGCGTCTGCGCAAGCTCTTCGAGCATATCGCCGACAAGCTGGGCCTCGTCATCGATATCGTCTTGACCGATGGCTCGCAGCCGGTTGGCAATGGTATCGGCCCGGTGCTCGAGGCGCGGGATGTCATGGCCGTGCTGCGCAACGACGACGACGCGCCGGCCGATCTGCGCGAGCACGCCCTGCTCCTGGCCGGCCACGTGCTCGACTTCGACCCGCAGCTCAAGGGCGGGCGAGGCTTCGCCCGGGCGCTCGAATTGCTCGCCTCGGGCGCCGCGCTCGCGGCGATGGAGCGTCTGATCGAAGCGCAGGGCCGCCAGCCCGTGCGCTTCGAACCGGGCAAGCATATCGAGGAGATCCCTGCCACACGCGACGGGCGCGTCACCGCGATCGATTGCCACAGGATCGCGCGGATCGCCCGGCTCGCCGGCGCGCCGATGGACAAGGGCGCAGGCATCGATCTCATCTGCAAGGTTGGAGCGGAGGTCCGCAAGGGTCAGTCCCTCTATCGCATCCACGCGCACTCGGCGACCGGCCTCGGCTTTGCGCGCGAGCTTGCCCTCGAAGACGCCGGCTACGAGATCGTCCGATGACCGCGCTGATCCTCGGATTTGCCGAAAGCATGGCCCCCGCGCACCGCTTGGCGGAACAGCTCGGGATGAAGGCGGAAAAGGTCCAGGTGCGTCGCTTTCCGGACCAGGAAAGCCTGGTCACCGTGCCGGCATCGGCCTCGACGGTGCTCATCTACCGCTCGCTCGACGATCCCGATCGCAAGCTGATCGAACTCTTCCTCGCCGCGTCCGCCGCGCGCGATCTGGGTGCCCGTCGCGTCATCCTGGTCGCGCCCTATCTCGCCTATATGCGGCAGGATAAGGCCTTCCACGCGGGCGAGGCGGTCAGCCAAGGCGTGATCGGAGGGCTGCTCGCAGCGCATTTCGACGCGCTGCTCACGGTCGATCCCCATCTTCACCGGGTTTTCGATCTCTCCGTTGTCCTGCCCGGTATCCCTGCGATCAACCTTTCGGCTGCCCCGGCGCTCGCGAGCCTGGTCGACACAGCCGGCGATCCGCTGATTGTCGGACCAGACAGCGAGTCCTGGCCATGGACCGAGAGTATCGCGCGCCCCCTTGGCCTGTCGATGCTGATCGGCGCCAAGAAGCGCCGCGGCGATCGAGACGTGGTACTCACGCTCCAAGACGCGGAGCGCGTGCGCGGCCGACCTGCCGTGCTGGTCGACGATCTCATCTCAAGCGGTCACACCCTCATCGAGGCAACCCGGCTTTTGCGATCTGCGGGCGCAACGCGCGTGGAGGCGGTCGTCACCCATTGTCTCGCAATGCCCGCCGACCTCGCGCGCATGGCTGAAAGCGGTATCAGCCGCATCTCCGCGAGCGACAGTGTCCCCGGACCAGCAACCCGAGCGTTCCTTGCGCCGTTGCTGGCCGAGGCGCTCACGACCTCCTTGCTACGCCAGACCTAGCGACCCGTGTCGCCCTGTTGCCGGCGCGCCGTTCCATTGCGCCTTTTCTGCTCTTCACGGGCCGCATTGTAGCTGTCGAGCACGCACCGCATATCCTGCAGCGCTTCGCGCCGCGCCCGTTCGCTTCGAATAGCGGACAGGTTGTGCTTCAGATTCGCGATGAAGTCGGCATATTCGTTCTGCCAGTCCTCGCCAGCCAGCTGGTCGAGGTCGACGCGCCCCGTCTCCAGCCGCCGAGCGGGCGCCCCGGCCGGCAATAAGAATTTCTCTCCCATGCGCGGCGCAATCACGCTGGAGGCCGGCTCGTCGCTTTGGGCGAGTGAGCGGAGCGCTTCGACGGATTGGGTCTCGCCATGGGTCAGAAAGAGGCTGCCGTCGATCGGGGCCCGCGCCCGGATCCAGTCATGGAGCTCGTCACGATCGGCATGCGCGGAATAGCTGTCGATCCGCCGGATCTGCGCCCGCACGTTGACGTTCTCGCCGGAGATGCGGACCCTTTTTGCTCCTTCCAGGATGACCCGGCCCAATGTTCCCTCGGCCTGGAAGCCGACGAAAAGGATGGTGGATTCCCGGCGCGCCAGGTTGTGCTTCAGATGATGCCGGATGCGGCCCGCTTCGCACATGCCCGACGCAGCCAGGATGATCGCGCCCGACAGCGAGTTGATCCGCATCGATTGCAGCGCATCCTCGACATAGCGAATGTTCGGGTGGCGGAAGATGTCCCGCCCGTCCACGTCCTCCATTTCATCGACATGCGCGGAGAACACCTGCGTTGCGCGGCTCGCGAGCGGGGAGTCGACGAAGATCGGCACGTTGGGGATCCGGTCGGCATCCGCCAAACGCGCAAGATCGAGCAGCAGCTCCTGGGTCCGCTCGAGCGCGAAGGTCGGTATGACAAGATTGCCGCCACGGCCGATGGCGTCCCGCACCACCGCTTCAAGCTGCGCGCGACGTTCCTCGATGGTGAGTTTCTCCCGCGCACGGTCGCCATAGGTGGATTCGCAGATCACATGATCGAAACCGCTGGGCGCCGACGGGTCGGGGTGGAACGCCTTGTTATCAGGGCCGAGGTCGCCCGACAGCAGGACATGCGCGCCTCCAGCCTCGATCTCCACCGACGCCGACCCCAATATGTGGCCTGCGTTCCAGAACCGCGCGCGGAATCCCGCGGCGGGATCGAACCACTCGCACAGCGATACGGGTTTGCACATACGCCAGGCGCGCAGCGCATCCTCTTCCGTGTACAGCGGCGTGAACTGCTTGTCCCCTGCCCGATCGCGCCGGCGGTTGCGCCGCTCCGCCTCATATTCCTGGATGCGGCCGGCGGCGGCCAGCATGAATTCAAGCAGGTCCGCCGTGGCCTGGGTACACCAGATCGCACCACCGAAGCCTCGCGCGGCAAGTTTGGGAAGCAAACCGCAATGGTCGATATGCGCGTGGGTGAGGACCACCGCATCGATGTGCGCCGGATCGAACCCGAAAGTGCCATGGTTGAGCGCCTCCAGGCTCCGCGATCCCTGGAACAGGCCGCAGTCCACGAGGATAGTCTGCCCGCCGCAAGCAAGCTCCATGCAGGAGCCGGTGACCGTTCCGGCCGCGCCATGGAACTTGATCGTGGGCGGATGTGAGGGTTGGGACACCGGCAACTCCTTTACGCTGTCTGTTGTCGTCTTCCGAGCGACGTCTCAGCCGCTACAATTTGGACATTGCAGGAGCGGTAGCGAGAAGAGCAGCATTTGCCCGTGGGGCCTCGTCGCACTCCGCATCGGCCACATCTCGCCCGCCCCGTCACCGCATGGCCTCGACTTCGCTTTCAAGTCCTCTGATCCTGCCGACGATCGCGACGAAGAAGGCGGTCGACCAGCCAAGCAGGATCAGGCCGTTCGCCCCTTCAATAGCGCCGAGCAGACGCCAACGCGCGTCCAGCACCAGGTCACCGTAGCCGACGGTCGTGTAGGAAGACGTCGAGAAGTAGAGCGCGGCTTCAAACTCGGCGATCGCTCCGACGAGAAGGTAGAAGCCCGCATAGAGCCAGATCTCCAAGGCGTGCAGGACGAAGAGTCCCCCTGCGGCGCCGAGGATCGCCACGCCTTCATGCCACAAGGTGCGGACATCCACACGCCCGCGATGCCGGCGCAAGAGGAAAAGCAAGGCCGCGATACCGCCCAAATGTATGAAGACGGTGATCGCGACAAGCGCAGTGGCCGCGGCAAGTTCAAGAACCAGGTTCATGACGTGGATGTCGCCGAACGCCAAGCCGCCGGCCATTCGGGATAGCACGTAATGGCGAAGCGAGCGCATCTCCGATATATTCGGGATGTGCCGAATATATCCAACATCATGGCTGTCGCGCAGCTGCGTTTCATCGAGGACATGTCGCGGCTGCTGGTGCCCTGGGGCGTGCCGCAGACCGCCGCTCGGCTTTACGGCTATCTGCTGCTGAGCCCCGAGCCGGTCAGTCTGGATCGGCTCGCCAGCGATCTGGAGATCAGCAAGAGCAGCGCCAGCGTGGCGGCACGGCTGCTCGAGAGCTACATGCTCGCCCGCCGTTGCAGCGAACGCGGCAGCAAGCGCGCGCTCTACGAGGTTTCGGACAATTATGAAGCCATGCTGGCGGCACAGAACCGCCTGCTCGAAGCCATGGCCGACCTGCTTCACCGCAACGCCGACACGGCCTCGAGAAGCGCGAGCACCCGGCTTGAGGAAATGGCCGAGTTTTATCGAATGACACGGCGGGGGATGGAGACCGTCGTTCGACAATGGCGCGAGCGCAGAAACGCATGAATTCGGCCTGCGCTCTGAGCAAATCGGTGTCGCAACCGATCGTGCGTGCAGCGGCGGCGTCTGCTCGGACAACGCAAGGCGGCTCCTTATGACCGAGGCCGATCCATCTCCTCCGCCGCATGATTGCGCTTATCGCACCGAGGGCTTGACCAAGGTCTATGGCGAAGGCGCGGCCGCGGTTCATGCCTTGCGCGGCGTCGACCTCGAAATTCCTGCAGGCGAGATCGTGGTCCTGCTCGGTCCTTCGGGGAGCGGCAAATCCACGCTTCTGAACATTATCGGCGGGCTCGATCGGGCGAGCGACGGCAAGGCCTGGTTCCGCGACCAGGAATTGAGCGCGATGAGCGATGCCGAGTTGACGCACTATCGCCGCGACAATGTCGGCTTCGTCTTTCAATTCTACAATCTGATGCCGAGCCTCACGGCCCGCGAAAATGTCGAGCTGGTGACCGAGATTGCCGAAGCTCCGATGGACCCCGACGAAGCGCTCGCGCTGGTCGGCCTGCGCGAGCGGATCGACCATTTTCCCGCTCAGCTTTCCGGCGGCGAGCAGCAGCGTGTCGCGATCGCCCGCGCGGTCGCCAAGCGCCCCAAGGTCCTGTTCTGCGACGAGCCCACCGGGGCCCTCGACAGCACGACCGGACGCGCGGTGCTCAAGGTCCTGAGGAACGTCAACGAGACGCTGGGCTCCACGGTCCTGATCGTCACCCATGCCGCGGCGACCGCCGGCATGGCGCACCGGGTGATCTATTTCGCCGACGGGAATATCCGCCGGGTCGAGGAAAACGCGACCCGGCTCGATCCCGACGAGATCGAGTGGTGATCGCGATGAGCCCTCTCGACCGCAAGCTGTTGCGCGACCTGTGGCGCATCAAGGGGCAGGCGGCGGCGATCGGCGCGGTGATCGCGCTGGCTGTGCTGTTGCTGGTGATGATGACCGGCCTCGATATCTCGCTCGAGGAAACGCGGCGGGCCTACTACGAGCGCTACCGCCTCGCCGACGTCTTCGCCCCGGTGACCCGCGCGCCCGAACATGTGATCGGTAGCCTTTCGGAAATTCCCGGCGTCGCGGCGGCGGAAGGCCGCGTCACCGGCCATGCGCTGGTCGACCTCGAAGGCGCCCAGCTGCCGATCCAGGCCAAGGTCGTCTCGCTGTCCGACTTCACAGCACCGCGGATCAACGACCTCTCCCTGGTCGAAGGGCGCCGGCTCGATGCGGCCAGCCCCGATGAGATCCTGCTGCTGAAGAGCTTCGCCGACGCCCGCGGGATCAAACCGGGTCGGTCGCTTCACGTGACGATCCGCGGCGCGCGGCGCACCTTCCGTGTCGTCGGCCTCGCCCAGTCGCCCGAGTTCCTCTACGTGGCCAAGCCGGGCGAGCTCGCTCCGGACGACGCCCGCTTCGCCGTCATCTGGATGAGCGCGACAACGGCCGAAGCGGCCTACGACATGAAAGGCGCGTTCAACGAGGCGCTGCTGTCGCTCGCGCGCGGTGCCCGGGAACCTGCGGTGCTTGCCGCCGTCGATCGCGCACTCGCATCCTATGGCGGACTCAAGGCATACGGGCGCGAGGATCATCTTTCGGATCGCTACCTCAGCGAGGAAATCAGGGGCCTGCGCGTCCAGCGCGGCGTGATCCCGCCAATCTTCCTCGCGGTGGCGGCCTTCCTTCTCTACATCGTCGTCTCTCGCATGGTGCAGGCCGAGCGTGCGCAGATCGGGCTGATGAAGGCGTTCGGCTACACCGATTTCGAGGTCGGAACGCACTATTTCAAGCTGGTCTTGTTCATCGCCACGGGCGGAGCGATCGCCGGGTGTATTGCCGGCATCGCCGCCGGGCGAGGAATGACGCTGCTCTATCTCCAATACTACAAATTTCCTTTCCTCTTGTTCGAGCTGCGTCCCTCTTCGTTCCTCCTCGGCATTCTCATCAGCATCGGTTCGGCTTCGCTTGGCGGCCTGCTGGTGCTGCGCCGTGTCTTTGCGCTGATGCCGGCCGTTGCTATGCAGCCACCTTCCCCGGCCGATTACAGCCGCGCGGGCCGCATCGGCCAGGCGCTGGTCCGCTGGCTCGACCAGCCGAGCCGCATGGTCCTGCGGCGGGTCACGCGCCACCCGGGCCGGATGGCGGGCGCGGGGCTGGGCATTGCGACGGGCATGGCACTCGCCGCCGCGATGATCGCGGTCATGTCGGGCTTCAGCCGGACGATCGACCTCAACTTCGACATCATCGATCGCAGCGATGCCACCGTCACTTTTGTCGACGCCAAAGCGGACAAGACGATCCTCGAGCTGCAGCGGATGCCCGGCGTGATCGAGGTCGAGCCGATGCGAAACGTCTCGGTCGTACTCAGCAACGGCCTCAAGACCCATCGCGGCGCGATCGAGGGCCGCCTCGAAGTTCCGCGCCTCAATCGCGCGATGGACCAGCGCCTGCGGCCCGTCACCATGCGCCGGGAGGGCCTGGTCCTTTCGACCATGCTCGCCCGCAAGCTCGATATCAGGCCCGGCGAGATGCTGACGGTGGACGTCCGCGAGGGTCGTCAGCCGCTCCTCCAGCTGCCCGTCATCGCACCGCCGAAAGCCTGCTCGGGTCCCCGGCCTATATGGAAATCGGAGCGCTTAACCGCGCGTTGCGCGAACCGACCCGGGTGTCAGGCGCCCATCTGCGGATTGATTCCGCCAGGAGCAGCGAAATCTACCGCAAGCTCAAGGATATGCCGAGTGTTGCCGAGGTCAGCCTCAAGAAAGACACGCGGGCGTCGCTCCAGAAACTGATGGACAGCGGCGCCGGCGCGATGCGCTATGTGATGACCGGCATCGCCTTCGTCATCACCTTCGGCATCGTCTACAATGCCGCGCGCATCGCGCAGGCGGAGCGCGAACATGACCTGGCCAGCCTGCGGGTCCTCGGCTTCTCCAAGGGAGAGGCGGCTTTCGTGCTGCTGGGCGAGCTGGCGGTGGTGACCTTCGTTGCCCTGCCGCTGGGCGCACTGCTCGGCTACGCGCTGTCCTTCGGCATTGCCGGCGGCTTCAGCAGCGATCTCTACCAGATTCCCGCCACGTTCGGCCGGAGCGATTTCGGCACGGCCGCCCTTGCCGTACTCGGGGCCTCGCTCCTGTCCGGTTGGCTGGTGAAGCGAGACGTCGACAGGATCGAGCTCGTCAGTGCCCTGAAGACCAGAGAGTAAGTCATGACTAGGAAAAGGACATCTCGCTTCTATCTGACGCTGGGAGGCGTGGGGCTGGTCGTCGCGCTGCTGGTCTTCGCCTTTTGGCCGAGCGCCACGATGGTCGACATGGGCACGGTGACCCAGGGACCCATGCGGCTGACCATCGACGAGGAGGGCCGTACGCGGGTTCATGACAGCTATGTCCTTTCCGCACCCGCTGCCGGGCGACTGCAGCGGGTGGAGGTCGAGCCCGGCGACCAGGTCATCGCCGGCAGCACGCTGGTGGCGGTTCTGCAGCCCGCGCCGCTCGATCCGCGAGCACAGGCGCGTGCGCGCGCCGAAGTGGCTATGGCGCAAGCGGCCGTGCGCGCGGCCCGCGACGAGGCCGGCCGGGCCGCGGCGGAAAAGGAGCTGGCCGACGGCAACCTGGCGCGCGAGCAAAAGCTGTGGGCGCTCGCCTCCACCAGCCGCGAAGCGTTCGAGACCGCCCAGCGCGACGCCCGCAGCGCCGCCGCAACCGTCCGCGCGGCCGGCGCGACGGTGTCGTCGCGGCAGGCCGAGCTGGAGCGCGCGCGCGCCGAGCTGTCCGGCGGCACCAGCATCCCCATCCTCGCACCCGTGTCCGGACGCGTGCTGAAGGTCACGCAGCAAAGCGCGGCCACGCTGGCCGCGGGCGCGCAGATCATGGAAATCGGCAACATCGAAAGCGATCTCGAAGTGCTGGTCGAGCTCCTCTCGACCGACGCCGTGCAGGTCGCGCCGGGCAACAGGGTGCTGATCGACAATTGGGGCGGAGCCCGGCCGCTCGAGGGCGTGGTCGCGCGTATCGAGCCGCAGGGCTTCACCAAGGTTTCGGCGCTGGGCGTCGAGGAACAGCGGGTCAACACGATCGTCCGCCTCGCCGCTTCCCGCGCCGGCCGACCCAGTCTGGGGAGCGGCTTTCGCGTGGAGGCGCGCATCGTCGTCTGGGAGGCCCCCAATGCGATGATCGTTCCTGCGAGCGCGCTGTTCAGGGAACAGGCGGGCTGGGCGGTGTTCGTCGTCGTGGACGGAAAGGCCGAACTCCGCAAGGTCAGGATCGGCCGCAACAACGGCGTCCAGGCACAAGTGCTCGAAGGCCTGAAAAAAGGGGAGACGGTGATCCTCTACCCGGCATCCGACCTTGCGGACGGGACCAGGGTCGAGCGGCGCACGAAGGGTTGAGGCCATGGCGATGATGAAGCGCACCCCAGCGATATCGGTCGCCTCTTGCGGGCTGCTCCTCGTTTCGGCCTGCGCCGCGCCGCGGGACGCCGCGCCCGCGGTCGGCGTCGCCATTCCACCGAGCTTCGTCGCGGCGAAAGGGACCGCCGGTCCCGTCGTGGACCAGTGGTGGAAGCGGTTCAGCGATCCACGGCTCGATGCCCATGTCGAGAAGGCCGTGGCCGACAGCCCGGCGATCGGGCGGGCGGTCGCGCGCGTGCGGCAGGCGCAAGCGCGGGCAAGCATCGCCGGCGCCGACCGTCTGCCGCAGGTCGATGACGCGTTCTCGGCCAGCAAGCGGCGCCTGACGCTGGAAAGCCTCGGGATCGTCGTTCCGGGCAGCCCAACGCCGAACGGGCCGCTGTCCTATACGATCGAGACCTACGATCTTTCGGCCAACGTGAACTGGGAGATCGACCTGTGGGGCCGGCTGTCCGCCCAGTCGGCCGCCGCGCGCGCCGAGTTCCTGAGCAGCGAGGCGAACTTGCGGGGTGTCCGCCAGGCCATCGCCGCACAGACGGCACGCACCTATTTCGCCGTCGTTGAAGCGCGCGAGCAGGCCGAGCTTGCGCGCCTCGCCGCGGAGAACCGGGCAGAGGTGGCGCGGCAGACGGCCAACCGCGTCGAGGCGGGCGCCGCCCAGCCGGTCGACGGGCAACTGGCGGCGGCCGAGCTGCGCTCCGCCGGGGCCAATCTCGAGCAGCGTCGCGAGACGGTGGCCAGGCTGACGCGCCAGCTCGACATCCTGCTGCGCGACTATCCCGACGGCGATGTGGCGACCGCGACGTTGCTGCCCCGGACTCCGCCGAAGCCGCCGGCCGGCATGCCGGCCGAGCTGCTCGCCCGGCGCCCCGACGTCGCCGCCTCGCTGCTGAGCCTCAAGGCCTCCGGCTTCCGCCTGACCGCTGCCGAGCGCTCCTTCCTCCCGAGCCTCACACTGACCGGTTCCGCCGGAACCTCCAGCACCCAATTGTCCAATCTGTTCGATCCAGACTTCTTCATCTGGTCAATTGCCGGGCGGCTGCTGCAACCGATCTTCCAGGGCGGACGCCTGCGCGCGCAGTTCGAGCTCCGCGCCGGGGAGCGCGACGAGGCGCTGCAAGCCTATGCCGACACGGTGCTAACCGCCTTGTCCGAGGTCGAGACCGCGCTGGCGGTGGAGGACTTCCTCGCCAGACAGGAGGAAGAGCTAGCTGCGGCATCGGCCGCCGCCGAGCGCGTGGTCCAGATTTCGCGCAACCGATACGATGTCGGCAAGGATCCCTTGCTCACCTTGCTGGAAAGCCAGCGACGCGCGCTCGATGCCCGCTCCGGCCTGATCGCCGTGCGCCGGGCACGCCTGGCAAACCGGGTCGATCTGCACCTGGCTCTCGGGGGCGGATTCGAGGCGCCGGCGGATCATTGAAGCTGCCCCACCGAAAGGCAGGACGAGATCGTATATGCCTGAGACATTTGGCCCGACGGTGCGCCATCCGGTACGGGCAAGCTCGCATCCGGGAAACTCCCAAGTGCGCCCTCCCGCCTCGTCACCTAGCCTCCAGATCAAACGAAGGGAAGTGAACATGGCCAGCAAGATGCGCGCGACGATCTTCCTCGAACCGAACAGGATCGTCCTGGGCGAAAAGCCCATCCCCGACGTCGGGCCGCTCGATGCACTGATCCGGGTGACAACAACGACGATCTGCGGGACCGACATTCACATCCTCAAGGGAGAGTATCCCGTTGCCTCAGGTTTGACGATTGGCCACGAGCCGGTCGGTGTGATTGAAAAGCTGGGATCCGCGGTAACGGGCTATCGTGAAGGCGACCGAGTAATCGCCGGGGCAATCACGCCATCGGGCTGGTCCAACGCCTCGCTCGACGGCTGCCACTCGCAATGTGGCGCCGGAACGGCCCACGGCTGGAAGCCTATGGGTGGCTGGCTCTTTGGCAATACAATCGACGGAGCGCAGGCCGACTATCTCCTCATCCCCGACGCCATGGCGAACCTCGCGCTGGTGCCTGACGGGTTGACGGATGAGCAGGTGCTGATGTGCCCCGACATCATGTCGACGGGCTTCAGCGGTGCCGAATCCGGCAAGGTCCGTATCGGCGATACAGTCGCGGTGTTTGCGCAAGGACCGATCGGGCTCTGCGCCGCGGCGGGCGCGCGGCTGATGGGCGCGGCTGAAATCATCGCGGTCGAGTCGGTGCCCGAACGAGCTGCAATCTCGCGGCGGATGGGTGCAGATCACGTCATCGACTTCACCAAGGAGGATCCGGTCAGCGCGATCCTCAAGATCACGCGCGGGCGCGGCGTCGATGTTGCGATCGAGGCTCTCGGCCGGCAGCAGACCTTCGAATGGGCACTGCGTTCGATCCGGCCCGGGGGAACCCTCTCTTCTCTGGGCGTTTACTCGGAAGACCTTAGTATCCCGGTCGACGCCTTCGCGGCCGGACTCGGCGATCACCGCATCGTCACCACCTTGTGCCCAGGCGGCAAGGAGCGGATGCGGCGACTGATGCCGACGGTCGCGAACGGCCGGGTCGATACCGCCGCACTGGTCACCCACCATTTCTCACTGGGCGACATTGAGACCGCTTATGATCTTTTCGGTCACCAGCGCGATGGCGTGCTCAAGGTTGCAATCCGGCCGTGAGCCTTGGAGCCGGGGAGATCGCCACCGTCGCGCTTAGTCCGCGACGATCAGCACGCTCATCAGCGAGATGCAGAAGATCGAAAGCCAGATGAAAATCTGCCCGAAGATGTGCATCACAACGCCGACCCAGCTGTAGTGCCGCTTCAGCACAATCCCCGAACCAACCGCCACGAAGAAGACGATAAACGCTGACGTCGATGGTGTCGGGTCGCGCGGAAGCGCCGAATCGTAGATGGGCATGAGCCCGATCGCCATGACGAGCAGCCATGAAAAGCCAAACGCGAGATTGCCCGTCAGGTCGAGATTCTCGACTTTTTGTCGATTGGCCGCGGCACCTGTGCGGTCAGACACGACTGGCTCCCGGCCTCACCAGCTTGTGAACAAATCTCGAACCCTGTATGTTCGAACGGCCTAGGAGGCTTGCATGCCGTTCGATCTCGATACCTATAACCAGACGAAAAACTTGTCGGGTGGGCCAATCATCACGGTCAAAATTGATGACCCGGTTCCGTACATCGAGCCGGCGACGGACGAGCATGGCAATATGACGCGCGCTGGTATGATTGCGTACCTGATCGCCTACGGCATCGGCGCCGCCGCGCTCGCCTACTGGTTCATGATTTAGCACCGCCCTCACTTTCGCAGCTCGGGATCCAGGAAGAAGCCGCGATTCTGGCTCTCGCTGACCTCCGACTGCACCCGTGCGCCTCCCTGGAGATTTGAAGCGCGTCCCGCCTGGGCTGCGGCGCGATCGCCATCCAATGCAACCTTCCCATCTGAGATGGCCTTGGCAGCGGCGCCCGGGTCACCAGGACCAGGGCCAGCGGGAATCCCGCCGGCACCATGTGGGCGATAGGCAGCCCGCACATCGGCGGCCGACGACACCCCCGTCCGATGGACATCGACGAGATCGGGCTCGCCAAGCTGGCCGCGAATCTCGTCGTAGATCGAGTCCCGCTTTTCGGTCATCCAGCGCTGGATCATCTCCTCGCGAACCGCGCGCTGGTGATCGGACAGATCCGTGGCCCAGATCTCGGGCGCATCGAGCCCTGGATTGGCCGCCTGCTGCGAACGATACCAGTTGGCGAGGTCCTGACTCAGGTTGGTGCTGAGCTGCATCCCATGGCTTTCCGCCCAACTCGCATCGCGCGAAAGCTGCTGCGACAGTTCCTCCAGCTTCCGCGCCGTTTCCTGATAGGAGTGTGCGCGGGCGAGCGAATCCTCGGTTCCCACGGAGGTCGATGACGTCTGCGAGGCCCGGCTGAATACACCGTCACGGGAATAGGTCCCATCCGAGGAGGTCGCGCCGGTACCGTTGGAATGTTCGTCCCGGACGCCGCTCGACGACGTGTTGGAGCTTTCGCTTGAATTCGTCTGACCCGTGCTCCGCTGGAGTTGCTCCTGCTGCGTGCCCGACTTCGAGACCTCTCCCGCGATCCCAGGAAGCGCGCCGAGGACACCACGGCCGCCGCCACTGCCTCCCGCGCCGCCCCCGCGAGTTCCGCCCAATCCGGCACCCACCCTTCCCGATATTCCATCAGCTGTAATGGCACTTCGATCATGAGTGTCAGCAACCCGTTGCGAATGGCCGATTGAGGACCGATCCTCCAGACCTTGGGAGCTGCTTCCGGTGCGCCGATCGAACTGCTCGAGCGAGGTGTTCGACTGCCGGCCGCTGCTCGAATCCCAGCCTGAGGAACGCTCGGTCGACGTGCCATAGGCACTGCGATTGGTGTGGGTCGCCGTCAGGATCTCGTTCGCGGCATTCTCATAGGCCTGCGCTTGCCGGTGCGCCTCGCTTGCCATCTCGCGCCACTCGGCGACCGCACCTGACGACATGGTGGGCGTGAACGGCAGCCGCGAAATCGCACCAGACGTGTCGAACACATCGCGCCCATCGCCGTAGCCGTTGATGAGCGCCCCATTGTCCTGGCGCCAGCTCGTCATCGGCGCGCCGCCCATATAGCTCGGCGCGATGGTCCACTGGTCGGCCTGCCGCATGTTCGAGGTCGCATTGGCCCAGCTCACATTCCCGTAGGAATAATTCCCCGTCGTCTGTTCGACCGCCGCCGCCTCCGCCGCGTTCTGCGCGGGCGCGAGCATCGACATGGAATGCCCGGCGATCGACATCGCCCCGCGTGCGAGCCCGGCCGCGAGGAAGGGCACCGACATGAGCATGAAGCCGGCGATCGTCGCCGTCTCGCCATTGACCGCACCGATGCCGGCGAAGGTCCCAAGCGTGACGCCACCGCCGGCGATGCCGCTCGCCGCTGTCTCCGCCCGCGTCATGCAGATCATATGGAGGATGACGTAGAGCGGTCCCCAGGCAGCGAGGTAGAAGAATCCCATCGAATAGCCCTTCAAGGCGCTGATCCCCGTCTGCGGCATCAGGAAGAGCGGAAAGATCACCGGGAACATCGCGAAGAACACGACGGTCAACACGATATTCAGGATCGGCACCCAGGCCATCGCCTGCTGCGCGATCGAGTTGTAGGTATTGCGCGCCTGGATGTCGGCCCGGGTCTGCGCAAAGGTGTCGATCGCCGCGGCGCCGGTCCCGCCCGCCATGGAATTGCGCGCCTGCATGAACGCGTTGATCGCGGTGGTCTGCCGCATATACTCGGCATAGCTGCTACCCGAGCCTGTGAAGGCCTGGTTCACGACGGGCACGTCATGCTTCAGCTTGTCAGCCGCGAGCGCATTGCTGAGCTTGGGAAAGACCTCCTTCGCCCAGATCGGCGTGTTCGCCTCGATCATTGTGTTCCATTGGCCCGACAGCGCCTCATAAGCCTGCCGGCACGTGATGATGTAGCTCGTGACGCCGCCACTGCCGTCCTTCTCGAGCCACTCCTGCGAACGGGCCTCGGAGCCTGGGCCCAGCGCGGACCATAGATCAGCCGCGTTCGAAAGGTCGGTCAGCGACTTCTGGTTGAGCATCACATCGCCGAAGACGCAGTTCTTGAAATGTTTCTCGAGATTGGTGGCAAACTCAGCGTCGCGGATGACGAAGTTGCGCGTGGCGTCAAATAGCCGCGCGCCATAGACCATGCCGTTGGTGGTGTAGTTGAGCTCGCTCGGCATCACGAAGACGGTCTCGGCCGTTCGCGTCATCCAGTCCCCGACCTGCGTCGTGAAGCTCGCCAGTACGCCGAGACCCAGGGGCACATTGTCGACCGTAGCCGGCGCCAGCGAGGGGTTGATGCGATCGGTGACCTTGATGTCGACGGTCGGTACCATCAGGCAGAGATAGATCGCCGTCGCCTGCAGGAACCAGTTCATCCACGCGCGGTAGTTGAGGGTGAACGCGACCACGAGAAGCGAGTAGATCAGGCCCATCACCATCACGACGCGAAGAAGCGAGCGATAGCCCCCTCCCCCCGACCAGGCCGCCACCGCGTTGAAAGTGTTGACCAGATACTCGCCGCCGCCGACCGTGAAGACCTCTAGCATCGCTGTTCCCTCAGGCTAGTTCAGTCCCTGTGCGCTAAGCCCGCGCGAGAAATTGAGCGCCGAGGTCATCCCTGGCGTCATCGAATTCTGCAGGGTGGATTCGAGCATCATGCTCCGGTGGATGAGCTGCATCGTCACCTGCAGCTTGTTGTTTAGCTTGACGTCCCGCTGGGCGTACTTTGCCCGCGCGGCCGCGATTTGCGCTTTCCACTGCGTGGCTGTGGCCTGGTCAAAGGTCTGGTAGTGGACCTGGCTCTGCTCGACCCGATCCATCATATTGTCGAGCATGGCGGTCAGCAGATCGACCGCGACGATCTCCGACATCGCCTGAATTTCGCCGGGCGACAGCGAATAATGGGCATAGGCCTGAACGCTCAGGATCTTGAAGATCGGCACGGTCGCGATGTTCAGCAGCTGCTTTTCCGCAGCGCTAAGCGGCGTGTCGCTGCGGATCTTGTCGTTCATCGACTGGATGAGCGCCTCGATCCGGGGGCGCAGCGCGGAGGATGCCGGGACACTGAGCGTCTGTTCACCGACCTCGTAGCAGTTCTCGTCGTTGCACTTGAGCAGCTTGACCGGCGGCGCATCGGCGGTGCCGTCGAGAAGCGCGGTCACGACCGCATCCTCGGCCGGGCCAATCATCACGACCTTGCCGCCGACGCTCGGATCGGTCGATGGCGTGGTGATCACGGTGCCCACCAGGGTCATGATGTATTCGGAAAAAGCCTGATCGAAGGCCCCAAACCTCTCGGCCTTCTTCAGCGCCTCCCAGGTGTAGTTGTGCGGTTCACCGACGAGCTGATCCTTCATCGATTCATCGCTGTTGCCGGCGATCGTGCCGTCGCGCTGGTTCCCGTTGTTGCAACCCTGGCGCGATGCTGCCCAGTCGGAGAAGACGCCCTGGCTGTTGCCGATCGCCTCGCAGATCGTCGAGCGCGTGGTGTCCATCTGGGGCCAGATCCCGCCGACAAGAGCCTGCGCCGTCTCGCAGCTCGAAATGTTCATTTGGTTGAGCAGCTGCGCTTTCTGGCTGAACTCATCCATCACCTTGCCGATCTCGGGCGAAACGGAATCGATCGCCAGCTTGAAAGCGAAGCCGAGCGCGTTGTTGGCCGTCGCCTTGAGCATCGCGACGATCTCGGAGGCATTGATAAACGAGAAGGATCCCGAGAAGAGGTCTATGCCGCCGCACCCGGCGCGCGCATTGGGCAATTGCAGATTGAACGGCGAGACCGATTTCTGGGGGAAGCGGGTCCAGACATTGCCCATCGAATAGTAGCCTGCCGACTGCCCCTGGAAGGCGCTCGGACCGGTCACGTTCGCGGCGCCGCCCGTATCGTTGAAGAAGCTGTTCATCTGTCCCGCGACATCGGCCCAGGCGACTCCGACCAGCGCGAAATGCGCCGCCGCAAGGAACGCCGCGCCTCGACCGAGCCGGCGAACAATCGATCGAACCCTGCTCCGCTTCGCCTGTACCATCAGTAGTCACTCCCCACCTTGGTATTGGTGAGCATGAAGATCCGGTCCATGATCTCGTCGCCGCTGAGGATGCCGTAGCCGACCGGAATCGTGCGCTTGGTCTGGGTGTCGAACAGCACGAGCGCCGGCGTCTCGTTGCCCGAGAGACCCATCCGGGCGCGCTGCCCGGTATCGACGACATAGTTCGGGAAGTCCTTGCTCGGCCCGCCGTCCATCGAGACGGCCATCACCGCCATGCGGTGGCTGTCCGCCACCGAGCGCAGGATCGGACCGAACAGTTCGCAGGCGCCGCAGCTCTGCGCGTAGAAGTAGAACAGGCCATAGCGCTCGCCGAGCTTGGTGAGCACCGCGTCGCGGTCGGCCTTGCGATTGTCGAGCCAGGCCCGCTTGCCCACCGTCGAAACCGGGCGTTGGAGCGTGTAGTCGATCTCGGGATGCTGCCAGAGCGCCCGCTGCCAGGTGTCGGCAAAGGTCGAGGCGCGATCAAGCTGCTCGCGCTGGAAGCGCACATAGGCGATCACATTCTCTTCGGAAGGATCGAGGATCGCCCGCGCCTTCAATTCGTCGAGCTGCTTCGAGATCGCCGCCATTCGTTCGGCCGCGCTCGGCTCGGGCGCCTGCGGCCGCTCGGTCTTCGCCTCGGGCGACTTGGGTTTCGCGCAATAGAACCACCGGCCCAGGCGCCGCTCGCCGCAATAGAAATCGTCCGGCGCATCGCGCTCGATGGTGTCGCGCTCTCTCGCGGCGTCCTGCGCCGCGGCAGGACCGGGCACGCCGGTCGATGCCAGCACGAGCGTGAGCGCCGCAAACTTAGCGCGGATCGGCATCGCCGGTCATCCTTTCCTGCGCGAAGGGCGCAGCGGTGAAGTGAGGCGCGGAAGGGGGAGCTCCTGGGCCGGGATCGGCGTGAAGCGCGAAGCGCACGCAGCAGTCGAACGCGGTGGTCTGGGTCTTGGGCGCACATGGAGACGCGCGAGGCGGCGTGGAGGACGCCGACTGCGGCGGCCCGTCCGATATCGTCAGGGCGAGCACCATGGCGATGATGCCCGGATCAAGGATCGGCATGGTCACTGTCCAGTTCTCCCTTGGTAAGCCGCAGCACGGACATCATCAGCGCCACGTCGATGAGGCGGGTGCCCTGGTCGAGCATCCGGATGAGCCCCTCCATCAGGGGGCGGGCGGCGTCCCTGCCCTGGCGGCTCGCCTTCAGGCGATCTCCGACGGGGATCAGCCAACCGCACTGCACCATGCGCCGGGTAGGGGTGGCGACCTGCCCGACGCCCTCGAACCAGGTCTGGATGATGCGAAGGATTTCGCCGAGGCGCATCGGCTCCCTGGCGCGGTATACGCAGACGAAGATCGACAGCTCGAGAACCGTCATCTCCTGCCCATGCCCGGCATTGCCGCCGGCGGGCCCTGGGTCATTGGCCGTGGAGGTCATAGTAATCCTGAATCTTGGACTGGATCTCGGTCATGGTCTCGACCTCGTCGGGGAGCTTTGCCGCGTCCATGAAGTCCGAATAGACCTCGGTGAAATCCATCACCGACAGGTCGAGTGAGGCGAACTCTTCAATCGTGAAGCCTTGGCATTGCTCCTTCTTGGGTGAGCCCCACGGCTTGCCGAGCTGGATGCGGCCCTGCTCCTGGAGGATGCGGGAAAGCTTGCTTTCGAAGCAGCAGAAGGCGGTTCGCTTGGTCTTGCAGATACCGAGGAAGCTGGAGGAGCAATAGGTCCCGACCTTGTGGCAGAAGCCCATCCGGTCCTTGATATCGAGCTTCATCTCATCCTGTGAGCAGGAGAACAGGACCAGAAACGGGGTCGCGAAAGCGGCGATCGCCGCGGGCCCGCCTGCAAGCGCGGCCGCGCCGGCGGCGACAGGCACGGCGCCCGAGACCTTGCCCGCGCAGCAGTTGATCAGACCGAACACCGGCTTATGGCAGGTCTCGCGCGTTCCGGAAAAAACGCGGTAGTTCGTCTCATCGAACTCCTTGCCGGCCTGGTCGATCGCATGGAGCGCGACGAGCGCGTCCTTGAACTCGGTCGACGCCTCGCGTACGATCGGCTCGCAGTCGCCATTGATGCAGTAGACATCGTCGCCGCAGATATATTGCTTGGTGTCAGGCGACGTGCCGGACGGCGTCTCGCACTTGTAGATCTTCTCGACCGTCTTGCAGGCACCGCCGCCCTGACCCGGCTCATCAAGGCACTCATCGCGCAGATAGGTGCATTTGGGATTGGCCGCGAGCGAGCCGCAGTCGTTGCCGCTGCCGACACTGTTGCAGGTATAGGTCCGGTTCCAGGCCCAGCAGGAACGCGTGATGGACACGCCGTTCACCACGCGGGTGGTCGGCGCGGCATCGACACAGGTCTCCGAAGTGAGCTCGCAGGTCTTGCCGCTCGTCGCGGCGTTGCAGACGCCCTCGTCCTTCGCCTCGGTTACGACCTCGTCCACGTTTTCGGTCGTGTACGGCCGCTTGACCACAGGATTGTCGCATTCATGGGTGATGCGATCGCCCTCCCCGACATCGGGCTCGGTGCATTTGCCTTTCGTGCCTTGATGGCAGATCGGATAATGAACCGTCTGGCGCGAGCGTTCGCGGCAGACACCGCTGGCGACCGGCGCATCGAACAGGGTTCCGCAGCGGACCGAGGCATTGCTGGGCCAACTGTTGCTCCAGCCCTCGCAGGTGTAGACATATTCGGGTTTCCCGGGCGTCGCGGTGACGACCAGCGGAACGTTGCAGGTTGGGCTAGTCTGCTCGACCTTGGCGCCGACATTGCAGCTCGCCTCATAGGTGCCGTCCGTCCCCGATCCCGGAGGGAGCGGCGTGCAGGTCCCGCTAGTCGAACCGATCTGCTCCCCCTCGAGATAGGTCGTCGGGTCGTTCTCGACCTCGGTCGCCCTGTTGGTCGTCGCCAGGATCTCGGAGTTGCTGAACGTCGGCCGCGTGTGCGTGGTGTCGGTGGTGATCTGATATTGCTCGCTCGTCGACTTGAGCGCCTGCGCATCGTTCACCAGCTTGTCGGGATCATCGAAATAGGCGCCTTGGGGCAGGCTGTCCGAGGTATAGCCAGGAACCGCTTCGGCCTGCGCCTTGTCATCGGGCACAAGGTCGTCGTTCCCCTTTGCGGCGTTTCCCATGGCCCGCCCCTCCTCGCGGGCTTGTTCCATCGTCATCTGCGCCGCGGCAGGCGCGGCGGCGCCGACGGCGGCCGCAAGCAGGATGAAGGGGGCCAGGAAATGCTTCACGGCGTCTTGCGCATATTGGAGAGGCCCACCGCCGCGATCTTCGCCCCCGGCCCGTTTCCATCGGCGAAGCTGCTCAGCGCATATTCCACGGTCACATTGCCGGTCATCCGGTCGTAGGGCGGAAGCTTGGTCTGGCAGGAAAAGCCGGCGCACAGATCGAAGTCAGAGGCCACCGCGACGTAGGTCGGGACGGCCTGGACGTTGAAGGCGCGGAAAAGCCGGGGATCGATCCCGACATTCGCGAACTGATCCTGGCGTTCGACGACTTGTCCGAGCCGCCTCGCGAACTCCTTCATGCTATTGTTGGGGAAGCCCCGGAATACCACGACGCCGCCGGCACGCGCGGTGTCGCGGATGAGCTGTTTCAGGGACTGGGGCGGCATCGACAGGCTCGCAAAGGCGATGAACTGCGGCGCTTCGCCGCCCTTGACATTCACATTGGCGGCGGCGCCCTGCACGATCTCGTCGAAGTCAATGGCGCCGTCCGGCCCTCTGGGCAGATCACGCGTGGCGATCTGCCGCATGTTCTGCGTGCCGCCTTCGCGAACGGCCACAGCCTCTTCGCGGAACTGTTCGCCGCGATCCTTCACATGATTGACGAAGGCCTCGGCGTCCGCCGCCATCTCGGCCGAGCGCTTCTTGATCGCCTGGACGTCCAGCCCGTCGACCGACTGGGCGAGCAAGGCGGAGAGACCGGCGGTTGCGACGAGGGCGGCAACGCCCCAAGCGACGAGACGCATCGACTCCTCTCCTTAGAGCACGCAGCAGTTGCGCTTGCGCCAGACCAGATAGCCCATGTCCTCGCCACCGGCGGGATAGGCACGACCGGCATCGGGCGGCAGCGTGGAAGCCCCGATCGCGGAGCAGGCGAACCGGCCGCTGACGGTCGGGATCGGATTGACCATCTGGAAGCGGTATTGCTGCTTGCGCATGATCGGCATGAGATATTTCTTGCACAGGCCCTTCGAGCCCATCGTCCCCCAGGCAAGCGCCTCGCGGTGCATCTTGTAGGCAAAACGCGACACGGCGAGCCGCGAGGATTGCACGTGACCGATCGAGGCCGGCACATTGCCGTTGAGCGGATACATCGGCCCCTGGCAACCGGCGCACCAGAAGAGCTGGTCCAGCGGCAGGTTGGCCGTCCCGGCAATGCAGTCCCCCGCGCAGGCCGTCTGCGCGATCGGATTGGCAAAGATGATCGCCTCGGGATTGATCAGCGTCGTGAGCGCGTCGTCCTGCCAGAGGGGATCGATCTCGGTCATGTAGGCGATGTCGAAGGAGGCCTGCTCGAAGCAGACGAAATCGGTCAGGATCTCCATCCAGTAGAGCAGCGGATAGACGTACCAGTGGACGTGCCACTTGGCGGTGCTCTGCGATCGCCCGCCCACCATTGAGGGTCCGGCCAGATAGCCCTGGCCGATATCGAACCCCGGCGCGATGCGGACGCCGCCGAGATTCGGGAAGCACCACGGCTTCATCGTCACATCGGCGAGCCGCGCCGGCTCCCAGAAGCCAACCGAAATGCCGATGCGCGGCAGCGGATCGGAACAGGCGCAAACTGGAGACGAGGGATTTTTCGTGTCGGGCCGCCCGCTCGGCCAGATCTTGAGGCCCCCCACCGACAGCGGGAACAGGCACGACCAGCAGACGTCAGTGATCGGGTTGACGAACTTGCCGTTGCAGGTCGGCCCGGCGGCCTCGGCGCGCGGCGAGAAGGCCACGGCCGTCACCAGAAGCGACACGATCAGGAGGATGGCGCGAACGCGAAGCATTATGCGTCCTCCCCCAGAGCGCCGAGGAATGTGCTGTCCGCCCGCTGCTTGCGGGCCAGATACAGCGCCGTGTAAAGCACGGTGGCGATCAGGATCGCTACCACCGCCGCGATCGCTGCGCGGCCGCCCAGCCGCTGGAACGGCACGAACAGCCCCACAACCAGCGCGAGGAGGAGGCACAGGCACTGCCAGGTGCGGCGCATCCGTCGCAGCGCTCGGGTCTCAGGCGCGGCCATCGGCGTGCGCAGGAGGTCGAGCCACAGCGGCATCAGCCGGCCCTCCCCGTCAAAGCATGTTCGGTGACGCGCATGACGCGCCCGGCCTGGCTGACGACGGCAGGGGTGTGTTCGATTCCGAAGCGCCCCGTCAACTTGCCCTCCTGGTCGAAGAAAAAGCGCCGTTTGCGGGCGGTCATCGCCTCAATCGGGGAGCCGCCGACGAAGATGATCTTCGCCTTGAGGTCGCTGTATTTCCGGCAAGCCCAGGTGACCTCATCGGCATTGTCGCCATCGACGAACACCAGGTCCTGCTTGATGGCCACGAAATCGAGCGGGTTCACCTTCTGGCCGGCCGCCGCGATCAGATTGCCCTTGTGGTCGCGGACATCCTGATCGATCCGGACCGAGGGATCGAAATCCCAGCTCCGTGTCTCTTCGGCCGGCGTGATCCCCGCCACCGGCGTCGGCCGCCGCACCTTGGCCTCCACCCGCTTCGCGAAGAGCGCGTTCATTCGCGCAAGCTCGCCGCTCGCTTCGGCACGGCGGAGCCGAGCCTCGATCGTCGACAGGAGATCCGGCTCGATCACCGGGAAGGCCTGGCCGGCCTGCCCATAGTCGCGCGCCTCGATAGGCGACGAGGCGCCCAAGAGAACCGCGCCGCCCAGGCAGCCGGTACCGGCCATGGCGAGAAATGCCCGCCTCACAGCACCGGCTCCCCCGTTCCGACAATCTGGCGCGCGCAAACGAAGCCGATATCGGCATAGCGGCTGTCAAAACCATCCTTGTGAGGCGTGCCGGCATAGTAGCAGCCGCTCGGAACTTTGCCCGTGGCGCCGGGCGTCAGCGGCTCGCCGAAGCGCGACGCCGGTTTCATATGCGCCACCCAACGGCCGTTGATCGTCACGGCGTTCCCGACATGGGCAACGACATCGCCCGGCATGCCATAGACGCGCTTGCCGAACATCCGCGGCTCCTCGCTGAAATGGCGGCGCACGAGGGCGCTCGGCGGCGGATCAAAGAACACATAGTCCCCGCGCGTCGGCATGCGCCCGCGTTCGATCACAAAGGCCCAATTCGGAAGCGACTCGCTCGTGTTGATCAGAAAGGCATGGCGGTCGCGCCAGTCCGCGATGGCGGTCAGCATCAGACTGCCAGCAACAAAGAGACCGAACGCCGCCCAGAGCCGCTTGCGCGGGCGCCAGGAACCTGGCGCGCGGATCCCCGCCTGCATGGCGGCCGGCGGGCTGTCACTGGCCAGCGGCGGCATCGGAACCCCCGAAGCTCGAGACGGTCGCGCCCTGCGGTTCCATGGCCGGCTGCGCTGGAACCGGCGCCTGGACCTGCGGCGCCATCTGCTGACCGGCGAGCCGCGGATCGGCGGCCTGAGCCGGCGCCTGCGGTTGCTGCGGCACCTGGACGGCCATCTGCTGGAGGCGCTCGAGCTCTGCGGCGGTCAACCGCTTCGGCACCGGAACACCCGAGGCGTAAACCGCCTTCTTCACGGTATCGGTAATGTCGTCGACATTCTTGCTCAGCACGGCCTCGCCGACCAGGACAACGTCGCCGCCCGCGCTGCGACGCGCCAGCTCCTTGTCGAGCGAGGCCATGAAGGCCTGCATCTCTGCCTTGACACGTTCAGGCGGCGAGGCGGAAAAGCGCTGGGCCTCGACATATTCGCCGACGAGATCCGAGAGTCGCACAGAAACGATGTGGTCCTGGCGGGCCGATACCTGCCGCGTGATCCACATCGCCCATATGAGCGCCCCGAGGAGCAGGACGCCGCCAAGGATCTGCCAGCGCGTGAAGCCTGCGAAGACGGCGCGCGGTCTCGCTTGGACCTGCGGCGCGGGGGAGGCGAGGGGGGGAAGGTCGAGTTCGGCCTGCTCAGCCATGGTGCTGGTTCCCTTCGTTGAGACGGCGCGGAATGATGAGGTGGCGGCGCAGAACGATGACCACGACGGCGAGGAGCATCTGCGCGCCAAAGACGATGTGCTTGAAAGAGGCGATCCGGTCAGGGCCGGCCGCGACGTACCGGCTCGCGAGGTTATTGAGCTGGTGCATCATGCCGTCGATCGAGAAGCCCCCGATCGCGAGGATGAACAGGAGGAAGAGCCCCCAGGTGATGAGGAGGCACGAGAGCGCGAAGCCGAAGAGGTGCAGGTACCAGTAAAGGATGAAACCGAAATCGATCCGGTCCTTCGGCGCCTCGCTCTGCCTGCTGAAGATGCTCGCCATCGGCCCTACTCCGCAGCGATCGCGACGTCGGCTTCTTCGCCGGCGTGCGCCGCCCACTTTTCCGGATTGTCGGGAAAGGCGATGCGCTCGATCGCTTCGTCCATGGTCAACCCGTCAGCGATCAGCGCTTCGATGCGCGCGAAAGTCTGCGGGCTCGAAGAAAACAGCGTCGCCGAATAGGGGTCGAGCACCAGGCGGCCGACCGCAAGTGTCTCGGGACCCTTGATCATGATGTCCGAATATTCGAACCCATTGCGCTTCAATGACCGGAGCAGCCCGTCGGTATAGTCGTCCATCTCGAAGCGATCATGCTTCTTGAAGTCGGCGATCGTCTCGGGCTTCTGCTGGAGAATGACGAACCAGTCGGAGTTTTCGAGTGCGGCCACCGAGCCGGCCGACTTGTAATAGTCGTTCAATGACTGCGTCGCCGTAACCAGCGATGCACCATATTTGCGGCACGTGCGCGCATAGGTCTCGATGAAGTCGGCCATCGCGCCACCACGCAGCATCTGCCAGGCCTCGTCCAGGAGCAGGGCTTTGGGGATCGCGCGGTCAACCTTGCGCATAACCTGCTGCGACATGAACATGATCGCCGTGAGCACGACGCTGCGCAGCTCCTCGCGCGCCGAAAGGTCCGAGAGCTCGAAGACCGTGAGCTGCGAATTGAGTTCGAAGCTGACCTCGCCCTGGAAGAACCGGCCATAGGTACCGGAGGCCGAGAAGGGCCGCATGGCGATGCCGAGGTCATGGGCTTGGCTGTTTCCCGTGGCGTCGAGCGCCTCGATCACGAGGTCTATCGAACCCTTGCGCCCATGCTCCTCCCAGACCTTGTTGACGGCGCCGTCGATCAGGCCGCGCTCGGTGTCGTTCAGCCGGTCGATGTGACGCGACATCTGGTTCACGATGGCCTTGAGCATGGCCATGCAGTCGAGGAGATAGTCCTCGTCGTCGCGCGCCTGGTCTTCGTCGATCATCGAGAAGGGATTGAGACAGAAGCCCGAGCTCATCGTGAATTCGACGAAGGCGCCGCCTTGCAGCTTGGCCGAGTGCTCGAACGAGCGCCCGTCGTCGATCACGACGACCTTCGCGCCGGCGCCGCACAGCGAAGCGCACAGCTCCTGCAGCGCCACCGACTTGCCCGAGCCGGACTTGCCGAACACCGCCACATTGTGATTGCCCGCCGCATTCTCGAACGGCGACCAGAAGAAGGGCTGCCCGCGCCGGCCGACGAGCAGCAGATGCGGGATCTGTGAGCCAAGATACTCGCCCTGGATCGGCGCGAGATTGGCGGCGGTCGTGGTCAGAAGCGTGCGCATGCGTTTCATCCGGTCGAGATCCCGGGCGAGGCCATTGGCCATCGTCATGGGCATCGCGCACAAGAGACCCATGACCTGCAGATACCGGTCATCGAGCAAGTCCCAGCCTGCGGCCCGGTACACCGACTTGAGCACGCGCTCGTTGGCGTCGCCCCGTCCCTTGGGCGAGAAGGAGGTGACCGAGAAGAAGACGCGGACGAGCTTGCGGCCTTGGCGGATTTCGTCGTTGACGAAGCGCCACTCCTGGCTCTGGTCGCGAAGCTGGGGAAGGAAGCGCGCCGAGCGCATGTCCGCGAGGCTCGTGGTCCGCATGAACTTGAAGCTCGCCTTGTTCGACGAGGCCTGCGTGTCGGGATATTCGATGCAGAGGTTGGTCGCGACCGGGCACGGCATGCGCAGCTTGTCAGTGAACATGTCGCCCACCAGCTTCGCCATGTCCCACGGCGCCCAGCGGGTCGGCAGGTTCCGGACCGAGAAGGAGCGCACGTCGAACACGTCGGGGTAGATCTCGCCAATCTCCGGCGCTCCCTCGTGGACATTCCCGGTCGCGCGGAACCGCTCGGTTCTGAGCAACATCCGATCAGGCTCGACCTTGAGCTCGACGTCGCGCCGGACGGCCTGGTCGGCGATCGAATCGAACGGGTTGTAGCTGACGACATCGTCGCCGGCCGCAGTCGTCGGCGAGGTGATGTCGTCGATCCACCCGATCAGCGCGACCGGGTCCATCTTGCGCGTCACCACCCCGACCGAGGCCAGCGCCGAAACTAGGCCGTCCATCACCGAGACGATCTCCTCATCCGAAACCGAGGAGGCTTCAGGGGTCGAATAGGAGATCGCGACCCGGTGATGGCGCAGACAGAAAGGCGCGTCGGCCGAGAGCGAGCGCCACACGCCATCGGTCAGGAAGTCGACCCGGTGCTTGGCCATGCGCTCATAGACGCCGCGGGCCGAATAGCGGGGCAGATACCATTTGCTGAGCGCCTCGCCGACCCGCGGGCTCATCCATTGATGGAACTGGATGCAGCCGGGCGAGGCGATCCCTTCCGACAGGAACTGGGTGATGATCTCGCCGGTTCGCTCGTCGGCGCCGACCATCGGCGCGGCCTCGATCACGAACCCGCGCGATCCGCTGTTGTAGAAGATCCCGGTCTTCGGATCGTAACTCCGATAAGGAAGCCAGTGCGCGAGCATCGGTACGCCGAGCGCCGGCCGCTTCTCGTCCGGGTGCGACGCATCGCCGAACAGCGCCGAGAGCATCGCATCGAAAAAGCGCGGACGTGCCATCTCAATTGTCCTCCAGGACGGTGCCGGGGAAGTCGACGGTGGTGACCGTAGGCTTGAGCACCGGCTTGAGGTCGGGAAGCGAAGCCTGCGAGGTCGCCTGGTGCGCGCCGTCCTGAGCCTGGCGCGAGGCCGCGACGTAGCGCTCGTCAGCCTTGACCCGCGCTGCGGCCTCGGATGCCGCCGTGGTCTTCTGTGCGGGCGTGGCTTGGATGGCCGACTGCGCGCCGGCCTTCGGATCGCTCGGCCGTCCCTGGGTGGCCTTGCCTCCGCGCTGCGCGCCTGCAGCCGCGTTCGGCTTGGGCGCGAGAGGCGCGGCGACATCGGCCTTGATCGCCGCCACCGGATCGGCCGCGCGGGCGCGCGCGGCCGCGACAACCGCGGGATCGGGGAGATCGGGGTCGATCGCCGCCAGGCCTTCGTTGCCGGCCTGCTCGACGGCTTCGGCGAGACTTTCCGAGGGCGGCAGCGACGCTTGCATATTAGCCGGCGGAATTGCCGCCGCGCCGGCGATCGCCTGCTGCTGCCATTCGCCCTGCGCGACGACCGCATGGACGGCGCTCGCCTCATGCAAGCGGCCGCGTTCGTCGATATAGGGCTGGAAGACGATGCGCAGCACCTTCTCCTGCGTCCGCGCCGCATCAGCGGCCTGGATCGGCGTCCGGCGCGTCGCGGAGACCGCCGTCCGCGTCGGGCGATCCCCCTGCCTGCGTTCCTCGAGATAGGGACCGGCAGGCGTCGCCCTTGCCCCCTCGTCTCCCGTGATCATCGCCAGCGCCCGATCGTCGATCGAGGACGACGGCGCGCAGACCCCGTCGGGCGCCTTGCAGGAGAAGCTGCCCTTGATGTTGCCGCCGAGGCTGGCGCAGCCGCTCAGACCCGCGATCGCGACCCCCGCAGCAAGGACGAGACCGGCTCGCGCTCCCAGACCGCGGCGGCTCACGACTCCGCTCCCTTCAGCCAGGCTTCGAGGAACTGGCGCGGGCGATAGCCCTCGAGCACGGCACCATCGCTGCGCACGATGACCGGCGTCCCGCTCAGGCCATGTTTGTGGGCAAAAGCCTCATTGGCATCGAGCCCGCTGGTGTCACAGCTGGCTTCGCTCCGGAACGGCGCGCCCGAATAGGCCGCATGCAGCGCCTGTTCGCGGTTTTTCGCGCAGTAGACCCGATCAGCGATATCACGGCTGCCGAGCACCGAGATCGGCCGCTCGATCACCTTGACGTCCATGCTGCGCAGCACGGTGGCCAGCGCCCGGCAGTAACCGCAGCGGAAATCGGTGAAGACCGTGACCGAGCGTTGCGCGGATTTGTTGCCCCAGACGATCGCGCCGTCGCGCGGCAAACCGGCCAGCGACAGCATCTCTGGCCTCGCGGAAACCGTCACGCGCCGGGCGGTAGCCGCCGGTTTCCCGATGGGCGACGTCTGAGCATCGTTGCCCATGGCCGCCGCGGCATTGGCTTTCGCCGCGCCGCCGACAAGCATATCGGGGTTCATCTCCAGCAGGCGCGCAGCGGTGATGTCCTGCCGGGTTTCCATGTCATAGACACGCCCGATGATCAGAAAGCGCGCGCCAGCATCGACATAGAACAAATTCGATCCAGCGGTGACCTCGCACAGGCCCGCTACCTTCTCGCAGTTGATCGCGCTGATCTGGGTCTTCGGCAGCCGGGCCTTGAGCAAGCTCGCCACCTTGGAATCCGCTGGCGGAGCGGCGGCGGCCGCAATGGCTACAGCGCCGATGCCGAGCAGCGGAGCAGCACCGAGCGCATGCAAGGGCCGCGCGCGCGTGAGCAGCGCGGACAAGCGGTCAGTTACGGACATACACACCCTCCAGGAACACGATTTCGACATCGACGCCGGTCGGCATTTCGATCACCGGCTGATATTGCTCGGCGCGCTCGATCAGGTATTTCGAGACCATGTCGCCGGTCTGGGCGACGCCTTCGCCGAAGCCGCCCTCGAGGATCTCACCGGTCGACAGCTTGTCGCGCTTGCCGTTGGTGGAAATGTTGGTGCCCTGGAAGACCGAATTGGCGTTCGCCGAGAAACCGCGGCCGAAGCCGCCGAAGAGGCCGGCGATGAAGGCCTGGGTGACGAGTCCACCCTCGCGCGAGACCACCCGACCTCGCACGCCGGTCTTGCCGCCGAATGCGATGAAGCCCTTGACCTCGGAAACCGCATAGCGGCCGCCGGGCTGCGGGCAGGTCATCTTCTGCAGCTTCACATAGACCTTCTCGCTCGAGAGATCGCCGCGCGCCGCGCCGTTGATCAGACAGCCCTCGATCTTGGTCGTGAGGAGGCGGCCGTTCTGGAACACGCTCCGGGCTGGGCCGGTGACGCGCAGCACGACCGGGAGCGGATCGGTCTGACTGTTCACTCCCGCGCTGGCGTCGACGCCGACGATCACCTTGGCCGAGGCGATGCTGTTGGGCGGCAGGTAGTTGATACTGTCGGTGTAAACCGTGTTGCCCTTGGCCACCCGCGAGGCAGTGCCGGTGTCCGCGGTCTGGAAGCTCACCATCTTGACTTCGGCGCCGCCCATCGGGGCTGGAGCCGGGCCGCTCCCCTCCTCTGGCCGCTTGTAGGCCTGCGGTCCCCCGGGTCCGTAGAGCGCGGCCGGTCCGGGCGGCGGCGGAGCGACACGCTGCTCGGCAACCTCGCGCTTCAGGCGTTCATTCTCTGCCTGATACGCGGAGAAGACGCGCGCGCCGTCGGCTTGCAGCGCCTGGTTCTGCCCCTTGAGCGCCTCCACCTGTTGCACCAGCGCATCGAGGCGGGCCTGCTGGCCGTTCACCGATTTCAGCTGGTTTTCCATCGAGCGGAACTGGTTCTCGGACATCCCCATCCACTCCTGTTGGGAGAGGTTGCGGTTCACGAGATCCTTGGTCGAAACTTCGATCTTCTCCGTTCCGTCGCCGGCCTCTTCCGGCTTGCCGTCGTCGCTGAAGATCCAGAAGGACGACAGCAGGAGCCCGGTCCCGGCGACGCCGGCGAGCAGCAGGCGCTGCTTCTTTGCGGTCGCCTCGTTGCCGCCGAGCTCGCCGGTGACGGGCGAGACCCCGTCCACGTCGGGACCGTCGAGGTTCTTGCGCGTGCGCGAGAAGATGTCCGAGAGTGCCATATGCCTATCTCCCGATCTGCGAGACGAGATAGGCCGTGGTGACCTTGCCCGCTCCAAGCTTGGGGTCTGCGATGGAGACGGCGAGCGCGCTCGCGGGCGCGACGGTCCGTTCATTGAGATCGACCGCCGCGCCGCTGGTGTTCTCGATCCTGAGCACCTTGCCGGTCAGATCCGGGCCGCGATATTCCGCGATCATTTGCACCTTGAGCGGTCCGACGTAGACGGGCTTCAGGGTGCGCTGGCGCATCTCGTAGCCATCGACGATACTGCCCGCATACATCGCCTGGACCAGCTCGACGGCCGCGTCCTGTGGCCCAAGCGCCTGTCCTCTCGGGGCGTTTTCGGCGGTCTGCTCCTTGGCGATCGCCGGATTGGAAATGAAGACCTGGGTCGCCTGATCGCCCGCGATCCGGCATACGAACTTGTAGACATAGCCGCGCTTCGTCGTGCCGAAGAAGGACAGCGCCTGGCGACCGAAGCCTTCAGGCACCGAGAGGTAGATGTCGCCTCGGACCGGCTCGTTGACGACGCTGAAATCGTCGGCGGGATTGCCGGTCGAGATTTTCGAGACGCTGGCGAACTCGTCCTCGACGAGGCTGATCCGGGTCAGGTCCTTGGCCGACGCCTGGCAATCGACCTGGCTGCTGTCGGCGGCCATGAGGGTCTGATCCGCCCAAGCCGCCTCGGTCATCGCCAGCAGCGCAAATCCGATGAGCGCGGTGCCGATGAAGCGGCTCGTGAAGCAATAGTGGCGCGAGCAGAGCGCGGTCCCCACCGCCGCGCTGCCGATGACACAAGCCGACATCATTGATCCCTTTCCTCGGGCTTGGTCACCATCCCGAAGCCGATGAGCTGCAGCGAGACGCCCGAATATTTCCATTGAAAGCGGAAGGTCCGCCGATCCCTCGAGATCACCCGGCTGCCCACGATCGTATGCAGTTCGCCGGTCACGTCCGACGTCAGATTCTCGGGGTCGATCCGCATCGACTGGATGGTGAAGAATTGGGCGATCGAGGAGCCGCGCTGCTCGTCGACGATCTTCAGAAGGTCGGCCTTGAGCCTCCCTTGTGCCTCGGGCGCGGTGATCTCGAGGATCGACTTCATCCAATAGTCAAGGTTGTTGGGCGACCGATCGAGCGTCAGCACCGCGGCGTCGCGGGTCACCATCTCGAGATACTCCCGGCTCGCGCCCGAGCTGCTCACCGTGACTGGCGAGCGCAGGATCGGCTGCAGGACGACCTCGCGGTCGCGGGTCGCCACCGTCAGCAGCAGGATTGCGGCGAGGCCGGCGAGCACGGCGGCAACCACCACCAAGCGGTTGCGCTGCTTGAGGATCCGCTGATGCTGCGCTTGGCTGTGCGTGATATCCATGTCACCCTGCCATCAGTCGAAGGTAGGAGGGTGGCGTCGCCCTCAAGCCGGTGAACCCGGCAGGAAGGTGCCAATAGGCCATGTGCAGCAGCCAGGATGCCGCCCGTCCTGCCTTAGCGCGCTTCAAACCCCACCAGCCTGCTCCAGCGAGCAGAATTCCGATGAGAATATGCTGAGACAGGATCCCCCAGGTGAACGGGATCACCAGCGCGAGGAACTCATCCAGGGTCCACAGCCCGATCAGTTCTGGATCATCTAGATGTGTCGGAATGACATATTTGTCCGCGGCCATCGCACCACCCTCCAAAGGACCGGTCCGGCGCTGCCACGCCGGCAGGCCCAAGCCCGTCAGATCGTGGCGGTGACCGTCGAGGTGACGATCGGAACACCGGTGCCCGCGCCGACGCCCACGCCGACGGGGATTGCGATCTGGCCCATCGAGAAGCGGCCCGAGGCGAGAGCCACGACGCCACCCGCGAGCGAGAGCACGGTGATGATCTTGCCGCCCGAACCTTCGAGGAAGTCGGTGAACTTGGTCAGGGCGGTGTCGAAGGTTGTGTCGGCGCCGGCGAATGCCGGCCCAGCGAACATGATGAGCGCGAACGCAAGCGCAGCGATCGCGAGGATCGCCAACTCCGCCCTGCCACCATGCCTCAGTACCTGTTGCATGCGTGTTTCCTTCCGGTTGAGACGCGGCGGTTTCCGCGCCCAGTCGAAAGGTGACCCCTCGCCGCCCGAGGCGGCAACGATCGCCCGCTCCGTCCGTCTGCGAACAGGAATTAATTGGGTGACTGCGGCGCGATTGGCCTTTCAGCCCGACCGTCCCGGCGCCCGATTCGGACCAATGCGGGCCCACAGGCGCGCCAGCCTGGCTCGCATCCGGTGCCACACTGGCTCGGATTCTGACTCACCCCGACGACTCGGATGCGGCAGGCCGATCAATTGCGAACCCATCGATTAAAGGCTAGGTTCACACATCAGGAATCAGGATGGTTTCAGCGGTCTCAACTACAACCGGGCCGCCGACTGGCAAGGGGGTCGATCGCGGGTGCCAGGCAGGGGGCGATCAGGACGTGCGCAAATGACTGGCGCCTCTCGGCAATATGCCTTCGATGTTTCCGAGCATTTCTTTCGGCTTACGACCGAAAGCGTGCGCATCCGATCCAACGAGACGCGCAAGTATCAAACGCTCGGAACGCTCGTGAATGCGCGGACCGCCTGCGCTCATTGCCTGGAACATGATCCTGCGGTTCTGCGCTCTCACCTCGACAAAATTCCGACCAAGGGCGACATCCGGATTTATCTGCGCGTAAAGGCGAGCAGCGCTGACAGTCTCTCCGAAGCGCAAGAGATGCTGGCAAAACGGCTTGGCGTCAGCCTTTCCTTGGGCGACACACTTTCAGTTCTTCTGTTCGACTACATCGTCGAGCAGAAGGCCTTGGAGGTCTTGGGGAAGCTCAAAGAGGCAGGACTCGATGAGCCGAGCGCCAAACGCGGCGAACTGAATGCGAACGAGTCGCAAGAAGGAAATGTCATTCGTCTCAATTAGTTAGCACTCTATCGCAAGCCGACTATGCGGTCTACCGCTTCTTGCCAACACTTGATCGGTATGATTTGCTGCTGAGACTGAGCAGGATCAGGGGGCCTTCTGCATGTCATCCCTTGCCAGCAATGTGGCTACATCGGCGCCGGACGAAAGCGAGCCCGGGGAAGAGGCGCCGCGCATCCCCGTCAGGGACTATATCCCGTACATCCTGCAGGCGATGGCGGACCAGAATGTCAGCATCCGCAAGCTCGCGCTCAAGACCGGCATCAGGCGTGGTCGCCTCTCCAATCTGCTCCGGCTCGACCTCGACCCGTCGGCCCGCGAGAGCATGACTCTTGTCGAATTCCAGACCATCCTCCATGTGCTTGGCATCGGCTTCATCCAGGCCGTTCTCGGCGTCGAGACGCTGCGTGACCTGAGCCTGCTTCACGACGGCCGCTTCTCAACGATGATGCAGATGATCAGCGAAGTGTTCGCCAGCTTGCCGATCACGCTCGTCAACGCGCTCAACGAGGTCGAAGGCATGGACGGGACGGAAATCCGCCGCGAATGGGCAACGCCGCTCCGCGATGGCGTGGTCGATCGGGTCGTGCGGGAGGTCGCCGCGATCATCGAGCGGCGCGCCAAACTCGATCAGACATTCCGCCTGGACTGACGAACGCCGAGGGCTCGCCCGACAGCTCCCGCCAAGGCGAACGCGACATCCTCTCTCGTCAAAAGCTCGAGACGGTGGCAGCGCGGCCCGGGATTGCGGCCAACTTAGGCTCCGAATTCTGTCGGCTCCACGAGCCCGAGACGCTCGCCTGACGGGCAAAGCCGCTGAGGCGCCGCCAGTTCAGGAGGATGTCGTCCACATAGGCCTGCGTCTCCGCGATGCGCGGCACGAGTCCACCTCGAACGCGGCCGGGCCCCGCATTGTACGCGGCAAGCGCTAGGTGGACCTGTCCAAATCGGTCAAGTTGCTGACGCAGATAGCGCGCGCCGCCATGGAGGTTCTGTTCGGAGTCGTAACGGTTCACACCGAGCCCGGCGGCCGTGCCCGCCATGAGCTGGGTGAGACCAAACGCATCCTTGGGCGACACAGCGCGATCGTTGTAGCGGCTCTCGCGGATAATCATCGCATCGAACAGGCTCACGGGGATGCCATATTGGCAGGCGATCGCGCTCATCATCCCATAGTATCCCGCCCGCCGATACTCAGCCTCGGCGCTCAGAAAGCCGGTGGGCCGGTAGCCGCCGGGATAGCAACCGGGCGTGTGTGCGGTGGAGGCCCGCGCGAAGGCCAGTCCCCCACGCATCCATGCCGGCACCGGGATATCGGACACCGAAGGCGCCGGATCGATCGCCGGCATCGCAGCGGCCGACGCGGCCACGGCAGCGGCGTCCGGATGCTGTTCGCCGCTTTGCGCCCCGTCCGCTGCGGCCGAATAGCTCTGCGCCATCTGGAACCGCACCCATTGCCGGCTGAGGTCATAGATCCTGAACGACGCCGGAATCTCCGGCACCGCAGTGGAGGGAGAGGGAGCCGACGCCTCTTCGTCGTGGGCCGGCACTGGTTTCGTCGGGACGGGCGTGGCCATAGAGATCAGCTGAACTGTTCGCGCTCTGCTCGGCGACGCCGGCGCAGCATGGACGGCGGTGTTCAAAAAGATCGCGAGCGCGGCTCCGACCAGGAAAAATGCTTTCATAAGACCTCCCAAGTCCCTGTCCGACGAAAGTGGAGATCAACTCGAATTGCGTTGTCAATCCCGCCACGTCGCGCCAGACTTCGCGCCACCTGCTCGAAAAGGATCGACCATGTGGCTGATCGATCGGCATAGCGACGGGCACGGCAGCCGTCGCATCCCCCTCCCCGACGTCGTCCGATCGGCGCTGGTGCGCTGGTATATTGGCGAAGGCTCGCGCAGCGATGAGGAAGCCGGAATCACGCTCGTCCAGCAGGCGCGGCTCGGCGAGAAGTGGCTGGCATGCGATTGTCTTGCCGACCATGAGCCGCCGCCGATCCTGACACCTGCCTTCCTCTCCGAAGCGGAAACCTACTACCTACGCCGCCTGACCGGCGCCAAGCGCCCCGAGCATCTTCCCGATTGCCCGTTCTTCCGGGACCAGGCGACCAATCGCATGTCCGAGATCAGGCCCCCGCATTCGCCCGCCGATCCGCCCGAGGGATTTTTTGAGGTGCTGCGCCCGGCGCCCGAGAAGCTGGCGCAGAAGCCCGAGAGCGCCAGCAGCGATGATCGAACCCGTCACGCCTCGGTGCCGCGCCTGGCGCGGCTGCTGTGGCGCCTCATGAGCTTATCGGGAGTCCAGCGGACCCCGCCGCCGCAAGAGGATCTGTCCGCCCGGTCCATCGCAGACGAGTTTCGCGCCCTGAGCGCCGCGGCCGCACGGATTGAAATCGCCCCCGGGATAGAGCTAGGCCGGGTGCTCTGGACTCATGCGCTTGCGTTTCACAGCAATCGTGTCTATGCCGGCCTGCGCGAACTCTCGCGTCAATGGCCCCGCGGGCATGCTCCCCAGGCATTTCTCGCCCTCTATGCGAGCGCCGTCCAAGGCTCGACAATCATTGTCGCCGGCGCCGAGCCAGTCACGCTCGCCAACCGCGTCCAGTCGCCTTCGATCCGAGGCAATGTCATCAAGGGCCCCTATCTCGTCCTCGTCGTCGTGGGTGAATATCCCGAGGCACACGGCTATGCGGCGCTCAGGGCCTATGCACAGCCCATTGTTTCCGGCCAACGTTTCGTTCCGGTCGACTCCGAATTCGAGCGCGCGGTGTATCGCAGCCTGCTCGAGACCCGCCGGCTGCTGGACAAGGCCGGCGTCGATCTCGTGATCGAGAAGCCCCTGTTCGACCGCCTGACGCAGCGTGGCGCATGCCGACCCGACTTCCTGCTCGAGGCGCGCTCGCGCGCAACCGGCGAAGTCCGGCAGCTTATCGTGGAAGCCATGGGCTTTGTGAGCGACGACTATCTTGCGGCGAAAGCCGTCACCCATCCGCGCATGGAACTGATCGCCCCAATCCTTTCGGTTTCCGTGGAGGACGTCGATCGCGCGGCAGTCCCATCGATGATTCGTGCCACCCTGCGCGTATGAGATCAGGACCAGGTCAAGGTTGCGGCAAACCAGCCGGCGATAGCGAGCGTCACCGGAGTCGAGAGCAAGTAGAGCTTTTGCCAGCGCCACCAGGTCCTCGGCAGAAACACGACCGCCGAGCGAACGTCTCGAACCTGTGTCCAGGCGCGCTCGCGTATCAGTTGCGCCGCAAGAACGGCGACCGACAGCGCCACCGCGATCGCACAGCACAGGCCGACCGCCACATAGATGGCGATCCAATTGGCGATCTCGGCCTGCGTAAGGTGCGTCATTCCTGTTTCGTGCCCCAATGCTCAGATCGCGCCGGATCGGTTCAGATCCTCCTTGCGCGCCGTCCGCCCCCTATCTCACACGCGTTGTCGAACGCTTAACTCCAAATTTATCGCGAACTGCACCAGTTGAACGCCTTCAGGCTTCCCCCTTTTATAACGGGCGGCCGAGAGACAACACCGAATGTTCCGGTCGCTTGGGCCGGCACATGGTTTGAAGGTATCTGTCTTCGCCATACCGAAGGCAACTGATCTTCGAGGTAGACAGAGCTGTGCTAGCGACGGTTTTGATGATCGCCTTTGATGGAGAAGAGTTGATCATGATCCAAGACAACGACGATTCAGCCAGGGCCGCGCTGATCCGGTTCGTGGACGAGCGATGGACCCGCAGCTTCGGAGACATGCCTCTTCCACTCGATGATGATGAGCGCGTGCGCCGGTTCTTCGTCGGCGAGAACGACAGCTACGTTATCGCCGAAGCGGATCTGAGCAACGCGGCCAAGGCGTGGGAGCGTCTTGTGGCCCAGCGCCCCGAAGACCCACGTTGAGCCCCAGGCGAAGTCTATCGATCCCTCTGCAGGGTCAGGGACCACCCTAACGAATGGCGAGTTGCGAGTCCTTGATGATTCACCGCTCCATGAAGCATCGCCCGATCTGACACGCGACTTCAGCCGTCGGGATCGGGCCCGCAGGTGCTCCTTCTCCTGGAAACAATCACCGTCCTCGGCGCGGCGAAAGGCAGCCGCTGCCGGTTCTGATCCTATCCCTGCGGATTATCGACCCTGGCGGAAAACAGCATCGGTCCATAGGCCGCGAGGAACAGCAACAAGGCGCCGCCCCAGCAGAGCGCCGCCGCCTCCATACCCAATGTGTAGTCCACCAGGCCGAGCGGCGCCACGACGCGCAGCACGGCCCCGACAGTGATGAGGATATAGGCAAGCACTGTCGGGCTTCCTGCCTTCAAAGCGTGGCCGGTATGTCCGAGGGTCGCCCGCGACATCACCGCCAGGATCATCGTCGCCATTGCACCCGCCGTCAGCGCGTGGATCGCGGCCGAACGGAAAGCGAGCGCTCCAAGCCCATATCCTCCAACCAGCAACAGCCCGGCCGGAACCCAGAGATATCCGACATGGAGGATGAGCACGAGCGGATCGCGCGACGTGCGCCAGCCGCGCCACCGTGCAAGGCGGATCATTTGCAGCAATCCCGCGCCGATCAGCGCCCATGCGCCGACGCGCGCGTCGGGCGCTGCGACCCAGACCATAAGAGCGAGGGCCGTGATTCCGATCACGCCCAGATCGAAGCGGGTCGGCTGACCCGGCAGCCCCCCCTCGATCCCCTGCTTTGTCATCCAGTTACGCGTAAAGGACGGTATGATGCGACCGCCGATGAGCGAAATCATCAGCACCACGAGCGAAACCGCCGCTCGCCATCCAAGATCGGGGTCGCCGATCAGCCCGGCGCCAGCCGCATGGTCGAGCGCATTGGCGACACCGAACAGCAGAACCAGACCGACAACTGGAAGATTTCGGTTCTTTGCGGCGATCACCTCGCAACCAGCCACCGTGGCCAGCACGCCATAGAAGGCGACGTCCAATACTGCCGCAGCGAGCGCGCCTAAGTGTTGCGAAAACAGAAGGGCTGGCCGGCCCACAAGCCAAAGGCCAGCAAGCGCGGCGAGCGGTTTCCCCGCGATGGGAAGCCGCCCTGTCCAGTTGGGAATGGCGGTCAGCAGAAAGCCCGCCACCACCGCGCCAACGAAGCCAAACAGCATCTCGTGCCGATGCCAGGCGAGGGGGTCCAGAGTCGAGGGAAGCACGAAGACACCGGCAAGCGTGCACAGCCATATCGTCAGCGCGACCACCGCCCAGAGCGGACCCATGAAGAAGAACGGCCGGAACGCGCCGCGCAGGAAGGGCGACGACACGGCCATTCGCGCGCGCCGCAGCGCGAGGATTCGCTCGGCTCTGGTGGTTGCCGCTTCGTTCATAGCCGTCTTGTCTCCGGGCATGCTCAAGGCACGACGACGGTCACCTTTCACACGATATCCTCAAGCGGACATCCGCAATGATCCGGAGGCAGGAAGGGTATCCCGCTAAGCAAGCCTATAGCTGACCGCGATCTTCGCTTCATTCGCGTATCGCCGGATACGGCTCGGGTGTCCGGATTGGAGATCTGCCGCGCCGGCATTCGCCAAGTACTCGCCTACATTACAGCGGTTTGCGCGCAGCCTTCGCTCGCGCCGGGATGCTCAGCAATCGCGCACGCTCCATGTCAGCGCTGATGCTGACCCGGGCCGATCCCCCGGCGGTCTGTTGATCGGTCGGTCAGTCCGGGCAGAATGATCGCTTGCGCGAGCCGCCCGCGTGGCATGCCACGAGACAGCATGGTTCGCCTGGGGCGGGTTGCGGCCGATCGGGACGCACGGGGATGTTGACTGTCCTTGCCGATCCGTCGGCGCTGCACAGCTGCACTCTCAAGGTGCGGGCTGCCGGCACCGCACCCTGCAGCGCGGAAGGTGCCATGGCGAGCATGGCAAGAGCCGCGGCCGTTCTCATGGCGTCCCTTTCTCCTCGTCGTCATCGATGAGGATGCGGTTGGCCGCGCCGTCCAGGTCATCATATTGGCCGCTTCGCATCGACCAGAAGAATGCCGCGAGACCCAGCAGTCCCAAAAACAGGGCCACAGGAATGAGGAAGGAGAGCCCCGTCACTGCGCCGCCTTCCGCAAGCGAAGCGAGTTTCCGACCACAAGAATCGACGAAAGCGACATGGCGAGCGCAGCGACCAGCGGCGTTACAAGCCCGGCGACTGCCAGCGGAACCGCGAGGACATTATAACCAATCGCCAACACGAAATTCTGCCGGACCACCCGCATTGTCCGCCGCGCCGCCCTCACAGCCGCCGGGACCGCAGCCAGAGAATCTCCCAGAAAGACAAGATCCGCCGCGCTCTGCCCGACATCCGACGCCGAGGAGGGGGCGATCGACACGTGCGCGGCATTGAGCGCGGGACCGTCGTTGAGGCCATCGCCCAGCATCAGCACCCGACGTCCAGCTGACGAGAGCGATGTGATCGCCTCAAGCTTACCTTCCGGGTCGCGCTCACCGCGCCCGGCGATGCGAAGCCGCGCGGCAAGGCGCTGCACGCGCCGGTCATGGTCACCCGAGACGATGGTGGGCTCAAGGCCCAGCGCCTGCAGGCGGCATACCGCCGTCTCGGCGTCCGGACGCAGTGCGTCCTCGAAGCGCAGCAGCCGTATGGCTCCATCCCCCAGGCGAAACGCGGTGGTGAGCGCATGATAGCCGGTTCGCCCGTCGAGGGGCTGGTCACCGGCCTCGTCGATGCGACCCAGCATGGCGCGCCCACCTTCGGCAAGACCGGCGATACCGACGCCTGGCAGCTCTTCGATATCCATCACCTCGGCGGCATCGACCCCGTCCAGTGCCGTCGCCAGGGCTCGGGCCAGCGGATGGCGGCTCGCGCGCGCGAGGGCAAGCGCGACTGGCGCTTCCGTCCTCGACAATCCGCCATCGTCAATCAGCCGGGGCCGTCCGAGAGTCAGCGTACCGGTCTTGTCGAGCAGCGCGATATCGGCTTCGGCCAATCGCTCGAGCGCGGCGCCGTCGCGGATGAGCACGCCGCGGCGCATCAGCGACCCTGCCGCGACGACCTGGGCCACAGGCACTGCAAGGCCCAGCGCGCAAGGGCAAGTAATGATGAGAACCGCGACCGCGATCAGCACCGCCTGGTGCAAGCCCGCACCGGCGACCAGCCAGCCGACGAACGACAGCGCCGCAAGAAGGTGGACCGCCGGCGCATAGAAGCGCGCCGCACGGTCGGCGAGCCGAATGTAGCGGGACTTGGCTCCACTCGCCGCTTCCATCAGCCGGGCAATGCCGGCAATCGCCGTCGCCTCGCCCGCCTTCGTGACCTTGACGGTGAGCGGCGCGCCGAGATTGATCGTCCCTGCGAGCACCGCATCGCCTAGGGACACGTCCTCGGCTGCGCTTTCGCCGGTGACGAGCGCGCGGTCGACGTTCGACGTTCCCGATAGAACCACGCCATCGGCGGCGAAGACTTCGCCGGCCGCGACAAGCAAGGTCATGCCGGGCGCGATCTCATCCGCATCGCGCCACGCGCTCGTGCCGTCCTTGGCGAGGACAAGCCCGCGCGGCGCTCTCTGCCTTTGCAGGGCGGCGACACCGTCCTCGGCGCGAACGCGCATGACGCTGTCGAGAAATCGGCCGGCAAGAAGGAAGAACAGCAGCATGACCGCGCCATCGAAATAGGCGTGGGGTCCGCCGATGATGGTTTCGTAGAGGCTCACTGCGCAGGCGAGGGTCACGCCGATGCTGATCGGCACGTCCATGTTCGTGCGGCCATGGCGGAGCGCCGCCCACGCGCTGCGGAAAAACGGGCGGCCGGCATAGACGACGGTCGGCAGGGCGATCAGCGCCGACAGCCAGTGGAAAAGCTCGCGCGTCGCGCCTTCCGCCCCCGACCAGATGCTGACCGACAGGAGCATGATGTTCATCGCCGAGAAGCCGGCGACGCCGAGCGCCAGGCCCAGCTGTCGGCTCTCGGGCGCGCTGCGCGTTTCCTCGTCGCCGAGAAGGCGCTCGGCCGGAAAGCCGATGCGGCCAATGATGTCGCGCAGCCGCTCTTCGTCGAGCGCATCCGAGTGGGCGACCGCGACTCGGCGCTTGGTGAAGTTGACGCGGGCGCTGATAACGCCGTCCGTGCGCGCGAGACCTCCCTCGAGCTTGGCGATGCAGCCCGCGCAATGCAGCCCCGGCACGCTGAACGTGCTGGTGAGCGCGGTCACGCCGCGACGTCCCGCAGATAGCGGGCCTGATTGCCCCCGCTCCGCAGCTCGACCCGGAGCTGCCACCGGCCGGGCGGCAGCGGCTCGGTCGAGCGCCAATGCCCCGCTGCGATCTTCTCGAAGCGCAGCTGCCGGTCGGGCGCGCGGCCGAGCGGGTGATGGGCGAGAGCAGTCACCACGCCATTGTGCGGCGAAGCGGTGACCTCCACCCGCCGGGACGCGGACAACTTCAGATCGAGCGACCAGCCGAGCGCCTCCTGCGCGCGCGCTTCGGCCAGCCACCCGTTGAAGCGCTGGCTGGCCACATAGGAGTTGTCGACCACGGTGCCGCCGAAAGTGGACACCGCATACCGCGCCATGATGAAATTGACCGCGATGATCGTGCCGAACATGCCGAGCATGACGATGAGCATATGCCGGCCGGTGAACTCCCGCTTCATCGGTCGCCCTCCGGTCCTTCGAACACGGTCGTTTCCCGATCGCTCGCGCCCGCCGGCTCGTTCGCGCGAATGGCGAAGGCGAACTCATGGCGCGGGCGGGCCGGTGCGGCGACATAGACCCGCGTCTTGCGCGCCTGGTCGGGACCGATCGCGATCGTAAGGCTCTGCGCGGCAGCGGCGCGGGACTGCGCGTCGGTCCAGATCCGCGCGTCGGCCAGACCCTCGGTCGTCAGCCTGATCGTCCGCGGCCGCGTCTCCATGTTGCGGATGTTGATGGTATAGGCGTTGCGGACCATGCCGTCGGACAGCTGAACCCATATCGGATTGCGTTCCTGCCGGATGCTGAGATCGAGCCGGGTGCGCGAACCCAGGGTGAACAGCAGCGCCAGACCGATCGCACCCCAGAGAGTGAAGTAGGCGAGCGTGCGCGGCCGAAGCAGCCGCTTGAGCGGCGGCTCGGGCTCGCCGCCGTTGCCCGCGATGAGCTCGTCAGCAACGGTCGAATAGCCGATCAGCTTCTTGGGCCGGCCGATCTTTTCCATGATGTCGTCGCAGGCGTCGATGCACAGCCCGCAGGTGATGCAGCCGATCTGGGGGCCGTTGCGGATGTCGATGCCGGTCGGGCAGACCGCGACGCAGGCGTTGCAGTCGATGCAGTCGCCGATGACTCGCGGATTGTTGTCGGGGTTTGAAGCGAGCGCGACGAGCGACGGCAGCCCGTACTGCGCCTGGGCGCCAAGCTCGCCATCGGGCTGATGAACCGCGGGACCAGCGCGCTTGATGCCGTGGGTGCGCGGCTCGCCCCGCCATGCCTTGTAGGTGACAGCCAGCGACTTCTCGTCGAGCATCGCGCCCTGGATCCGCGGCCACGGACAGCCATAGATACAGAACTGCTCGCGCATCAGGCCGCCAAGGACATAGGTGGTCGCGGTCAGGAGCCCGATGGTGAACCAGGCCTGGTAAGGCGCCTCGAGCGTCCAGAGCTGTTGGGCCAAGGTCGGCGCGTCGGCGAAATAGAAAATCCAGGCGCCGCCAGTCGCCACCGCGATCAATAACCAGATCGCATGCTTGGTCACGCGCTTGCCGATCTTCGCCGGTCCCCAGGGCGCCTTCTCGAGGCGCAGCTGTGCATTGCGATCACCCTCGATGGCGCGTTCGACGTGCTGAAACAGATCGGTCCAGACCGTCTGGGGGCAGGCATAGCCGCACCAGGCGCGGCCGACCGCCGAAGTGACGAGGAACAGGCCGATCCCCGCCATGATCAGCAGGCCGGCGACATAATAGAATTCGTGGGGCCAGATTTCGATCGAGAACATGTAAAAGCGGCGATTGGCGATGTCGATCAGCACCGCCTGATCTGGCGCATAGGGTCCGCGATCCCAGCGCAGCCATGGCGTCACATAGTAGATCGTCAGCGTGACGGCCATGACCAGCCACTTGAAGCGCCGGAATGGGCCGTCGATCGCCTTGGGAAAGACCTTCTTGCGCTTCTCGAAGAACTGCTGCTTCGGGCCGGTCAGATCGTCAGGGCTGGACATTGCTCTTGGCCGGTTGGACAGCCGCCGGCGAGGCCGTGGCTTGCGGTGCTGTCGGGGCGGGCGGGGTGGGAAGGAAATCTTCGCCGCCACCCAGGGAATGGACATAGGCCGCCAGCATCTTCAGCGTGACAGGGTCCAGCCGTGCGCCCCAGGCCGGCATCACGCCATAGCGCGAGTTCGTGACTGTCCGGGCGATCGTTTCACGGTCACCGCCATACATCCAGATGGCGTCGGTAAGATTGGGCGCGCCTACCTTGCGGTCACCCGTTCCGGTCGGGCCATGACAGACCGCGCAATTGTCGGCGAACAGCTTGCCGCCGCGCTGCGCGGCGGCGCTCGCCTTCTCCTGGCGCGAGATCACCCGCACGAAGCTGACAACGTCCTCAACCTGCTCGGGCGTCAGGATGCCATCACGGCCGAAAGCCGGCATTTGCGACATGCGGGTCTCGTCGTGCCCGGGCTGACGAATACCATGGACGAGCGTCGTGTGGATTTGTTTGATGTCGCCGCCCCACAGCCAGTCGTCGTCGTTGAGGTTGGGATAACCCGGGCTGCCGGCAGCGCCCGAGCCGTGGCACTGGACGCAGTGCACCTTGAAGGCGGCGCGGCCGCCCTCCACGGCGGCCTGCATCAGCCGCGAATCATCCTGGAGGCGCTCGATGGGGATCTGCGAGAGCGCCAGCTGCAACGGGGCCTTGCGGACGCGCTCGGCCTCCTCCTCGCCTTCGAGCTGCGCCCGGCTCGACCAGCCGAGAAGGCCTTGGGTAGCTGAATTGACGAGCGGCCATGCGGGGTAGAGCACCGTATAGGCGATGCCCCAGATGATCGTCGCATAGAGCGTCCACAGCCACCAGCGCGGCATCGGCGTGTCGAGCTCTTCGATCCCGTCCCACTCGTGTCCGACAGTCGGCGTGCCGGTCGCGTCGTCGATCCGTTGTTCAGCCATCATCTTCCTCCAGGATCGAGCGGGCGGCACGCTCGTTTGCAGCGCGCGAGCCCTTGCGAAAGGTCCAGCCGGTCAGCACCAGAAACACGATGCCCATCAGCACCAGGCCCCAGCTGTCGGCGAAATGACGCAGCGCGTCGTAGTTCATCGGCGCTGCTCCTGCGCCGCCGCGGCGTTGGTATCCACCAGCGTGCCCAGCATCTGCAGATAGGCGACAAGCGCGTCCATCTCGGTCAGCCGCGAGGGGTCTCCGTCGAAATCGCGGACCTGCGACTTGGGATAGCGCTTGGCCAGCTCCGCGGCGTCTCCATCGGGCTCGGCCTGCAGCTTGAGATCGGCCTCGGCCGCTTCGATCATCTCCTTGGAATAGGGAACACCCACCTTGCCGAGCGCGCCGAGCTTGCCCGCGATGGTCTTCGCGTCGAGTTCGGTGTCGGCGAGGAAGGCATAGGACGGCATGATCGATTCCGGCACGACCGACCGGGGATCCTTCATATGCTGGACATGCCATTCGTCGGAGTACCGGCCGCCCACCCGGGCAAGATCCGGCCCGGTGCGCTTCGAGCCCCATTGGAACGGATGGTCATACATCGATTCCGCCGCGAGGCTGTAGTGACCATAGCGCTCGACCTCGTCCCGGAAGGGGCGGATCATCTGGCTGTGGCAGGAGTAGCATCCCTCGCGCACGTAGATGTCGCGCCCCGCCTGCTCGAGCGGCGTATAGGGGCGCACACCCTCGACCTTCTCGACCGTCGAGTCGATCCAGAATAGCGGCGCGATCTCGACGATGCCGCCGATCGCGACGACGATGAAGGCGAAGATGCCGAGTAGCGTGACGTTGCGCTCCAGCTTCTTGTGCTGGGTGGCGAGCTGCGATGACATGAACAGGTCCCCCTTATTCGGCCGGTGCCGCGGCCGGGACGATCGGCCGGTCGGCAGCAGGGTTATAGCTCGCGGTCGATAGCGGCGCCTCGTCGCGCAGGCGGCCGATGATCGTCATCCACACGTTGAAGACCATGATCAGCGCACCGGTGAGATAGAGGAGCCCGCCCAGCACCCGGATCGCGTAGTAGGGCTTCATGGCCGCGACGATCTCGGCAAAGGCGTAGACCAGATAGCCGTCCGAGCCATATTCGCGGGCCATCAGACCCTGGGTGATCCCGGCGACCCAGAGCGCGGCCGCGTAAAGCACGATGCCGAGCGTCGCGAGCCAGAAGTGCCAGTTGATCATGCGCAGCGAGTAGAGCCGGCTGCGGCCCCAGAGGCGCGGCGTCAGATAGTAGATGGCCGCGAAGGTGATCATGCCGTTCCAGCCGAGCGCGCCGGAATGCACATGCCCGATCGTCCACTCCGTATAGTGCGACAGCGAATTGACCGCCTTGATCGACAGCATCGGCCCTTCGAAGGTCGCCATGCCGTAGAAGGCGAGCGCGAAGACCATCATGCGGATGATCGGGTCGGTGCGGATCTTGTCCCAGGCGCCGTTGAGCGTCATCAACCCGTTGATCATGCCGCCCCAGCTCGGCATCCACAGCACCACCGAGAACACCATGCCGAGCGTCTGCGCCCAGTCGGGCAGGGCCGTGTAGTGGAGATGGTGCGGACCCGCCCAGATGTAGAGGAAGATCAGCGACCAGAAGTGGATGATCGAGAGACGATAGGAATAGATCGGTCGCTCGGCCTGCTTGGGCACGAAATAGTACATCATTGCGAGGAAGCCGGCGGTCAGGAAGAATCCGACGGCATTATGCCCATACCACCATTGGGTCAGCGCATCCTGGACACCCGCGAAGGCCGAATAGCTTTTCGAACCGAACAGGCTCGCGGGCATCGCCAGGTTGTTGACGATGTGCAGCATGGCGATGGTGATGATGAAGGACAGATAGAACCAGTTCGCGACGTAGATGTGCGGCTCGCTGCGCTTGACCAGCGTGCCGACGAAAACGGCGAAATAGGCGACCCAGACGATGGTCAGCCACAGGTCGATATACCACTCGGGTTCGGCATATTCGCGGCTTGCGGTGACGCCCATCAGATAACCGGTGGCGGCGAGGACAATGAACAGCTGGTAACCCCAGAACACCAGCCGCGCGAGCGCGGGAAAGGCGAGGCGAGCGCGGCAGGTGCGCTGGACGACATAGAAGCTGGTCGCGATGAGCGCGTTCCCGCCGAAGGCGAAGATCACGGCCGAGGTGTGCAGCGGCCGCAGCCGCCCGAAGCTGAACCATGGCTCGAAGTTCAGCATCGGGAAGACCATCTGGGTGGCGATGACTACGCCCACCAGGAAGCCGGCGACACCCCAGAACAACGTCGCGATCACGCCCAGGCGGATAAGATCATCGTCATAGCGGGTGACGTCGGGCATCGTGGCCGGCTTGAACCCCGAAAGCACCTGGAAGTCGGCCTTCACCATCGTGACCCAGGCGACCAGCAGCGCGGCCGCGCAGATGATCGCCATATGCACGGCAAAGCCCTGGTCCAGCGCGAGTGCGCTCGCGAACAGCGCAAGCAGCGCGACCACGAACCAGGCGCCCACCTTGAAGAGAAGTTCGTCCATAATGTCCTCGCCGTCCTTGTCTCGGGTCGCCTCAGGGGTGCGCCGCGTAGGGGTCTGTCTGTGTCTCGGAAGACCCGATCGTGCGGGTCGCGACAAGCGCGAAAAGGCCGAGCGCGCCGGCGGTCGCGAGCAGATTGATCACCAGCACGAGGCGCACCGTGCCGCGGCGCGCCGAGGGCCTGCGCTTGGGTCCCGGCGCAATCTCGTTGCGGGGTGTGTCGCTGAGTCGCGCGACATCGCGCGCGCGAAGCAGCAACCAGACGCCGCTCGCGACCGCCACGATACCGAAGAGCGCGATAATCGCCCCCCACATTCCGATCGGCAGGCTCATGACCAAGGCTCCTTTGCCAGCGTTGCGGGTTCCCGCCCCCCGCCAGGTAACCCGGGATACGACTCCATCGACCGCGAGGTCCCCAGCAGTGCAGCCATGCCTGCGCGCGGCGACATTAATGTTGCGCGGACATCCGGAACTGGCGGCTGGAACATCTTGGACCCTCATCAGCCCGCGCGGACAACATTGCCTGCGCAGTATCGCGTTTCAGGGCCCCTCCCGAGCACCGCCGGTGATGGGCGCACGAATGCGGCAGCAAGCGACCGTTTCTTGTTCCCAGTCGTCTCGAGCGCCCGGCGGGCTCTAGCGGGAGTGGAGCCGGCAGACTTGTTTCAAATCAATATGACTCGAAGAAGTTTTAAATCAACACTTCCGTTCAAGCAGTTGCCCTTTTGCGTCATGTGGCGTTCGCGGCTCGCCTAATCGCCTCATCGCGCCGACACTCGTATCCGTAATTTCCCCAAGGTCACAACTTGCGCGTGATCAAAACGCAGCGCCGGCACGAGGCGCATAAGCCCCAACGTGCCGCAAGCTCCTTGTCCGCGCAGGGCGGACACTGCGGCACTGCCATGAGGGACCATGCGCATTCTATCGATACTTACCGCCATTGCGACCGCTACCGCGATGACCACGCCCGCGCTCGCCGAGGAGGACGGCCGCTGGCAAGTGAAACTGCTCGGCACCGGCGTCCTGCCCAGCGGCAAGATCGACGAGGTCAGGACCGACCAGATCGGGCTGCCGGCAGGCAGCCAGACCAGGGCGAACGACAATGTCGTGCCGACACTGGCCGTCGAATACTATGCGACGCCCCGGATCTCGATCGAGACGATCTGCTGCCTGACCCAGCATCACGTGAACGGCGCGGGCCCGATCGCAGGCGCGCGCATCGTCGATCATGTGCTCATCCTCCCGGCTACGGTGACGCTGAAGTACCATCTCAACGCGGGACCGATCCGGCCCTATGTCGGCGTCGGACCGAGCCTGTTCCTGATCTTCGGCGAGAAGCCTGGTGCGGGCGCGAGGGCGCTCGGCGCGGCCAAGGCGCGGATGAACAACGAGCTCGGCGTCGCGCTGCAGGGCGGCGTCGATATCCCGATCGGCGGGAATGGTCTGGGGCTCAGTCTTGACGCCAAGAAGTACTTCATCGGCACGACACTGCACGTCGAGAACGCTGCCGGCACCGAGGTGCTGACGACCAAGCACAAACTCGATCCATGGGTCGTGAGCGGCGGCGTCTACATGCGCTTCTGAGGCGGTGGCCACTGCTGTATGGCGGCTTGCCAGCTAGACTCTGCCCCGCTTGGCAAAGCGGGGGAGAATGACGAACCTGGATGATCCGGCTGTTCTCCTAGTCCCGCCGATAACAGGATCGAGCTTGCCGTTGCGCGCCGCCTTGGTGAGGTCGTGCGCAAAACTGTCGAGCGCGTCATACCGATCCTCCGCTGACGCCGTGGCGGCTGTTTGCCCATCGCACGGCGTTGATCGCATGATTGCCGAGATCCGCCGTTTGCTGCCGCTACCTGAGACGCGCGCAGTCTGGCGAGGCCGCGCCGGTTTTCCGGTGCGGCCGCAGCATCGCCGCCGCGGCGCAAATGAGGCCGCTTGCCATCCCCTCGCTTGTCCTCAAGCAGCGCTTGGAGGTTATATTTGGAGCTGATGATTCGGCCGAATTGCGACGATTTGGGCCGAGTGGAGGAAGCTCTCGGCGCGATAGGTGAACTTTTCGAGGTTCATAGGTTAGGCTCTTGCTGCAACGTCGCACGCTGACAACGTCAACTTCGATGTCGCCCGCTTCGATGAGTTGATCGACCGAGCCGTCGCGATGCGCGGCCGCGCCCGCACGCGGGCCCAGAGCGCCGGCGCCGATCTCTCACAGCTTCCCGAACCGGCGCTTTGGGATCTCGGTGGGACAACCCAAGAGCCCGCGGCTACTGCACCCTTGGCCACAATCCTGCATGGACCGCGACGGACCCTCGATCATGGGCTTGCGCGACCTCATCCTCTATTGCTTGAAGGGTACAGCAGTCCACGCCGAGCACGGGCCGGGACTCCGAAAAAAGGATCGCGCGGGAAGCGCGGAGTTTCACCACCTCGCCTCCGACTCCGTGGACATCGACTCAGGACTGAATCGCTGCAGACCGGCGCGCTCAACCCAAGGTGATGGAGTTGCTCGATGCCGAGAACACCGGCCGCTTCGGCCACCCCGAAAGCACCCACGTGCGCATGAGCGCCAAAGTCCATCCAACGGAGCGAGAGGCCGCGACTACCACTTTGACCCCCCTCGCCCCCCGGTCACATCCCGGAGCAGACGGGCAATAGTCACCGTCATCCGACCACGGACAGCCTGTTCCATAAACGAAAAGGGCGGCCTTGGTTCTCTAAGATCCGCGCACCATCAGCACATCGACATCAACCGATTCCAACAGGGCTTCTGCCTGGCTGCCGATTGTCGCATGGACGAAACCGCCATGTCCATGCGTGCCCAGCACGAGCAAGTCGGCACCAGTCCGGGTGAGCTGGCGCGCGACCACGCTCCCGGTTTCACCTTCATCAATCATCGCTTCGACTCGCACCGCTATGTCTGGCGTGATCTCTTGGTGGGCGAGAAAGGCATTGAGACCTTCTTGGGCCTCGGCACGAACATACTGCTTGACGTCATCCGATTTGAGCCAAGCTTGATAGGGAACATGGAAAGCATGGGTCACTGTAATCGGAATATGGGGAAACAATCGAGCAGCAGCAAGCAATGCCGTGCGGGAGCAATCGGAACAGTCGGTCGCCACCAGCAACCGGCGATAATTGTGCTTTGGCCTCCGCCTCACGATTAGCACCGGGGCTGTGGCGTTGCGAATGATGTGATCTACAGCAGTTCCAAGGACAAAATCGCCAATGCTGTTGTAGCGAGCAACGCCAGTGGCGATGAGATCGCTGCCACGTTCAGATGCGATTGAGGCAAGCGTCTTTGGTGCTGATCCCGATCGGATCACCAGTTCTGCTCCAGCCACCTGTTCCGGCAGGTCGGCCTTCAGTGCCTCGATAATCGCAGTTTCGTCGACAGGGTTCTTGCGCGTGCCCTCGAGAACATGCGCGATAACCAGCTCGCCCTTACGTTCAGCCGCGATCCTTGCAGCCCGATCAAGCGGGCGATCGGACCGGGCGGTGAAATCGCTTGCAAGCAACACCTCAAAGGGCTTGGTCACATCTGCTCCTTTTTCCTGCCGTCCCAATAAGCGGCTGCCGCACAAACGCTAAGTCACGGCAACATGAGACCGAACTCGCCGCCCACTATGGATAAGGCAATAGGGGTTTCACATCCGCAAACCTACGCAGTTGGTCAGCCCCTACCGACCTGCAATGAGCGTAACCGTGTCAGGACAAACATTGATTCCGAAGAATAGCATCAACTAGGCTCAGACACGCTGATCGATGTCCAGAAAGGGTCATATGAACCGCCAATTCCTCCCGGTGAACAGACCTCACCAAGCTCCTCAAAGTCGGCTAGGCAGGTGTGCGCTCGTGGATCAAGCACAGTAATATGCTGCAAGAACCGCACAAAAGGAGCGAGGCCGCATGCGCAATGCGGCATCCATACCGCCGATCCTCGCGGCAGCGTCGCGCATGACCGGCGGCCCATCGTCCGGGCCAGCCGTCGCGTGGCATGCCGTCACCTCTGATGCAGCTATTGACGCCCTTCAGACGAACGTTGACGGGCTCTCCGAGCACGAAGCGGAACGCCGCCTGGAAACCTATGGACCGAACCGCCTTCCCGAAGGGCCCCGCCGTAGCGCCCTGACCAGATTCCTGCTGCAGTTTCACAATCTGCTCATCTATGTCCTTCTGGGGGCGGGCGTGTTAGCCGCGGCGATAGGCCATGGGACGGACGCGCTGGTTATCTGCGCAGTTGTCCTCATCAACGCGATCATCGGCTTCATTCAGGAAGGGCGTGCTGAGACCGCCCTAGACGCCATCCGGGCGATGATTGATCCAAGCGCCTCCGTCCTTCGGGACGGTCGCCGTACAACAATTGCTGCGGACAATGTTGTGCCGGGCGACATCGTACTTCTCGAGGCCGGCGACCGCGTGCCCGCGGACATGCGTCTAGCCAAGGCGCGCAATCTCAGGGTGGATGAGGCGATCCTCACCGGAGAATCCGTCCCCGTCGACAAGGCTGTAAAGCCTGTCGCCGCTGAAGCGGCGCTTGGCGACCGCTTCCCGATGGCATTCTCCGGCACATTCGTCACCGCCGGCCAGGGGGTTGGAGTTGTCGTAGCGACAGGGGCGAGCACTGAACTGGGGCGCATCAGTTCCATGATCGCCGCGGTGGAGCGGCTTGCTACGCCGCTTGTCCGGCAGATGGACCAGTTCGCGCGGCAGGTCACTGTCGCCGTACTCGGCGTCTCTGTCCTCGTCTTCACCTATGCCGTGCTGGTGCAGGCCTATGGCCTTGACGATGCCTTCATGGCTGTCGTCGGACTGGCCGTCGCGGCTATCCCGGAAGGTCTTCCCGCCGTGATGACCATTACTCTCGCGGTAGGAGTTCAGCGCATGGCGCGCCGGAACGCCATCATTCGGCGCCTGCCCGCCGTCGAGACCCTGGGCTCGGTTTCGGTAATCTGTTCGGACAAGACCGGCACGCTTACTCGCAACGAGATGATGGTGAGTGCCGTCCTCACCGCCGACCAGACGATCGCGGTAGAAGGCTCGGGGTACAAGCCGGCGGGCAAATTCAGCATCGGAGCAGGTGAGCCTCTCGATCCTGCTGCCGATCCCGTCCTCGAGGAACTCACGCTCGCCGCACTCCTCTGCAACGACGCCAGTCTGCGGCAACTCGGCGAGAATTGGACGGTTGACGGTGATCCTATGGAAGGAGCTTTGGTCTCGCTCGCCATTAAAGCCGGGCACAATGGCGCGGCCGCCAGGGTCAACTTCCCTCGTCTTGATGAGATCCCGTTCGATTCCCGCCATCGGTACATGGCAACACTCCATGCGCGCGATGGTCATGTGCCCCATGCCTACATTAAGGGCGCTCCGGAGCGCATCCTCGGGATGTGCGGCCATATCGCTATACTGGACGGCGAACGCCGGCTCGACTCCGACATCTGGCACGGACACGTCGAGCAGCTCGCGGCTAACGGCCTGCGCGTCATTGCGCTCGCCCGTCTCGCCATGAAGGACGGTCAGCGTGAGATCGCGCCGCCCGATGTCGAGAACGGACTTACACTGCTGGGCTTGGTGGGGTTGATCGATCCACCGCGGCCGGAGTCAATTGTTGCAATCGCCGAATGCAAGGCCGCCGGCATCCGGATAAAGATGATCACCGGAGACCATGCTGCGACGGCGCGCGCAATCGCCATCCAGCTTGGACTTGCCGACGATCCAAGAGCCGTGACCGGTCAGGAGCTCGATGCGCTGGAGGATGCCGGGTTCCAGCAGAGCGCCTACGAGGCGACCGTTTTCGCCCGTACCAGCCCCGAACACAAGCTGCGGCTGGTCGAAACCCTGCAGGCCGACGGCGCCGTGATCGCAATGACAGGCGACGGAGTGAACGACGCGCCGGCACTGAAGCGTGCCGATGTTGGCATCGCCATGGGCGGCAAGGGAACGGAAGCCGCCAAGGAAGCGAGCGAAATGGTTCTTGCCGACGACAATTTCGCCTCGATCGTTGCGGCCGTCCGCGAGGGCCGAACCGTCTACGACAATTAGACCAAGGTGATCTCTTGGACACTGCCGACCAATGGCGGCGAGGCCTTCACCATCATCCTTGCCATCCTGCTCGGCCTCACGCTGCCCGTGACGCCAGTTCAGATCCTTTGGATCAATATGATCACAGCCGGCGCCCTCGGCCTGACCCTCGCATTCGAGCCGACGGAGCCGGGAGCCATGCGCCGGCCTGCACGTCCCGCTAACCAGAGAATCCTGTCGGGCCGGCTGCTGTGGCGAATCATGTTCGTCTCTGCGCTGATGGTCGCTGGCACTTTCGGCATCTACACCTGGGCAACCGGGCGGGGCCTGCCACTCGATACGGCGCGGACAATGGCCGTAAATACAATCGTCGTGATGGAGATCTTCTATCTTTTTAGCGTGCGCTATGTCCACGGCACGTCACTGACGTGGCAGGGCGTGCTCGGAACACGCGCAGTCCTCATCGGCGTGGCGACCGTCGTCGTTGCGCAACTCGCGTTCACCTATCTCCCGCCGATGCAAGCGGTCTTTGCAACTCGCGCTGTATCCCTGGGCGACGGCATTGCCATCATATTGGTCGGGGTCGCGTTATTGGTCATTGTCGAAACCGAGAAATTGATCGCAGACTTCGCCGGAACGAGAAAAGAACAGGGAACCGGCAACGCCCGCGATTGACGATGGCGCTCGGCTACATCCAGCTTTCATGTCTCCGACAGCGGCCCACCGCCTAAACTCGCCCCGATGGCAGAGCTCTGGACGAAGATCGCTGGATGCACCGATAAGTCGACTGGCAATGCCGCCTCGACCGGCCGGCCCGGTCGATGTCTCCGCGAGAGCCAGGCCAAGGAAGTCGACCGCATCGCACCTGAAGATGCGAGCACCGCGTTGCTCGACATTCGCCTTTCGGCTGACGCGCTGCAGGCTCATTTCGCTTGATCACCCAATCTTGGCTATGAGCCGGCCCGCGGCTCCCTGCTCCGCTGCAAGATTCCGGTTGTAAGCGAGCGGCATCCGGGGCGACTTCCAGCGCAGCGCGTCCATGATCCCGGCGAGATCCTCGCCGCTGGCGAACATATCCTGGTTGAGCCCCACCCGGGTCGAATGCGCGCTCACCCCCTTGAGCAATCGCGCCAGATCGTCAGCGGTCAGATCGGGCAGCGCCCCCCGATCGAAGGCGCGCCGGATGATCGCCCGCCAGATCGGACCGATCGAGCCCGGGTGCAGCGCCGCTTCCCCAACATCGTACTCCACCCGCGCCGGCACCGCCGGTCTGGCAAGGGTCTTGCGCAAATCCCAGGTCTCGCGCCCTGAGATGCTGTCGATCCTTCGTCCCGGCACCGCTTTTCGCGCCTTGTAGCGCCGTACTTGCACGCGGCGGAACAGTGGTCCGGAGGACATCTCGGCCGCTTCCGTCCAGGCCGCGATCGCCCGCGCGGAGCGTGGACTGAGGAACGCGGTGGCCCCCTGCCCTTCCTGGTCGGTCTTGCTACGCGGAATGGCGAGCAACCGCGCCTCCGGATCGAGCGCCTCGAGGATATCCTCGACCGCGATCACGACCAGTTCGGAGGCCCGTAGGCCGGTGTCATAGGCCGTCGACAGCAGCGCCCGATCACGCAGTCCCGGCAAATCGTCGCCGCAGGTCTCCAGCAGGGCCCGCACGTTGAGCCCGCGAGGACTTTCGCGCTCGACGTCGCGAACCGCCCCCTTGAACCGCAGCGGCCGCGCCTGGGCCTGCGCGGTCCCTTTCTCGCGGCGGATCGCGCGCAGCCGCAGCTTGACCAGTTCGGCCTGGGTCGGGTCCTTCAGCTCCAGGAGCTGATGAATCTTGGCGATCGACGCCTTGTAGCGCGCCAGCGAGGCCGGCTTGCTCCCCTTCTCCGCACGGGCATCGAGATAATCGGCCACCGTTTCGGGAGTCGCCGGCAGGGTCGCACGCCCCGCGCGCCGGCACCAGAGATCGAACGCCTCAAGATCGCTCGCGAGCGCCCTGATGCTGTGCGGCGACGAAGCGGCCTGAAATGCCGCCACCAGCTCGACATTGACGGTAATCGTCGCGGCGGCCTTGAGCTTGGTGATCTCCCAGGCGAGATCCTTCGTCTCCGCTATGCTGGCGGGCCCGACGGCCGCAAAGGGAGTGGCGTCGTCCATCCTACCGCGCCAGCGCCTCGATCTGCTTGACCGTATGAGGCTCGATTCCATAGACGGCCGCCAGCCCATTGAACGCCTCGACGACAACGGCTTTGAGATATTCCGGGGCGGCCGAGGTCAGCATCGCGGCATACTCGTAGGATTCCTCGACCGCCGCGAACCCCTCGTCGCCGAAGTCGAACCGTCCCTGTGGCCACCAGCTGCCGGCAAGGCCGTTCACGCCGAGGCGCACATGGATCGGCAGTGCGCCACCATGAGCCAGCGCCAGCGCGCAGTTGCGCTCGAGGAAGTGGAGGCAGCGCTGGTAGAAATACCCGGTGGCGAGCGTCAGCCTACCGCTCTTCGGCGTGAACAGGAATCCCCCGCCAACACCCCAGAACTCGCCGGTCTTCTCGAACCACTGCGTCAGCGCGACGGTCGGGTAGACGCCCTCTTCCGCCGTTCCCGGCCAATAGACCATCGCGCCGCCCCGACACACGCCGAAGCCGAGCGAATTCGCCTTGGCGAGCAGCGCCGGATGGCCTGCGCTGTCGGCGAGCGAGCGCTTGGCGTCCGGCTTGGCGCTCCATTTGGAGGGAATGAGCCGCGCATAGCCCGCCCCGTGCGGCTTCCAGCGGACTTGGCTCGAGCCGTGCATCGGGTGGGTGACGGTCTGCGGCACGGCCGAATCGAACCACAGGTCGGGCTCACCCGGAGAATGCGGCTGCCAATGGACAGCCTCGGGGGGTGGCGAGGGCAACTGGTCTAGCGCAAGCTTGAGAAAGTCGGCGAGCCGCTTGGCTAGCTCGGTACGCACACGGCGCAGTTCCTCGCGATCGGCACCAGGAGGCAGATGAAAGGAGATCGGTCCGCGTCGCCCGCGCATATCGAACCGGAGCTTGTCGACCGTCGCCCCGTCGAACGCTGTGTTCCAGATCTGGAGCACGCGGTTCTCGCCGAGCGCCCGGTGAGCATAGCCAAGCTCGATCAGCACATTGGAATTGGCGCATGCCTTCCCATCAGCTGAGATGGCGATCGGGGTGAGGTCGCCGATGAACACCGCTGCCTCGTCGATCTTGCGCAGGATGGTGGCGACGATGTCGGGCGTGCCGGCGACGCCCTGGGTGTCAGACGTCAGGCTCGGTCGCTCGGCTTCGTCGAGGTCGGCCGAGATCATACCGATCGCCTGGTCGAGCGCCGAGCGGACAAGCTCGCGGGTCACGCGGCCGTCGAGATCGCTCTGCCATGACCAGAAAACCGTCTTTCCACGCACAACTGCCCCTGCCCGCCTCGGCGCTGCCATACCGCGACTTATAGGTACTCGTCAAACGCGCTTATGTGATAACTGCAATTATCAAGGGTCCATGCCAAGCAACGTATGAAGGAGGAAACCAACTACTGACTTTGGTTTCTCTGCATGCCATCGTCGGTCACCCATGGCCCGCGACGAAAACCCTCCCGCCGATGACCCTTTGCTCCTGCTGGGGCGCCTCGATGGCCGCCTGCAGGGGAGCACATGCACGGACATCTTTCTCGCACGTTCGCGTCTTGAAGGAGCCTCCGCACTTTGCGGCCTCGCCGGCGTGCCGATCGCGGTGAAAGACCTGCAGGACTGGATCGCAGGCCGCACACCCCCTCCCCGCTCGTCCGAGGGACTCAACGATCCGATTTCGGTGGCGGCCATCTTCCACATCGCCCTCAGTCGCGATGAGGACCTCAGCGACCCACTCGCCCGCGCGACACTGAATGCGCTGCGTTCCGTCCTGGACGATCGCGCTGAAGCGGAAACCTATGCGACGTCGGACATCGCCCATTTCGGTCCACTTTGGCGGAAAGTGCAGGCGGCGGCAAACGCCCCCTTCCCTACCACCGACCTCCTCGGCGTCGCGGACCGCGTCTTCGAGCTGGCCGCATCCACCGAGCCGGCGACCACCAGCGGTTGGGACGTGGTCAGCCTCGATGGCCGGAAGCTCAACCTTCCACCGCGCGGCCGCGACCGAAACTGGTTGATCGCGGTCGCCGTGCCACGGATGCTCTACCGCGCCGGCTTCACCACGCGGGTCATCCCCTCTCTTGTCCTGCTGCCTAAGTACCTGCCCCCCTCCCCCGCCGAACTCGCCATGACGATGGCCCAGGCAATCGGCCGAACCGCTCAGGCGGGGCTTCGCGAGCTCGACTCGATCGAGCGCGCGGCGGCGCGCATCCGGTCCGATCTTCAGGCCACGAAGCGGAGCAAGGCTCCCTTGCTCGCTCGGCTTCAGTTATCTTACCCGGGGCTTCAGCCCGCCGCGGTGGCGCGCCTGCTGAAGGTCACACCCCAAGGTGCACGCAAGCTCCTCGCCTCTGTCCATAGTCACACCTGAACGATCGACGCCCGTGCAATCCAAACCTCAGAACCCGCCCTCCCGGCATCATTTCATCCCGCAGTTCCTGCTCGAACAATGGACGACGGGCGGCGTGCTTCTCCGGTACCACTGCAACTGGCGCGGCGAGATCGAGAGCGCACCCGCCTCACCGAAGAGCGTCTGCTTCGAACGGGACCTTTATAAAACCGTCGGCTTCCCGCCCGAGCACGCGCAGCAGATGGAAACCCTGTTCATGCAGGTGGTGGATGATGCCGCAGCAAAGGTTCATGCACAGCTCCTCGACGGGGGCGTTCGCTCGCTCAGCGATGCGCAATGCACGGACTGGGGCCGCTTTGTATTCTCGCTCTGGTTTCGGACGCCGTTGGACATGCGCGGTTTGAAGGACGCCGTTGGTCCGCTCGCCGGCCCGGATAGCGGTCGCGCAATTGTCGATGGCGAGCACGTCCCTCTTCCGCCTGAGGCGCTGAGCGCGCTCCAGATGGAAATCCTACGAACCGTCATCGATGACGCCGAACGCGGACGAGCGTTCATCAACATGGAATGGCGGGTGATCAGGACCACCAATCCGCGAGAGTTCTTCGTGTCCGACTGGCCGCTCGACGTGCCGGCGAGTTTTGCATGGCTCGGCAGCAACTCGTCCTATGTGACCCTGCCGATCGGTCCCAACGCCCTTTTCGTTGCAGCCGGATCACGCTCGCTTGCCGACCGGATCGCAGCTCTACCCGAGCGCGAACTTATCATGCGCCAGAACCGATCGACCGTCGGCCATGCGCAGAGCTTTGTGGGCGCACCGAGCGCCCAGGCTGCCGCGTTTATTAGCGCTCACTTCGGCGGCCGGACGCGCCACTCCGTGACCCCAGGGCATCGCCGACAAATATAAGAGACCCGCCATATAAGCCGCGATCGATCTGCCCTCTGGCAGAGACGAACCACTAGACTAGGTCAGCAGTCCTTCGATTGCCTTCAGCAGTTCGGACGGGGAGGCTTCCGTCTTCGGCGGCACCTTGATGGTAAGCCCCCCTCCCCTCGCCTTCGTATAGCGCAGGATCACCTTGCCACCCCTGCCGGTGATTTCCTTCTCGGCGGCACCTTTGGTGCTGGGGGCGACAGTCGCCTTGACGAGACGCTTGGCGACCTCGGGCCCGCTTAGCCTCACGCCGCTCTTGGTACGCTCCTCCTCTATCCGCTCGGCCTCGTCGCGCATCTTCGCCAGCGCCTTCGCGTCGCCAGTAAGCGGCTTGATATCTCGCGCGACGCGGACGGTGATGTCGTGCGTGTCGGAGAAGGCTGAGACAACCTCGGCCGGCAGGCGTGCTACGTCCAGCAGCCGGCTAAGCCAGGACTTGGAGAGGTTCAGATGCTCGGCCATCTGCGACTGGGAGTTCTCGTAGAACTCGGCCAGGGCGACCGTATATTCCTTGGCGCGTTCCCAGTCGGAGATGTCCTTGCGAGAACGGTTCTCGACGTCCGAAACACGGAACGCCTCTTCGTCCGTCACGGTCTGGATCGTCACCAGATAGTCGAACTCGGGATGATGGTGCGCGCGAAGCCATTTCACCGTCCACCAGCGGCGAACACCGGCGATGATCTCGAAGTCATACTCTGGATCGTCCTTCAGGCGCCGAACGATGGCCGGGATCCGCTGCTTCTTAGCGGACAAGAACGAGTCGATTAGGTCACGGCAGCTCTCTTCCGTGAGATGGTCGAGATCGCGATTGTGCATACGCCAGGGGCGGCACTTCGCAGGGTCGACCCACTCCGTCCGATCAGCGACGGACTTGCCCGTTGCTATCCGCGCGAGCGTCTGGCTGCGGCTCGCCATGATGCCTTCGGCAGGAGTGGATTTGTCGAGGTTCTCCTCGTCATCGAGACCCTCTGTGAACATCGAGCCGAAGCCCTTGTTGCCCTTGCTCATCGGCCCGTTCCTTCTTCGTTTATTGCCGCCCTCGGCCCGCTCAAAGTGGAGGAGTTGCCACGTGGCAACTCGTCCGTTTCGCGGCGTATTTTCAGCCCGATATTCACGCGACGGAGATACATATCACAACGACTCAATCCATTGATTTTGCTTCATTTGTTTAGAAGTTGCCACGTGGCAACAGCGGTAGCAGCGAGGCCCAAAACGCGCCCGATTTTCCGCCGCTTTCACCTCGCAAAACCTGCCCGTTGCCACGTGGCAACTCGCCATCAGACACGCTCCCCTGCCCTGCTCGCCCAGGTCCGTAGAACGTCCTGCTCGATGTCCCGGCACACCTCGTTCAGATGACGCATGCAACGGTTGTAAACTTCGTGCGATGTGACCGGCTTGTCGAGCTCGAAGACGGTCTTCATACGCGAGCTGGCGTTGTCAATCTCGGCGCTGGTGACCATCACCGACTGGGTCATCGAACCGCCGAATACCTGCCGCATCATCGATAGCACCTCCCGGTGCATCGACTTGCTCTCGTCGACCCGGCTGCCGACAAGCCTGATGAAGTTATAGGCCGGCCGCCCCCGCCCCGCGATCATCTCCAGCTGCTTCATTGTGGTGCGCGTCATGTCGATGAACGAGACGGTCGAGGCGAAATCAACCAAGCTCGGCGGAACCGGGATGACCATGCAGTTAGCGGCCTGCAGCACGGCCATCGACACCATGCCGAGTGCTGGCGGCGGGTCCATGATCACCACATCATAATCGTCGACCACCGTATCGATCGCTTCGGCGATCAAGTCGATGATCTCCATGTTCTGATTTTTCGCCATATAGCCAGCGATCTCATATTCCAGATTGTAGAGCCGCAGGTTCGACGGGATCAGATCTAGATTGTGGAAGTGCGTCTTGCGGATGATCTTGCGCACCCCAAGCAACTCGGGATTATGGAAATGACCATAGAGCGTGTCTTCCTCGTCGAGATCAACGTCCGGACGATAGCCGAACATCATCGTCGAAGAAGCCTGGCTGTCGCAGTCGATGAAGAGAACGCGATAGCCGTTGATCGCAAAATGCTGGGCGAGGTGCAGCGCGATCGTAGACTTGCCGACGCCGCCTTTGAAATTGCAGACCGAGATGATCGCCGGCGTGTCGGTCGGTCCGCGCCAGGGGCGCGTTCCGAACACCTCGCGCATATGGTCGATCTCTTCGAGCGTATATTGAAGCCGATGGCCCGACCCAGTTCTTTCACGTGGCGGAAGACGACCGTCGCGCTCGGCCTCGCGAACCGCCGAGGCCGTCCGACCAGCAAGCGCGGCCGCCTTCGAGATCGGAAAGGTCGGTCCATGCTTGCGCCCGGTCTCCGGATCGACGGCGCTGTCGCGAATCCGCTTAAGGATGGTCAGCGCCTTGCGGTGAAGAACGTCGAGGCCGCCTTCGATCAGGTCGTCCGGCTGAGCGAGGGTAGGATCCGTAGCCATCTAAATCCGCTTCTGTGGGTTTGATACCCCACAATAGCTGTGTTGGCAGTTTGGAGCAAGAAAATGGCCATCAGACTTACAAGATCACCGATGATCTCCGAGCCCTTTGCGATTCGACTGATGACAGCCCCGTCGCTCGGCAGTCCCGACCGATGATCTCAGAGCCTTTGTGGTGTGTGCCGAGTCGACCCATCTAATTGGCGCAAAACATGCCGCTCTGTGGATAACCACCGATGATCTCGGTACTTTCCGATGATGTCGGTGCGAACAAGCGATGATCTCGGTGCGACCCGACCGATGATCTCGGAGCGCATACCTATTACTAGAATCACCCTATAAAAAACCGATTCGCGAATCGTTTTGATTTTTCGGGTTTGAAGAAAGGTTGGGGCAGGGGAGGGGCAAAAAGGCACCGACATCATCGGTCGATTTGCAAGTTTGAACGGCAGTTTCCCCTCCCAAACTGCCAACGGGGTTGATTTCGATCTCCAAACCTGTTGAGACATGTCCATCGAAACCCCCAACAGATTCGGGGGGAAGGGCAGACCATGAATGGGGATCAGCATAAGCCGCTAGGGCACCAATACGCACTGGCCATGCTTACCGGCGGGGAGGACGGCGTCCGCAAGCTCGCCACCACCGCCGGCACCCAGCTCACCTTGGACGCATTCCTGCGCGTGCAGGACGAAGAACCAGTCCCCGCCTTCCTCCACTCCGCGCTCTGCGCGATGTCGCTGCCGACCAAGCGGCCCAAAGACGACACGCAGCCGATCGTTCGCGAAGACGGCAAATACGCTCTGGCCATCAATCCACGGCCCGTTCTCCAGAACGTCGATGGCAAATCGATCATGCGGAGCCTGGGCGTGCCCTATGGCGCCTATCCGCGCGTTGCCCTGATCTACCTTCTTTCACAGGCCGTGATGAAGCAGTCGCGGGACGTTTATCTCGGTCGCAACTTCACCGAGTGGATGCGGCGCCTGGGCTATCAGACGGTCTCCTACGGCCCCCGCGGCACGGCCAATCTCATGCGTGAGCAGGTCGATCGCCTCCTCGCCTGCGAGTGGCAAATCCGCTGGGATGGCACCGATACGGAGGATAACGCGTTCGCCGTCCGGGACGTCAAAATCTCGAACGAATATGCCGGCTCGCTCGACAAGAACGGCTCGTTTGCGCGTGAAATCCGGATGTCGGAAGCGTTCTACACGCACCTCATTGAGCATGCCGTGCCACTCAACGAGGTCGCCATCCGGGAACTCAAAGGCACCCCAACAGCGCTCGATCTTTACACCTATCTCGCCTACCGGCTTCCCAGAATCGGATCGGACAAGGGGCAGGTCATCTCTTGGGATCAGCTGGCAAAGCACCTGGGCAACGAGGCTGACAGCAAACGCTTCCGCCAGACCGTGCGCGAGACCATGCAGATCGTCTCGGCGGTTTATCCGAACGCCAATGTCGACCTTTCCGGCCGTAAGGTCGTGCTGCATCCGTCACCTGCGCCGCTCGAGCGCAAACTGGTCGGTCCGCACCTGCGACTCGTCGGCGGCGACGCTGCAAAAACGGCACCGAGATCATCGGTCAGACCGCGTCGTGAGGTGGCTGTCTCGCCGGTCAAAGAGGCGGAACCGACATACGCCTTCCCGGCAGGTTCACTTTCCTACGGCACCCGCGAAGCGGTCTTCCGCCAGATTGCGCTCACGAAGGGTCATCCCTGGTCGGTCGATGACATGGCGGCTGCATTCCGGAAAGGGTGCCCTGACTTCAGCCGTCCGCGAACGGATGCCGAGTGGCTGCGTGTCTGGGAGCGGTTCGTTGTCGCCTATGCCGAACGCAGGGCGAATCGGAGTGACGACTGACCGATGATCTCCGAGCCGTTCGCGTAGTGCGAGCGCAGGGCGAGTCTGTCTAAGAGGATCCGACCGAAGGATGAGAGGGAAGGGGGGCCGGGCTTGTAAGCAGGAGGTGCAGCCATGCCGCTTACAGCCCAGAGACCAACGCAGGAACTCGTCGACATCGTCGGGGCGCTCGGCGGCATATGGAGCGGCTATGTCGCGATGTGCAGATGCCCAGCCCACAGCGACAGCGATCCAAGCTTATCGATCCGCCAAGGTGATCGCGGGATCCTCGTCACGTGCTTTGCCGGATGCTCGCGAGAGGACGTCCTGAGGGAACTCCGCCGAGTCCGACCAGGTCGCCATTATTCGGCGCCCGACGCAACCGGTCCGCAGCGCCCGGCCAATGTCGAGCGGCTCTGGGAGCAGGCTGTCGATGTTCGAGGCACCCTGGCGGAGCGCTATCTCGCTCGCCGCAACCTCCTTCCGCCGCCACGCGAGGTGCGCTTTCATCCGCGGTGCCCGTACATGCCGAAGCCGAAGACGGTATTCGAGCCGGCCCTGCTGATAGCCGTGCGCGAGACCCGTCGACTGGTCGCCATTCAGCGGATTTTTCTCAACCCAGCGACCGCCGACTATACGCGCAAGGTAATGCTCGGCACGCCTGGGAACGGCTCCTGGCGGGGCGGGGAGAGGGGCACCATCCTTGCGATTGCCGAGGGCTTCGAAACCGCTGATGCGTTCGCTCGCCTCAACGCCATCCCCTGCTGGGCTTCTCTCGGCGCACGGCGTCTCGATCAACTGATCATCCCGTCAGCAATCGATACGCTGCTCATCGCCCAGGACAATGACGCCGAAGGCCGACGCGCCGCCGACAAGGCCGAGAACCATTACCGACGGCCGGGTCTGACCATCCGCCGGGCACCACCCCGGGCAAAGTTCAAAGATTGGGCGAAAGTCCTCGACGCGGTCGTCCAGGGCATCAGCGTCTAGGCGCTCCGGGGTGGAAGAGGGGAGGGGGATCGAGAGCGTGATGCTGCTGAAGGTGCAGCCACGCAGGAGATCCCAAAATGACCGACCTCTTCCACGCGGCCGATCGCGCCGACCATCATGCCGCGCGTCTGCTCCTTCCGCACCTCGCAGCGGACGGCGCTATCAGCCGCCGCCTGATCAATGATATCATGGTCACCGCTTTCGGCGGGTTCGATGCCGACGGCCGCTGGACTCAGCGCACGAGCTTCGAGGTTCTCGAACATGCGCTCGCCCTACACCTTCGCTCAAACGGCCAGGGCTTGAATTCCTTTGCTCAAGTCAGCGCCTTGGTCGCACTTTCGGAGCGGCTCCCGACACAGACGGTGCGCAGCGAGGAGCAACTCGACTGGCAGCAATTTTCAACGCCAGTCGACATCGCCGCCGTCGCGGTCCTGCTTGCGGACGTCCAGCCCGATGACGTCATCCTAGAGCCGAGCGCCGGCAACGGACTGCTTGTCGCTCAAATCGGGCCGCACAAAGCCCTCCACCTCAACGAGCTCGATCCCCTCCGCCGCGGGCGGCTGCACCACGTCTTCCCGGAGGCTACGATCTCCGGCGAGGACGGCGCAACGATCAACTCGACCTTGGCTGCTGCTGAGCGACCCTCGCTCATCCTCATGAACCCGCCGTTCTCGCGCTCCCTCGGGCGCGGCGCCGACGACTATGCTGCGGTCCGCCATCTACAGGCTGCGCTTCGCCGGCTGCAGGCGGGGGGACGTCTGGTTGCGATCATGCCTGATTGGTTCGGGCCCAGCGCCAGGATGCGCGACCAGTACGAAACGGTGCTGCGCAATGTCACCGTCCAGACCTCGGTGCGGCTCGAAAAGTGCTATTTGAAGCATGGGACGTCGATCGCCATCCGACTGTTCGTGATCGACAAGGTCCCCGGCAAGGCACCGCCGTCCGTGATCCAGCGCTCCTCCGTGACCGAGCTTCTCGATGCGCTACGCGTTCCCGAAAGATCGAGGGCCCGTCGAGACGAGCCCGTGCCGACGCCAAAGCGGTCGGGCGGCATCTCGCTTTTTCGCGCGGTCAAGAGCAGCCGCCCAGAACCGCGCACCTTTCACGCGCCCGTTCGTAACGATGTGCTCCCCGTCGAATATGAGAAGCTCGCGACACCCGCACCGCTCCTCGAGCAGACCGGCGTCTATCTTCCCTACCGGCCAAGCCGGATCAGCTTCGCCACCGCCGGCGAGCATCCGACCGCGCTGGTCGAATCCGTGGCGATGGGATCAATCCCGGCGCCGGTCCCCGACTACGTCCCCTCGCTCCCCGAGCGCACCGTGGCCGAGCGCCTGCTTTCCGCCTCACAGCTCGAAACGGTCGTCTATGCGGGACATGCCTGGGCGCAGACGATCCCCGGCCGCTTCAAGCCGAACAAGGAAGGCGTCGGCTTGACCCTTGCCGAGGACGGCGAAGCCTATCGCAAGGGCTTCTTCCTCGGGGACGGGACGGGTGCAGGCAAGGGACGCCAGATTGCCGCCTGCATCCTCGACAACTGGCTCCAGGGCCGCCGTCGTAACATATGGGTCACCAAGAATGCGCCGTTGCTCGAAGATGCGCGTCGGGATTGGACTGCGCTTGGCGGCCTCAGCGGCGACATCCAGCCGATCTCCAACTGGAAGATCGACGAGCCGATCGGGCTTGAGCAAGGAGTTCTTCTCGTCACCTACCCGACGCTCCGCTCGATGCGCGGCGATCACAGCCGGCTGAAGCAGATCGTCGATTGGGCGGGGGCCGACTTCCAAGGCGTGCTGGCGTTCGATGAAGCCCATGAAATGGGCGGGGTCGCGGGCGGGGAGGGCGCCCTTGGCGCCAAGGAAGGATCGCAGCAGGGTATCTGCGGCGTGCTCCTCCAGAACCAGCTTCCCGGTGCGCGCGTGCTCTATGCCTCGGCGACCGGTGCGTCCGACGTCAACAATCTCGCATATGCGGTGCGCCTCGGTCTCTGGGGACCGGAAACCGCCTTTGCCGATCGCGAGCAATTCATCAGCGGCATCCGCAAGGGCGGCATCGCGGCGATGGAGCTAGTTGCTCGTGATCTCAAGGCGACCGGACTCTACATGGCGCGAGCGTTGAGTTTCGCGGGCGTCGAGTACGAGATTCTGCGGCACGAGCTGACCCCGGCCCAGATCGAAATCTATGACACATATGCCGACGCTTGGTCGATCATTCACCAGAACATGGAGCGGGCTCTTGAACTCACCGGCGTCGTCGACGGGCTGGAGAACGCCACGCTGAACAGTGGCGCCAAGGCGTCAGCCCGCTCGCGCTTCGAATCGACCAAGCAGCGCTTCTTTGGCCAAGTCCTGCTGTCCATGAAGCTTCCAACCGTGATCGCGGCGGTTCGGCAGCATCTCGCGAACGGCCAGTCCGTCGTGTTGCAGCTTGTGACGACAGCAGAGTCGATCCTGGATCGCCGTCTCGACGCGCTGAGCCCCGACGAGCGCGCTGAGCTCGAGATCGATCTGTCGCCACGCGAATATGTGATCGACTATCTCGAGCGCGCTTTTCCGACCCGGCAGATGCGTGTCTTCACTGATGATACCGGCACGCAGCGTTCCGTGCCCATGGAAGACGAAGCTGGGAATCCCGTGTACAACCCGGAGGCCGAAGCCGCACGTTCACGGCTCATAGAAGACCTGTGCGCTCTGCCCCCAATCACCTCCGCCCTCGACGGTCTGCTCGAACAGTTCGGCCATGACACCGTCGCCGAGGTCACGGGGCGAACCAAGCGGCTCGTCTCGACGGCCGACGGCCGCCAGAAGCTCGAGACCCGTTCTACCCGGACGAGCCAGGCTGAAGCGGCCGCGTTCATGCAGGGCCGCAAGCGGATCCTCATCTTCTCCGATGCCGGCGGGACGGGTCGGTCATACCATGCCTCGCGCGATGTGCCGAACCAGGAGCAGAGAGTTCACCTGTTGCTGGAGCCCGGCTGGCGCGCCGACCGAGCCATCCAGGGCCTGGGTCGCACGCACCGCACGCATCAGGCGAGCACGCCGCTGTTCCGGCCCGTCACAACCGACTGCAAAGGCGAGCTACGCTTCACGAGCACGATCGCGCGCCGCCTCGACAGCCTGGGCGCTCTCACCCGCGGCCAGCGCCAGACCGGCGGGCAAAATCTCTTTGATCCCGCCGACAATCTGGAGAGCGAATATGCCTGCGCGGCGCTCGTCACCTGGTTTCATCTGCTCGTCGGCGGCAAGCTGACCAGCGTGTCGCATGGCGAGTTCGAACGCCGAACCGGGCTAGAGCTCTGCGACAAGGACGGAGTCATGAAGGACGAGCTTCCGCCCATCCAGCGCTGGCTCAACCGGATCCTGGCGCTCCCGATCGCCCTTCAGAACAAGATATTCGATGAGTTTCTTTCCTTGGTCGAAACCCGTGTCTCGGCCGCGCGCGACGCCGGTCGTCTCGACGTCGGAGTCGAGACAATCCTCGTCGATACAGCGACGCTGGTGGATGACACGCTGTTGCGGACCGATCCGGTCAGTGGGGCGACATCACACCTGCTCACGATCGAGATCGCTCATCGCAGGACGCCGGTCGCGCTGGACCGCATTCTCCATATCGCGGACAGCGATGCCACCGCCGAGTTCCTGATCAACGGGAAGTCCGGCATGGTCGCATTGCAGACTCGTGCCCGCGCCCTCATGGAGGAGAAAGAGGGAACGCCCATCCCGCGCTTCGAGCTCATGCGGCCGACACGGCGTGAATACATGCGGGAGCAGGAGCTGTTCGAGAGCGCCTGGACGACGATCGACCGCGACGCCTTTTGTCGAAAGTGGCTCGAAGAGGCAGAAGTAGCAGCGAACAAGGTCGACACCGAGACCATTCGGCTCGCGACCGGCTTGTTGCTCCCGATCTGGTCCGCGCTGCCGAGCGATCATCTCGTGGTCAACCGGATCGCGGACAAGGCGGGCAACAGCTGGCTCGGACGGCTCGTCTTCGACGAGCATGTCGTGCAACTCTTCACGAGGCTCAGCATCGACCGTGCCGAGAACATGCCACCCACGGATATCGTCAAGTCCGCCTCGTCGGGACGCAGCGTTGATCTGACCCGGCCGTTCCCGATGACGATCAAACGCTCCCTGGTGAACGGCTCCCAGCGGATCGAACTGGTCGGCGCACCATCGCAGCAACTTGCATGGCTCAAGTCCCTGGGTTGTTTCACCGAGGTTATCCAGTACCGAACCCGCGTCTTCCTGCCCATGGCAACGGCCGGCGACACGCTCGATCGCATACTGCGCGCCGCTGCCTGAGGCGGCCATCGCACATGCTGAATAAGCCAACCCGAATATTCGCAGAATTGAAAATTCGCGTTGCGCGCCCACGATCTTAGCGATCGTTCAACAACGGAAAAGAGGTGGTCAGATGTCTCATTGTCACATGCCGCGTGCGGCGGTTCTCATGAGCAAGACCTCCGCCTCGGGGGTCCGGCTCGGCTGAGCTGCCCGTTCAGGCAGGACAATGGAAGGGTCGTCCGAAAGGGCGGCCCTTCGTTTTTGTGCGCACGTCTCGAAGCATGAGGCGACCGAGAGCGAGCACGCGGGGGCGGACGTCCACCCTCCGGAGCGCTCTCAGCCAGAGAGAGGGAAGGGGGGTCGGGGATGGTGTCCGGAACTTGCCGGACGCCATGAGGAGTTTCCCCCGTGATCCAAACCGTCAAACTCAGCAAGCTGCGTCTCTCGCCAATCAACGTTCGCACAGCGCCGGACGAGCAGCTCCAGATCGGACCCATGGCCGCGAGCATCGAGGCCAAGGGCGTTCTGCAGAACCTTCTCGTCACTCCGGCCAAAAAGCCGCGCGGCACCTATGAGGTGTTCGACGGCGGCCGCCGTTGGCGAGCGCTCCGTCTCCTGGCGGAGCGCGGCACGATCTCGGAGGCGGACTACGACGTGCCTGTCATGGTGCTGACGGGGGAGGATGCCGAACTCTCCGAAACTTCGACCGCCACCAACTTTCATCAGCTCAAGATGACGCCGGCCGAAGAATGCCGCGCTTTCCAGCACTTCATCGGCAAGAGCGGCGACATCGATGCGGTTGCCAAGCGGTTCGGCGTCACCCGTCGCTTCGTGGAAGGTCGCCTGCGGCTCGCCTCTCTCGCCGAGCCGATCTTCGAGGCGCTGAGCAAGGGCGAGATCACGCTCGATATCGCCAAGGCATACGCCTCGACCGAGAACCGCGAGAAGCAGCTCCTCGTCTGGAGCACGTATAAGCACAGTGAGGTGACCGCGGACACGATCCGCCGGGTCATCGAAAACGAGACGCTCAAAGCCAGCGACCCCATCGCGATGCTGGTCGGCGAACCGCGCTATCGTGCTGCCGGCGGCAAGATCGACGGCGACCTTTTCACAGACGGCAACGACCGTTGGGTCAATCCGGAGATCGCCCATCGTCTCGCCGGCGAGATCATGGAGGCCGAGGCCCGGCGGATCGGTGAGGAGACCGGGCTCGCCTGGATCCGCCCGATCGCCAGCAACTACACGCACAATGCCGCCCACGGGCTCTACCGCGTCATTCTTCAGCCGCCGGAACTGACCGCGGCCCAGAGTGCTCGGCTTGGCGAAATCGCAGAGCGTCGCGGTGCTCTCGAGGCCGAGATGCAGGATGCGGATCTGTCCGAGGAGGCGGTCAAGCTGCTCGACCAGGAAGATGATCGGCTGATCGCCGAGGCCGAGGCAATCGAGAATCGCCCACCGGTGTTGCCGGACGAGCTGAAAGCCCATGTGGGAGCGTTCCTCGTCCTCACCCCCCAAGGCGAGATGCGGCTCGACTCGCAATATTACAGCGAGCAGCAAATCCTCATCGAAAAGCCGCGCGAATCCGTCACGGGCGAGGATGACAATGCTCGTGACGGCGAGGCGGGTCGGGAAGATTCGCCGACCGGAGGATTTCGCGTCGCCGATCGTGGTCCCGCGCAGCCGGGCCGTCGGCCCGAGGCGGTGGCGCCCGGCGGAAAGCCACTCAGCGGGCGGCTGTATGATGAGCTTGCGATCCAGCGACGCGACGTCCTGGCGTCGTGCCTCCTGGCGCAGCCCGCACTGGCGCTCGACTTCGCGCTGTTCGTGATGATCGACGCCCGGATGTGCTCATCTGGCGGTCCCGCCGATAGCGCCGTCAAGTACGGCACGACGATTCGCGCGATGGGTCCGCAGGATCCCATGGTCGGAGATATGCCCAGCTCCCGCGCACGCGCCTACCTGGCGGAAGCCCATGATGGTCTCGACGCCGCGTGGACCGAGCATGATAGCGAGGTGGGTCGTTTCGAGGGGTTCCGCGCTCTCGACGATGACAGCAAGGCGAACTGGCTCGCTTACATCGTCGCGTTGTCGCTCGAAGCGAAGCCCGGCCCGTCCAATGTCCAGGTTCCGCTTCACAACCGGATCGCCACGATCCTCGAGGTCGACGTCGCGGGCTGGTGGCGGCCGACCTCGGAGAATTTCTTCGACCGCGTGAACAAGGGCACGATCCTCAGCCTTCTCCACGATGTCGGGGGGCCGGCGCTCACGGCCCGTCACGCTTCGCTCAAGAAGACCGAGATCTCCGAAAGCTGCCAGAAGCTGTTCGCCGGGGAGTCGATCGTCGAACCTGAGGTCAAGCAGGCTGCGCTCGCCTGGGTTCCCAATGCGATGCGCTTCCTCGACGATGCCAACGCGACCGTCATCGATCCCGCTGATGACGGCGATGCCGAAGAACCGTCCGATGACGCAGACCGCGGCTCGCAGGCCGAGGACGTCGAGCTCTTCGAACCGGTCGAGGCCTGACCACCCGGCCACGGCCATCCGAACAACCGCGAGAAACTGGCCGTCGGCGCGCCCGCGTCGGCGGTCATCCCGTCATGCGACCGGAGCACATCACCATGCGCGCCAAATCGACACCGAGCCGCGACGTCGCGGCCGAGATCACCAGTCTCATCATCCGCAAACTGGAGGAAGGGGTTGCGCCCTGGAGCCGACCGTGGCGCGTCACAGGCGCCGGGGGCAGACCGCTGCGGCACTGTGGCACGCCATACACCGGCATCAACACCATCTATCTCTGGGCGATCGCCGACGCGAATGGCTATCGATCCCGCTATTGGATGACTTACCGCCAGGCCGAGGCCCTTGGCGCAAATGTCCGCCGCGGCGAAAGCGGCTCACTCTCGGTCTATTATTCCAACTTCAAAAAGACCGAGGCCAATCCCGTTACGGGCGCCGAGACCGAAAAGAATATCCGGTTCCTGCGGCACTATGTCGTCTTCAACGCTGATCAGATCGATGGTCTTCCAGCCTATTTCTATCCCCGCTCCGACATCATCGATCCTGGCGACCCGTCCGACCGTCAAGGCGCGATCGACGCCTTTTTCGGAGCTGTCCCTGCCGAAGTGCGCCACGGGGGCGATCGCGCCTTCTTCCACCCAACTTTCGATTACATTCAGATGCCGCACCAGCGGTCCTTCAGGACGATGGACCACTATGCTTCGGTGCGCGCGCACGAGACGACGCATTGGTCGGGCGGCACCGCCCGCCTCGCGCGGACGTTCGGCAAGCGGTTTGGGGACCAGGCATACGCATTCGAGGAGCTGGTCGCCGAGATCGGCAGCGGTCTCATCTGCGCACAGCTCGGATTGCCCAATGAGCTCCACGACAATCATGCGAGCTATGTCGCCCACTGGCTCGGAATCCTGCGCGCGGACAAGACCGCGATCATCCACGCCGCAGCCAAGGCCGAACAGGCTTTCAACTATCTCCTCGCCTTCAGCAGCGATCATCGGGACGAGGGCGCGCCAGTGCCCGCTCCCGTCGATCCGCTGGCAGAAGCCGCCTGACCCCTCCCGCTTGCGAAAGGACCCCTCATGGGTTGGCTCACCATGCCCTTCACGTCGATGGGCGGTCACGCCTCGGCAAAGGCCTATCTCGACGACCAGTTCACCTATAGCCGCGAGGTCGATGGGGGCACCGCGGGTCTCAGGGTGCTCGCCTCGTCCTGTCCGCAGAACCGCACCTACTATGCCGCTGCGCAGGTGATGACGAACGGTGCCGGCGGCGAAGTGTTCGCGATCATCTGCAAGATTCTCTGGAACCCAGGCAGCAAGACCGGTGAGCAGTTCGGCTACAAGGACATGACCGAGTCGATGGGGCCGTGCGAGGACGGATGCCCCCAGCACATCCTCGACCTGTTGACGCCGACCGACGAGGAGCACGCGCTCGACTGGCGTCGTCGCTGCGCCGAGAACCTGAAGCGCCGCTCGCGCAAGATCGCGGACGGTGATCGGATCCGGCTGGAGCAGCCGGTCACCTTCTCCGACGGCCACGTCGGGCAGGAATTCATCGTCGAAAAGCGGGGCCGCCGTATAACCCTTCGCGATCCCGAGGGCCATGGGCGCTATCGGATCAGCCGCTTGATGGAGCGCAGGTGGCAGGTTGTACCAACGACCAAGATCCACAAGACGATCTTTGCCTGAGCCGTCGCGACGGTATCATGCTTCCAGAGAGGTTTTGCCATGATTGCCTTGAGTCCCGGCCTGTCACCCAAGCGCCTGCTCCTGTGCAGTCGCGAAAACGCGAATCGCGTCGCGTCGCGGCTGTTCGAGGAGTGCCCCGGTCGCGTGAGCATCGTGCGAACCGCCAACCCGATCCAGCCCTTCCGCGTATGCACATCGCCAACATGGGGCGAACGCGTCGAAGTCGAGATGGTGTTTTGAGGCGCCGCGTCTTCCTTCTCGTCGCCGCTACCGCGGCACCCCTATTCATTTCCGCGCCGATCGCGCACAGACTTTCGACGCGCGAGGACGAGCCATCGACGGCGATACCGTCGCCGTGGACTTCCGCCTGCTCGGTGTCGACGCGTTTGAAAGACGCCAACTCTGTCGGAACACAGCGGGCTGCTGGCAATGTGGCAAGGTCGCGCAGGACTTCGCCGCCAAGGCCCTGCGGTCGGGTGAAGCAACTATCAGCCTCAGATCGGACAGCAGCTACGGGCGGCCGGTCGCGACAGTCACCATCGATGGCCAGGACCTTGGCGAACGCATGATCCGGCACGGCCTAGCTATTCCCGAGGTCCAATACCTTCGCGGCGAACCGGTCCGCGCGCGGCGCTACGCCTCGGCATTCGCGCAAGCCAAAGCGGCGAGGGTAGGGGCTTTCTCCGGCTCATGGCTGGAGCTCTCCCGTTGGCGGAAAGGTGAACGTCTCACATGCAAGCGCTAAGATCCGCTCAGATCGCCAGGGTGGGATCGGCCCACCATGAGGGACCCTGCTCGAAAGCCGCGTCCAGTTTCACCATCGGACCGTCCGGCGCGTCGGCGACATAGGGGTTGGTAAGCGGCATCCGCGTCGCCTTCAGCCGCCCCTGCTCTCCCGCGACACGGCCGCGCCGCTCGAGCAGATCCTCGAGCCATTCCAGATCGTCGAGCATCGCTACCACGCCGCGCCCGGCCAGGCAGAAATAGACGCAGCGCTGGAAGTCGTCGGCGCCGTCGTTGGCGAGGATCTCGGAGAGCTTCCCCTTGCCCGCGGGGATGCCCTCATGAACCCAGCTCACCGCCTCGCGCAGTTCACGAACCGAATAATAGGCGTCCTCGACGTGCATCCCGATCGATGCGTTCGCGATCATGCGGCGCGTCGGCCGGTTCTCGGAATCCAGCGCCGCATCGCGCAGCGTGATGTCGAGGTCGAAGCGCTCGCGAAACGGTGTCGTCGTCATGCCAAATCTCCTGCGCCACGGAACGTATCGTGAACACGCCGAGCCGTCAATATCACCAAGCCCAAGGAGCCCGCTATGCCGATTGAGATCATCGTTGGGCTGCCGCACCTAAGCGAGGGACCGATCCTCGCCCAGGCTCGCGCGTTGAAGCAGCCCGCGCTCATTTCCGCGAATGGTTTGTCTCGCTGGACCGAACGCCGGGGGTGGCGGGAATGGGACGGGTGGCGGCTTTCCCAGCTTAGGAATGCCAAGGGACTGGCGGCGCTCTGCCTGGACTCGGCCGGGTTCGTCGCGGCGGCTCGATACGGCGGCTTCCCTTGGTCGCTCGCCGATTATGTCGCGCTCGCGGCCGCCTTTCCCTTTCGGTGGTGGGCGAGCGCCGACTATTGCGTCGAGGAAGAAATCGCTCGCGACCGCGAGGAGGTCATCGACCGCCTTTCGCGCACGATCCGCGCCAATCTCGACTGTCGCCGTCTCGCCCAGGATCATGGCATCGCTGAAACCCTGATGCCGGTCATCCAAGGCCGCCGTCCGAAGGATTATGAGCGCTGCATCGATGCGCTGTGGGGATCGCTGAAGCCCGGGTCGCTGATCGGCGTCGGCAGCATGTGCCGGAGAGATGTCCATGGTCCGGCGGGGGTCATCGCCGTCATCGACCATCTGGATCAGATATTGCCCAGGGGGGTCCGGCTGCACGCATTTGGCGTGAAGGGTTCGGCGCTGCCATACCTGCTTCCGTTCGAGCACCGGGTCGCGTCGATCGACAGCCAGGCATACGGCATCAGCGCCCGACAAGCCGCCCGCCAGGCCCGTGTGTCCAAGAGCGACCGCTTTGTGGCCGACCATATGGCGCGGTGGGTGGGCGCACAGCACGAACGTCTTGCCAGCCACCCTTTACGCCTGCCGCACCATCGGCCTGCGGAACCCGATCCGGTCCCGACGGCCCCTTGGGAAACGGCGATCGCGCAGGCCCGAGCCGAGATCCGCGAGCTCATCGAGAGCGGGGATCTCGATCACGACGAGATGACGGCTCCGTGGATCGAGCAATGGGCGGCTGACATCTACCGCGAGCGGCTCGCCGGCTGATGAGAGGGGAGGGGGGCAGGAATGGGGTGAGCATGAGGCTCGCCAGAGTGAGGCGCCCGTCCCCGACGGAGGTGCCCCGCTACCCTCCAAGGAGATCGGCCGTGACCGCACCCCAGCCCACCGGAACCACCATGGTCCCACTCGCCCGGATAGCCATCGGCTACAACCCGCGCCGCTATTTCGACAGCAAGAAGCACGACGAACTTGTCGCGTCGCTCAGGCTGCGCGGCATGCTTCAGCCGATTCTGGTGCGTCCGGCGGACGACGGCGAAGATCGCTACATCATCGTCGCCGGCGGGCGGCGGTATCGCGCCGCGCTCGAAGCGTTCGGTGCGGACGGCGAAGCGCCGGTCATCATCCGGGAGATGACCGACCAGGAAGCGCTCGAGGCGGCGATCGACGAAAACGATATCCGGGATGACGCCTCCGAAACCGAACAGGCCGATGCCGCGGTCCGGGTCCTCGCCGCCTGCCAGAACGACCGCGGCGAGGCCGGCCGGCGTCTTGGCTGGTCGCGCGCCAAGCTCGACCGCCGCCTCGCGCTGGCCAACCTTTCGGACGCAGTGAAACTCGCGCTCGACGAGCGCCGCATCAAGGTCGGCCACGCCGAGCTGCTCGCCGCCGTGCCGGCGGACAAGCAGGACAAGGCGCTCGAGACCATCCTGGGAGCCGGCCTCGACATCGGGAAGACCCGCGACCTCCTCATGCGCGTAACCCAGAACCTTGCCGACGCCTGTTTCGACAAGTCCGAATGCACGACCTGTCCGTTCAACTTCGGGACCCAACGCGCGCTCTTCGAGACCCACGTCGACGATGGTCATTGCACCAACGCGGCATGCTTCCAGCTCAAGACGGACGCGGTCGAGCAGGCCCGTCAGGAGGAGCAGGATCGTTCCGCCTCAGCCGCCGACGCCGCCGACGAAAACGATCTCGACGAGGCTGATGAGGCCGAGGATCACGAAGATGAGCGAGCGGACGGGGTCGAGGCGACCGCTCGGCGAGCCGCGCTCGCGCCGGGAACTCCATCGGGTCGGGCGACGGGGCGATCGAACGCGAACGCCAATGGCCCCAGCGTCACCGCGAAATCGATCGCGGGCCGCACAAGCGATCTGCGGGAGGCAACCTGGCGCACCGCGCTGGCGCGCGGGCTCGCAGACAACGCTTCTCATGCTCGAACCGCCATCCTCGTCGCCGCGCTGACCGGCACGCTCTCCCAGATCAAGTCGAGCACGCTGACGGCGCGAGCCGGCCTCCTCGTCAACCCGTCCTTCCCTGATCTGAGCTTCGGGGGCAAAATCGATGAGGTTCGCGAGCTTTCCGAGGCCCAGGCGGCAACGGCGCTCTCAGCGATCGGCGCCGCCTACGCCCGCGACGTGCAATCGTTCAGCCATGTCGCCGATCTCGCAAGGGCGTTCGACGTCGACATCCGCCAGGTCTGGCAGGTCGATCGCGCCTTTCTCGAGCGATATACCAAGGACGAGCTGAAATTCGTCGCCCGGGAGTGCGGGCTGATCTCGCACATGGGCGAGAAGGCCTTTGCCAAGCTTCTCGGCTCCAAGAAGGCCGATCTGGTCACCGGCATGCTGAACGCCGCCGGCTTCGATTGGGCGGGTCGGCTGCCGAGCGCGATGACCCTCGACGGGCAATATGGCGCGGCCTCCGGCGCCGCCCCGATGTCCAGCCGCCGCGTCGATGCGCTCGCCGCCTGATCCACTTTCCTCGCATCCGAACAAGGACGAACGACCATGCTTATCGCAAACCTGCTCCCGCTGCTCCACCGCTATTCGCTAGGGTTCGACCTTGTCGCCGGGCCCGACGATACTGTGACCCTGACCGTCATCCCTCGGAAGGTCGAGGGCACGACGGCCGCCCTCGAGGTCGGCGAGACAAGGCCCATCTCGATCACCGCAAGCGCCGCGGAAATCGACGCGGAACTCGCGCGCGGCGCTGACGGCGCGCTCGGTCAGCTGATCGCGACGCGCAAGACGCTCGCCGATCAGATCGCCGACCAACGTCTAGCCGCTGAAGCCGCCAAGGCCGCCTCCGCCGAGGCCGCCAAGGCAAGGGCGACACCGGCGCCGGCAAAGACGGCGACCACTTCCGCGTCGCCGGCACCAGCTCCGAACGCGCTCCCGGCCGAGGCCAAATCGAACGAGCCGGCAAGCCTCTGGTGACGGCCCCCGCTTCGGCCCGTGTTCAATCTCTCAGGAGAAGCCCCATGCAGATCAATCACCTTGCGCGCGCTTATCGATATGGTGGAATCGACCTCCCGGTTCCGCCCCACCTTGCCGAAGACCCGCAGGGCCTGCGCGCGTACCATGCCACCCTCTATCCCGCGATTCTGAACGCCGAGCTGGTCGACGCCGGCGTCACCGCGGGTACCCATGTCACCGAGTACCGCCGCGCGGTCGGCACCAAGGGATAGCCGTGGCGCGCAAGGCCGACGCGGTCCTTCCCGCCGCACCCCGCAAGACACTCCTCGAATGGATCGAGTTCGACGATGGCGACGCTACCCGCTCTCCCGGACCACCCTGCGACCCGCAGGCCCGGGCCCTCCACCTCAAGATCCTCATCGACCCGGCATCGCAACACGGCGAACCGGCCGAGCCCCTCCAGTCTCCCAACGGCTTGCGACTGCCCCCGCTCGGCTGACCTGGCCGGGCGGTCGGCCGTCTTGTCCCGGAAGATCCCGGTCAGCTTCGATCAGCCGCTTGCACGTCATCACAAGCTGATTGGCGGTTGGGTCGCATCGCGCGACCAGACGGCACGGCGTCGCACGCGCGCTGAGGCCCGGCGCCGCATCGAGCGCGTTTTCGATAAGGCGGTTCTGGATATTCTCAGGCCGCTCGAACTGGCCGAACTGCGCGTCGCTGTCCTCAACAGCGAGGACAGCGACGCGCCGGCCATCGCCATCGTCTGCGACAGTATGGGGCAGGTCGACCTCGGCTGGATCGAGACCAGCGACGCCCAGATCGGCTGGCGCGCCGCTGCCTACACCGCGCTCGCCCGGACCATGGGCTCAGCGCTTCCGATCTTCGGCTACGACGATCTCTTCGACGAAATCTCGATGTATTATTGGGACGGCGAAACCGACGACGAGGGCGCGCGCAATGCGCTGGTCGCCTATCACGGCGCCGACCCGGACGATCTCGAAGACACCATCCTGCCCTCGGACATGAACGGCCGAAGGCCGGAGTGGATGATCGCGGCAAATGCTGCATCACCACGGTCGCTGCCCGATGGCCTGCGCACCGCGCTTCGCAATCTGCGTTGCAGCCACCGGGCGCTTCGGGCCCTGCCGGATGAGCGAAACGCCTGGCATTTCGACGGCGCGACCATCCACGAATATTTGCCGGATCTGGAGGAGTGCTCGTCATTGCCTCCTCTGACGCTCGTGCCCGTCGAGCAGTTCGCGCGCGAGGTCGACGATGTCGCACGCCACGGCATGGAATACGGCTTCATGGACATCGCCGGCCTCTGCCCGCTGCCGGACGCCGCTCGCGTCACTGATTGGTTCGCATCGCTCGAGGCGGGCGCCCGGTTTCTGCTCGCCGCCCAAGAGCTGATCCAGCTCGATCCCGACACCCTGTGAGGCAGCCATGTCAAAGCACTCGACTCAATTCGAAGCCACCGCCGACGGGCTGGTGCTGACCAACGCCATCCTGCTTTATCGAACCGAGGCCGCGAGAAACGGCACGCGCTACGGCGCTCCCGGCCACGATGGGCGGGCGTTCGCCAGCCTTCATCACATCGAGCATGATGACGACGCCGGCCCGAGGATCGCCGCCGGCACGCCGCTGACACGGGCGCACCTGCGCCAATGGTCCGAGGCCTTGGGCCGCGCCGCCGCGCCCGAACTCCTCCCGCACAACGTGCTCGTTGCCCACCAGGATCTCCTCGCGTGGTGGATCCCCGCGAAGGTTCGGCCGGCCTACTTCAGTCTGAGCACGCCGCCCGCCGGCCTGAAGGCCCTTTCCACCAAAACGGTGGCTTCGGTCCCTTACCCGGCCCACCTCCTCGTTGCCACGAGACGAGCGTTGGGAGTCTACGCGCTTCGAGAGGATGAGCGGCCGACTGCCGACTCCATCGTCTTCCATTCGCCGATCCTCAATGTCTACGCCGATGGCACGCTATGCTGGGGGAATATCCCGAAGCCCGGGACGCTGTCCGTCTCCGCCATCCCGGAGTTCGAGCGGGCATTGTTCGAGTCCTGGTCGACTCATCCCAATCACGGGCAGGACCAGACGGTCTCGGGGAAGGGTGGGCTCATCTCCCTTTGGGACGACCTTGCGGCGCGGCGCGCCGCCCGCTTCCCGGTCAGGCGTCTCAAGGCTTTCGCCGTCAAACGTCGGTCGGTCGCGGCACCGTCCTGCAAGGCCGTCGAGCCGCTGACGCTTGGCCAACTCATCGCAAGGACGAGACGATGACGGCTCTCGCCGATGACCCCACGGCGGCTGCCCTGCTCGCGGCCGTCCCGTGCTTCCCTGCGCCGCCGAGCGGCAACTCACCCGGCCTGGACGCGGTGCGGGCTTCGCGCGGGGGCCATTGCCTCGCGATCGGCCGAGACGGTGTCTTCCTGATTATAAGGCGGCCTTGGCTCGAGCTGGATGTGCCGGTCACGCCGCCGATTGCCGCCTACCTTCCCTATCGCAGCGTGGGCGAGCGTCGCGCCAACCTTCGGTGCGGCCTGATACCGCGGGCGTTCTTGGCGCAGATCATCGATCATTTCGGCGCGGCGCTGCCCAATGAGGCAGCCGCCTTCATCGTGTGGAACGAGGACGATCGGCGCTTCCTCGATTTCCCGCAGATCGACGAGGCGACGCCGTCGCGCCTGGTCTATCGGACACCTGTCCTGCCCGGGAACCGCCACATCGTCTGCGACATCCACAGCCACGGCCATGGCCGTGCCTTCTTCAGCGCCACGGACGATGTCGATGACGCGCACGCCACCAAGATCGCGCTCGTCATCGGTCGGCTCGGCGGGCCCGGCGGTCCCGAGTTTGCCTCGCGGCTTTGCGCCGGCGGGATGTTTCTCCCGCTTCCGCGCAGCCCCTTCGAAGGAGACGGCCATGACGCCTGAGACCCGGGATCGCCACTTCCTGCCAGAAGGGCTCCACCACCGCGCAATTAATGTCGTTCTGATCGGATGCGGGGGTAACGGCGCCCAGATGCTGATGGGCCTCACCTCACTCGACACGGCGTTGCGCGCAATTTCGTCGCGATCGCTTCATGTGATCGTGGTCGACGATGACGTCGTGACCGAGGCGAACCTTGGCCGGCAGCCCTTCTACCGCTGCGATCTCGGCAACTCCAAAGCCCATACGCTGACGGAGCGGATCAACCTTGCGCACGGACTTGCGTGGCGAGCCGTTCACGGCCGGGCGCCCGAGGCGATCGATGTGTCGGGGGCCGACATTCTGATCACTTGCGTCGATACAGCCTCAGCTCGCCGCGCCCTCGGCGCAGCGCTCGGTAGAGGGTCCAAGGCACCATTCTATTGGATGGACCTCGGCAACCGCGCGGGCGATGGCCAATTCATCATCGGCTGCCCCGCCGCTTCCCATCGGCGTCACGAGCGCCGCTTGCCCACCGTCCTCGAATATTTCCCGGAACTCGCCGACGAGAGCCTGCCGGACGACGCCGCGCCATCCTGCTCTGTCGCCGAGGCCCTGGAGCGACAATCGCTCTTCTTGAACCGCATCGTCGCAAGCCACGCGCTGTCACTCCTGTTCGACCTGCTCGGTCGCGGTTCGATCGGTCACGCGGGGGCTTTCATCAATCTCGGCAGCGGACGCTGCGCCCCGATACCTCTGCCGGCGGCTGCCTAATCGTCGACGCCTGCCGGCGTGAAGGAGAAGAGAGGGGGAGGGGCTGGTCGAGCGGATTTGCGCTTGAGACCGGAGTACCCCGTCCATGACCTACGATGTCGCGATGCGCCACCAGCAGGCGCTCGACCCCAGCGCCCTGACTACCATCGGCGCAGGATTGCATGCCGTTCACGCGGCGATCACCGACTGCCGCAATGCCGGAAAGGACGCCGAGACCGACGCGGCGGTCATCCTGCTCGTGAGGCACCTCGTGTCGGTGACCGAGCGCCGCCCGGACAGCATGGCCCTGCGCCGCATCTGCATGGACCAGATCGCCGAGATCCGCCGACATCCTGTGCTTCGCACGCTCGCCTATCGCGGCGTCGCCTATGACGAGGCCGCGAAGCGCACCTTCCATGCCGAAGGGCGGACAGCGATGCGCCGGCTCGCCGAGGCCCTGGGCCTCGAAGCCGAGAGCTACTCCGTCCGCTCCAACAAGGGCGGCGCTGCGGTCTCTGGCGAGATCACGCTCCATGGTGACGAGGTCTATGTCCAGCTCTCGCTGGGCGGACTCGGCCAGGATCGTGAGGTTCTCTACCGCCGCGTCAGCGGCCGAACCGACTATTGCGGCCAGCGCAATCACTTCGCGCCCATCACTGCGCTGCTCGCTCCCGATCGCTTCGCGCAGCAGCTTCGGCGAGACCTGCAGCTTTCGCCGCCCGTCACCCAGGCGGATCGGCTGTTCGCCTGACCGGCCTCTCGCCGCTGGAGCAGACCATGATCCACCACGCTCGCCTCACCCCGGCGGTTTCATCGCACATGATCATTCCGGAGCTTCCCGGCATCGCCCTCACGCCCGAGATCATCGACGCTATCCGGGCTGACGCCTGGATCGTCTTCAACCTGTCGGGCGGCAAGGATTCGAGCGCGGCGATGGCCGCGGTCAACCTCTTCCTCGATTTCGTCGGTCATCCGCGCGCGCGGCGGATGGCGATCCATGCCGATCTCGGTCGTGCCGAATGGGCCACGACCCCCGAGACCGTCCAGCGCATCGCCGCCGAGGCGGGCATGCCGCTCACTGTCGTCCGGCGGGCGGCCGGCGACCTGGTCGATCGCTGGATCCAGCGCTTCGAGAGCGGCAAGCGGCGCTACGCGGCGCTCGAGACCTATAATCTGATCGGACCGTGGTCGTCGGCATCACTTCGCTTCTGCCAGTCAGAAATGAAGGCGACGGTGATCGGCCCGGCGGTTGCCCGAATGCACCAGGGCGAACAGATCGTCTCCGTTCTCGGGCTGCGCCGCGACGAAAGCCACAACCGGGCCCCGATCCCGATCGCGAAGGCCGACGAGCGGTACGCCAAGGCCGGGAACCGGCACGGCACGACGATGATGACGTGGCATCCGATCGCCGACTGGACGAGCAGCGACGTGTTTCGCGCCCATCGCGTGCTTGGGATCCTGCTGCATGAAGCCTATTCGACGTGGGGCTCGAGCCGGCTGTCCTGTCGCTATTGCATTTTCGCCTCGCTACAGGACCTCGAGGCGTCGGCGGCGGCGCCATCGAATGCCGAGGTGTATCGCGAACTGGTCGGCATCGAGGCTCGTTCGACCTTCCCCTTCCAACCGACGCGGTGGCTTGCCGACGTCGCGCCCCGGCTGCTGAGCGCCGGGCTCAGGTCGGACGTCGCGCGAGCCAAGGCCGACCAGCTCGAGCGGCGCCGTCTGGAAGCATCGATGCCGGCAGGTCTGCGATACGTCAAAGGTTGGCCACCCCGGCTGCCCACACCGTCCGAGGCCGAGGACATTGCCGCGGCCCGGCGCCCGATCCTGGCACGCCATTCCCTGCCAGACCGCTTTCCCACCGCGATTTCGATCATGGAGCGATTTGCCGAGCTTCTCGCGGTCGCGGCACGGAAGGCCGCGCAATGACAGCGATCGAAGTCACCATCGGCCAGTGGCGCCTCACCGCCGAGATTGAGGATCAGCCGCCGCTCGGCTGGCGCTTCTGGTCGCTGGCCGGCTTCGCCGGCGATCCGCTCGACACCAACCCTTATGCCGGGTCGCGGTGCCTCGCCCTGACGATGGTGGATGTCGAGGGCCGCGATCGATGGCTCTGCGCGATGGAGATCGACAGGAGCTTCCGGCTGCTTTGCACCCACGACCTGTTCCCATCACGCGACCAGGCGGGCGCCGAGCGCTTCGCGCGGCAAATGCTGGACGATCACGCCCGTCAGCCTCGTCTGCTCTGACCCTCGGATCATCACCTCATGCAAACCGACCGCAGCCAGCGCTGGCGCGAGCGGCGCGCGCTATGGGCGCGCGACCTCGAGCTCATCGATCCAAGCGCCTATCGGGTGGAGGTCATCGATCATGCTGTGGCGCGCGCGTTCATCGCACGGCACCACTACCTCCCGACCTATCCGGCGGCGCAAGTCGCTGTCGGCCTCTTCGATCGCAGTGGCACTCTCGAGGGCGTCGCCGTTTTCGCGGTGCCGACCACCGGCGCCGTGATCTCGCGCCACACCGGCTTCGAAGATCCCGCGCGCGGCTGCGTCCTGGCCCGTCTCATCCTGACCGACGCAGTGCCACAGAACGGCGAGAGCTTCTTCGTGGCGCGCGCCTTCCGGCACCTCCGCCGGGAACGGCCGGGAATCGAGGCCGTGGTCTCGTATAGCGACCCCGGCGCCGGGCATATCGGACGGGTCTATTGCGCGCTCTCGGCCGCGCATCGGGCGGTCACGAGGCCGCGTACCGTCCTCCGCGTCGGCGACATTACCATCTCGGGACGGACCCTCTCGAAAATCCGTCTCGGCGAGCAAGGCCACGCTGGTGCAATCGACCAGCTCATCGCGCTCGGCGTGCCGAGGCCGGCGATTGGCGAGGAGCCGCGCCGGTGGCTCTGGCGGCTTCAACGCGAGCGGCATCTCCTCGCCCACCAGCAAGCCGGGCTCTACGCCTATTGCTTCGAGCTCACCCGTGAGGCCCGCCGCCGCGGCCGCGCGCTCCCCCGGTTGCCCTATCCCAAGGCTCTTCCGATCCGGCACCCCACGCTGCCGCTCTTTCCTGTCGATGCGGAGACCAACCATGGCTGACATCACAACCCTCCCCGTCATGACGGCGGTTGATGCCGAGAGCATCGGCTTTGCCCGATTCAACGACGTGCCAACGCTTCCGGTCGAAATCCCCGACGGCAATTTCACGATCACGGCGAAGACGTCGGACGGGCGAAGAATTACGTTCTTCTTCGGCGAGCATAAGCGCGGCGCGCCGCCCAGCTTCGTCGACATCCAGTATCACGATCACGGCGCGTGCATCGCGAACGCCAACGGCGGCATATCGCCGACCTTCGACATGCTGACCATCGGCCTCGGCGGACGGCAGGTGTTCGACAGCCGCAAGCTCGGTGCCAACGACAAGCCGTCGATCGCCGTCATCCTCCTGGGCGGGCCCAGCCACCAGGAATGAGGGGAGGGGGGGCTGGAGGATCGGAGGCGATAATCGCTTTCGAGACCCGAGGCCCTCTTCATGTCCGCTCTTCTTCACGCCGAGGCCGGGATGGCCCGGTCTCCCGATTACATCCTGGTCTCCGCCCCGCCGCCTGTCGTCCTCGCCTACGGCATCGGGGTCGACTCAACCGCACTGCTCATCGAGATGGAGGCCCGCGGCGAGGCTCCTGATCTCGTCCTGTCCGCCGATCCCGGCGCCGAGAAGCCAGAGACCTATGCCTATCAGGAGATGATGGCGGCGTGGATGGCGGCGCGCGGCATCCCCTATGAGGTCGTCCGGTACATTCCCCGACGCTTCAAGCACTGGCCGCCTTATTACTCGATCCTGGCCAATGTGCTCACCAACGCGACGCTCCCCAGCATCAGCCTGGGCCGACACAGCTGCTCGCTCAAATGGAAGGTCGCGCCGCAGGATGCCTACCTTCGCACCTGGGCGCCGGCGCGGGCCGCCTGGTCGCGCGGCCAGAAGGTCGTTCGCCTGATCGGCTATGACGCGTCGCCGGCCGACAACCGTCGCTACGCGCACGCCTCCGTCATCGACGATCCGCTCTTCGAGTGCCGCTATCCGCTGCGCGAATGGGGGTGGACCCGCGATCGCTGCGTGGCGCGCATCGCCGCGGCCGGCCTGCCGGTGCCGCCGAAGTCGAGCTGCTTCTTCTGCGGAGCGATCCGGCCTGACGAGGTCCGCGCGCTCCCGGCCTGGTGCCTGCGCCTGATCGTCCTGATCGAGGCCCGAGCCGAGCCCCGGCTCCGGACGGTCGAAGGCCTCTGGCGCCGCTCGACCAAGACCAAGCCGGGCAAGATCACAGACTTTATCCGGGCAGAGCGGCTCCTTCCCGAAGCCGAGATCGCGGCGATCCGCCGCGACGCCCCGACCGACCTGATCAAGTTTCAGGACGCGGCCAGCCTCGTTCCGGTCTCAGAGCGCCCGACGATGGAAGCCTGGATCGCGACCTTCAACGCCGGCCTGATGGAGGCATCATGACAAACCAGCTCTCCCGCATCGCCACGCTCAACGATCGCGTCCGCCAAGGTCTCGATCCGGCGGCGCGGATCGTCATCACCGCCGCGTGCTCAGCGGCGCTCGCCGAGGGAGCGGACCCCGACGCGACCCTGCGCGATCATGGCGAATTGCTGATGGCGATCGACCGGTGCGACTTCGCGGCCGACGAGCGCGATGAACGCCGCCGCGGCGAGGTCCTGTTCAGGGGCAGGTCGATCCGCTTCGCGATCGACTATTATGACCGCTCGCTCGAATGGGGATCCGAGGATCCGGCCAATCCCGATGTCACGACGCGGGTCATGACGATCATGCTGCCCGAAGACGATTAGGCGCGTCGCGCGCCGTTCCATCCATATCGGAGGTAACACATGCGTCGGATCACCCCGGCCACGCCCGAGCACGGGCAGGCCATCGCAATCGCGGTTGAGCGGTTGCGCGAAGCCCGAACGCTGCTCCGTCGGGCAGGCGTCAGGCGGCCTCGGCTGCGGGCAAGGCGATCAGCAGCGCCGAAGGCGCCGCTCGCCACGTCCACCACCGCATCCGGAGGACCAGCCCATGAGCCGCCATGAGCTTGGGCCCAGGCCGGACAGCGAGGACGTGCTCCGCGCGACAGTCGGCTGGGACCGTCCGCTCCAGACGTTCTTCGCGCAGGTCATTTTCGCGACGGAGGACGAACCCCACGAGGGCGAGGCCCTGATCTGGGTCGGCACCGAACCCGGCGAGCTGCTCACGCCCGAGGCCGCGATCGGGATCGTCGCGCCCCACGCCGTAGTGCCGGCCGATCTCGCGGCGACGCTGCTCGCCGATATGCGCGCTTCGATCGCGGTCGCGGATGGCGAGCACCAGGTCGCTGTCAAGCGAGCCCTGTTCGGCTCCGCCCACTAGCGCTTTCCCGCCATCACGCCGGGCGTCAAGCGCAGCCACGCGCCCGCGTTCCTTTGCGCATCTCCGCGCGTCCGACCACAGGAGACGACCATGGCCGATCGCGTATCTGCCTCAATCATAATCGGGGGCACGCTCGACGCCGCCGAGTTCGAAGAGCTCGCCGACCTCATCGCGAGCGAGGGCCTCGCCATCGAATGGGATGGCGAACCGTTCGAGCCTCATCACCATGTCCCTGGCGAGCCGCTTCGTCTTTTCGCCCACGAAGTCGCCGGCGGCAGCTTCGGCGATCTGGAGAGCTGGTGCCTTTCGCACGGCTTGCCGTTCGTGCGCTGGTGCGGTGGCTATCCCGGTCAGTGGGGACCCGAGCGCGTTGTTGCAACGGGTGACGGCAGCGCCGTCTCCTATGCGGTCACCGAAGACGACGAGGTCGTCATCAGCCGAAGCAAAGTCGAGATGCTCGGCTCGTTCGAGGCCGTCATCGCGCATTTCGATGCGGCCGAATTCACCGTGCCGCCGCTCGTCGTTGGCGGTTTCGCCGCCAAAAACTAAGACAGCCACGGAGCCAGCCATGTCCAATAGCTACACCAAGGCCGCGTTCGGCGTTGCCGTCACCAGCGCCGAGGGCGATCTTCTTCGCCGCGTCGTCGGCGCGATCGAAATGATCGACGATGCCGAGATGGGCCTCGATGGGCTCGAGGCCCACTATCGGGACCTGGGCGAGGACTTCGCCGCGCTCTTCCCCCGCACGCCGGAGAGCCCGTTCGACGGGCTGCTCGACCTCTTCCCGGACGAAAATTATCCGAGCCTGGATTTCGACATCGAGTTCGCCGAGCCCGACGCGGACGGCGTGGTCGTGGTCTTCTTCTCGGGCGAGCAGTTCGGCGTGGAGACCGCCGCCAAACTCATCCAGCGCTGCGCCCCGTCGGCGTTGCCGTTCGGTTTCGAGTGGGCGTCGGATTGCGACAGGCTGCGCGCCGGCGAGTTTGGCGGCGGCTACGTCGCGATAACCGCCGACACGATCGAATACGGCCACACCTCGCTGATGCTCGATCGTGCCATCGCCCGCGCAAGCGACGAGGGTGCTGACGGTTATGTCCTTTCCACCAGCAACGCCGAATACGGCCTCAGTTTCTGGAACCATGAGGACGGCTTCGGCAGCCTTGCCCGGGCGACCGTGTTCAGCGAGGCCAAGGCCGGGAATTTCGACATCCCCATCACGGATGATCAGCCCGAATGGCTGGCGATGCCGGCGCCGCTGCGCTTCTGAGGGACAGCGGGAAGTTCTTTGCGCCGCGCGCGCATCCCGATAGCTTGTCATCCGGGAGCCCGCCGATGACTTCGATCCAGACCGACTATGATTCCGCGCGCGCGGCGCTGACGCGCCTGATCCCGATCGCAATGAGCGACACCGGCCAGGCGCGCCGCGTTGCGAACTTCCTGATGGCTTGGTGGAATGGCCCCGATCTTGGTCATTTCGAAATTGCCGATCTATTCGGCCTCGACGTCGCGATCGCCAACGACATCACCAGCGTGATCGGCTTCCTCGGCCAGAACGACCGCGGGGCCGTCTATATCGACAGTCTCGGCTTCGCCGAGGAGATGCAGGACATCATCGCCTTTGGCGTCCTTCGCTCGCGCGAGAGTCCTGACGCCCGTTCCACTCGGCCAGTGACACGATTCCGACGGCGCCGAAGTGGCGCCCGTCGGAGCGGCGCTGGCGCGCCTTACTCGGCCGAACGGCCGAGGAGATGAGGGGGGCAGAGAAGGTGTTCGGACAAGGGGTTCGAGCGAACTTTCTTACGGAGACCACCCATGAACATCGGCACCATCACCCAGAACGCCAGCGGCACCTACACCGGCAAGATCTCGACGTTGACCGTCGCGATCGTGATCGCGCTGCGCACCGTCCACTCCGCCAATCCCCGCGCGCCCAAGTTCGAGATCCTCGCGCTTTCGGCCGCCCGCCAGTGGGTTCAGGTCGGCGCGCTGTTCGAGCTTTCGTCCAATTCGACTGGCGAGACCTTCCTCAACGGCAAGATCGAGGATCCGAGCCTCGACAAGCCGCTGTATATCTCGGCCTTCCGCCAGGAGGACGGCTCCTACAACATCGTCTGGTCGCGCCCGACCCGTCGCCGCGATGCGCCCACCGACACGGTGGCGGCGGACGACGGCCTGCCGCCGCTGCCGGGCGCGGGCGA
>NZOF01000051.1 GCA_002695185.1 Erythrobacter sp.
CCAGAGCGGACATAGCCCCCGGCCAGCTGGATCCCCGCCTGCGCGGGGATGACGGTTACAGGTGGGGCCCGGGCCCCCCCCCCCCCCAAACCGAATTGATGCAAGCTATTCCCCGAAAGGGTCTACGCTGCCCCACGGGGCATTCCGCCCCGATTGGAAAAACCATGTCCAAGGGACAGAAATCGAACCGCGAAGCACGCAAGCCCAAGAAGGAAAAGGTGAAGACCAATGCCTCGCAGCCTTCGCAAAAGCCCGGCGCCATCAAGGGGCTGGAGAATATGAAGAACAGCTAGGCCCGGCCAAGCCGATTATACGCGCGGGGCATCCGGTGCTACAGGCGCCTGCGATGCCCCCGCCCCAAGCCGATATCTCGCCCCCGGAAAACGCCGTCACCATATTGGTGGATGCCGATGCCTGCCCGGTAAAGGACGAAATCTACCGCGTCGCCGCGCGCTTCAAGGCGCATGTCCGCGTGGTGAGCAACAGCGCCTTTCGCGTTCCCGTGAGCGAGCGGGTGAAGCGCGTGGTGGTCGGCGATGGACCCGGCGCACGCAGTGGGCCGCAAGGGCGACTGCCCGCCGGCCGGTTAGGCCGAAAGCCAAGCTGGGCGGACGCCCAGCGCCCGGCGCCTGAGGGCCCAAAATACGATGCGGCGGACGACTGGATCGCCGAACACGCAGGTGCCCGCACGGTGGTTATCACCGCCGACATACTGCTGGCCGAACGCTGCCTGAAAGCGGGCGCGCAGGTGCTGGCGCATAATGGCAAGCCGTTCGACACCGCCAGCATCGGCGCCGCAGTCGCCACCCGCGCGATCATGGACGATCTGCGCGCCGGCATGGACGGCCTAGGAGGAGGCCCGCCGCCCTTCAGCAAGGCCGACCGCTCGAACTTCCTGCAAGCGCTGGACAGAGTGCTGACTCGGCTGGCCTGAACGCGATGTTCGCCCAATCCGATTAATGTCTGCATATTAATCGTAGGATACGATTGTACGTTTGGGGTATTACCCCCTTCATGCACCGCGATTATCTCAAGACGCTCAGCTTCCTCGCGCTCCACCTCGTCGTGGGCTTTTCGGTCGCTTATCTGTTCACCGGCTCGCTCGCGCTGGCGGGCGGCATTGCGCTGGTGGAGCCGCTGGTGAATGCGGTAGTGTTCTTCTTCCACGAGCGTGCCTGGCAGAAGAAGGAGCGCCCCGCCCTGCTCGATGTCGTGCTGCACCGCCACGGGACGGAAGGTCGCTCGCAGCCGGTGTGACGGCGGCGGTCAGCCGGGTTTGGCAGACTTGGCCTTATGCGCGGCAATCGCCTCGTCGATATCGGCAATGCGGCGCCGCTCGGGTGTGTCCTTCTTCAGCCCTTTGAGGCGGCAGGTCGCCCACAGCTGGCGGCGTTCGGATTCCAAATTCTTCAGGTAGAGATCGGCCATGCGCCCCTATGGCCCCATCGGCGCGCGCTGGCCAGCGGATACGGCAGGCGCGCCCGGCGGGCAGACTTGCCAAGCGCGCCCCGCTGCCGCAGCATTGCGGGCATGACCCAGCCAGAACCCGCACAGAAGGACCCGCCCCGCTATTCGACCTTCGCCGAATTCTGGCCATTCTACCTGCGCGAACACTCACGCCCGCGAACCCGCGCGCTGCATTATGTCGGGACGACGCTGGTGGTGCTGATCGCGATCTTCGCCATGCTGACGGGGCGCTGGTGGTGGCTGCTCGCCATGCCGGTGGCAGGCTATTTCTTCGCCTGGCTGGCGCATTTCACGGTCGAGAAGAACCGGCCTGCCACCTTCACCTATCCGCTGTGGAGCCTGGGCGCGGATTTCAAAATGTGGTGGCTGTGGCTGACCGGCAGGCTGGGCGCAGAGTTGCGCAAGGCCGGGGTGCGCTAGGCTCTAAACCGCCGCGCTCATTCTTCGTCGCTACGCCGCCCGTCGCGTTCCCTGGCGACACCCTTGAACGGCTCGCCATCCGATTTGACATCCATGAACTGCCCCGCCTCGGCCGAGCCGTCCTCGCGATTGCGCTTGGTCCATTTGCCCGTCGCCGTGTTCTTCACCTGACTGCGATCCTCGACCGAGCCGATCCGGTGTTCGTCACCTGTATTGCGTGCCATTGTTGGCCTCCTTCGGGAGCCTAACGGGCGGGGATTCCGTGGTGTTCCCGCGGGGGAGCACAGGCAATCTGCCGAACCGGAAAAATGTGGTGCAGCAAATGTATCGTTACCGATGATTAAGGACTGTCGGTTACTATAGCTGCGCTACAACTAGCTGGTTGAAAATCTGTGACGCTTCGTGCCGTTTCGCATTTCATTCGCATGGCCGCTATTCTTTGTGCTCTTTTCTTCGGAATGAGCGCACACGAAGCGTATGCGCAAGATTGCTCGCGGGCAGGCGCGCGCGGCGCAGCCCCGTCATCGTGGCAAACCTATTGCTGGCTCAATATGAGCAATTACAGCGATTCACAGGCCCGCAGCACCGGCGGCCAAAGCCTGAGCTACAATCTGCCCGACGGCTCGCGCCTGACCTTCCGCCTGCGCGTCACGAACAGCCCTACCAGCGGTTCAGCCTATCTGAGGAGCGTAGCCGCGCCCAGCTGGACCGGCGCCGCAGTTGGTAACAGCAGCTTTCTGAATATTCCGGGGCGACCGATACTGTATCAGAATATCAACGGATCCCAGACAACGCTTACCTTTACCAACATTACCGTGATCCCGCCTGCGGGGGTAAGCCAGGCGAACCAGTATGCGTTCGTCGTCGCGGATGCCGAATCAACCGACAATAACGAAACACAGCAATACACCACCAACGGCGCATCCTGGCAGCTGCTCGATCGCGTGGCCCCCATCAACGGAGCACAATATCCGACGGCCACCGGTCTGGGCAGTACGACCTTTCGTTCGGCAGGAGGTGGGCGAACCGGAAATGTCGGGGCCTATATCGTCGGTTCGCTCAATCCCACTTCGGTTACCGTGACCATGCAGGGTAGCGGGCTGCAAGGCGTGATGCTGGCAATCCGCTTTGCTTCCATCACGCTGAGCAAGCAGGTCGAGGGAACCCGGATAGCCGATAACGACCAGTTCCGCTTTCTGATAGAATCCAGCACCGGATCGGTTGTTTATGCTTCGGGGCAAACGGACGGCACCGATCGCGGGCCGTTCCCTGCCGCCGTGTTCTCATCCACATCCGGTGTTCCGCTGGTGCTGCGGGAGGAAATGGTAAGCGGCAGTTCAAGTACGCTGGCAGATTATCGCGCCACGCTGACCTGCACCAATATCAACAGCGGCTCGACCACGGTACTTCCACGCGATACCGTCACTAACCGCTACGATTTCGGCAAGCTCCAGTTCGGCGATTTCGTCGACTGTGTGTTTACGAATACCCCGAATCCGAAGCTCGAGTTACGCACGGTCATTGCATCACCTGGCCGAATCTTCGCCAACGATCAGTTCAGATTGGACGTGCGTAACCAGGATGCAAATTCCGAGATCGCCGCTTTTGTCACAACCGGGGCCGGTACAACCGCCACGCCCTCCACGACCGGCAGGTTGGCCGCCATCGCCGGTGCGACCTATCGCCTGACCGAGGTAGCCAGCGGGACGACCACCCTGCAGCGTTATTCGCCCACCCTGGCATGCACCAATCGCAACTCGAGTTCGTCCACCGTCCTGCCTGCGAGCGGCGCGACCGGCCTGGTGGTTCCCAGGCTGGGCGATGTTATCACCTGCACGATCACCAATACGCGCAACTCGCCGCGGGCCATCGTGTCGGTCGACAAGACTTCGCGGGTTATTTCCGATCCCACCCAAAGCGCCTCTCCGAAGGCCATTCCGGGAGCGATCGTCGAATATACGATCAGGGTGACGAATAGCGGCGATGCAGCCAGCGATGCGAACACGTTGCGGCTGATCGATACGCCGGATCCCGCCCTCGCCTATTACACGGCGTTCCCTTCCGTCTTCACGGACGGCGCAACGGCCAGCGGGCTCGCCTTCAACCCGAGCAGCAACGTGGCCTTTTCAAACCAGACCACCGGTCCCGGCTTCACATACGCGCCTGCCTCCCCCAGCGACCCGGCGGTAGCGCGCATCCGCTTTTCACCAACAGGATCGCTCCGCGCATCGAACGGTGTCGCCCATCCCAGCTTCACTCTGCAGTACCGCGTCGTAATCGAATAGGGCGCGGCGGTCCGGGCCGACTTCAATGGCGAAGCTAAAGCGTTCCTCTGCCAGTGGATCGTCGAGGAAGTTTGCTGCTGGCAATGCCGGTGGCAGGCTATTTCTTCGCCTGGCTGGCGCATTTCACAGTCGAGATGAACCGCCCCGCCACCTTCACCTATCCGCTGTGGAGCCTGGCGCGGATTTCAATATGTGGTGGCTGTGGCTGACTGGCAGGCTGAGCGGCGAATTGCGCAGCCAGATCACCGCCGACATCTCCGCCCCCAGCACCCACCCCTCGATCGCGAGTTTGGGTCAGGTTCTGTTGGGGGTCTTGGTCATGGGAATTCCTCCGGCAACGAGATGCTGCACTGCAACAGCGGCGGGAGGGGTGGATGGTGCCGGGCGGTCCTTCAGGTGCCCAGCGCCGCATCGGCCAGGATCGTATCCATGTATTCGCGCACTTCCACGATCTTGCCGCCCTCCATGCGGAAGACGAAGGCATAGTCATTGTCGTAACGCTTGCCCTCGTGCGTTTTCGCATTGCCCTTGGCCAGCACCACTACACGGTCGCCATCGGCAAGGATCGTTTCGGCGGTGGTGAGATACGGCCCATCGATGCGCGCGAACAGCGGCCCGACGAGATCGCGTTCTACCGCCTCCAGCCCTTTCAAATGCTTCGACCACGCGGACGAACCCATCACCCGCCATTCGAGATCCTCACTGAATAGCGCGGTAAAGTGCGTAGGGTCGCCCTTGGCAAGGCCGTCATAGGCCTTGGCGACGAGCGCGCGATTGGTTTCGGTGTCGGTCATGTCCCTTCTCCTAGAATAGAAGCGACCCTTGCCTTCACTTCAGCAATCCTGACCGGCTCGGTCAAGGAAGCGAGGCGGTGAAGGAGGAAGCGAGTCCTAAAGCAGCACAGAGATAGGACGAAAAACGCGCAAGGCGGGCATCGGCTATCACGAGATCCTCGCCGGCCACACCACGCCGAGAGAACTCAGGGCGCTGGTGGAGAAGCTGGTTCCGGCGAAATAGGTAACTGTCCCCGGACCTCTAGCCTTCGAGCGCGAACTGCAGAACTTCCTCAAAGACGCGATTTCGAGCTTTGGCATCTTTAATCAACGCCGAGGCAGGCATCACGTATAGGTGAAGCGGAATTTCGCTCTCCGACCCTACAGAAAAATCATTGTACAAGACCCTTGTGTCCATCGAGAAAACATCGCGGAAGCCAGTCTGCTTCATGTCTCGATAAAATTCATCGTCTATATCGACGATGGAAAATGCGAACACTTCTCTGACCGAAGGAATATTTTCCGCAAGATCACTCGCGTAAAGACGACACTGGGTGAGGGCTTTGTTGTTTTCAAAAACGTCGGCCCCAGGTTTCTTGAACTCTATGATTACAAGCTTGTTCGGATTTTCTTTAGCATCAGTCGTGAAGAAAGCGGCAACGTCAGGCTTCTTGCCAAGTCGCTTTTCGAATCTGTCGTTCACACTTTCAATTATTTTCTTGAGAGTTTGGTCGCTAAAGATGCTGGAATAAGCGAGAAACTTATCGTCAATGAGCCAAACGTTATTTTCCCTCAGCTTTTTCCCATCACTTCCCTTCGGAAGTATGGCCGCATGGATTGCATCTTCTGCCGAGCCATCGGGAAGCTTCGAGAGGGAGTCCACTACCAAGGCGCGATGGACAATGAATCTTGCGAGATCCTCGCTAGCAAGATGCGAAACGTCATCCCACGAAACATGGCGACCCTCAGACAAATCGTTGACCAATTTGTCTTCATTTCTAGCTTGCTGTGCCCTGTATTCGCGTACGATTTCATCGGCATCTAAAAGTGATGCATCACCCCCAAGGGAATTGATGTTTATAAAGGGGTAGAATTTGCGTAACTTCTTGATGTTGCTTTCTTTGAACTCCGAGACTTCACCTTCGCCGACTTCATCAATCATATCCAGACAATGCTGATGAATTTTGTCCAACAATTGCTTTCGAGATATTGGTGATACAAGATCAGCTTGCTCCTCATTCTTTGGAAGCTCTATCCTTTGCCTCTCAATGTTTGACCTTTTGTTCAAATAGGGCGAGGTCACAAACATCGTGTAGCGGCACACATCAAACCGCTTGCTAACTGTGAATTCTTCGACACATATGTCGTCTGCGCAAAGCATTGCGACGACGCCTTTTCGGGGCGGATCATCTTTGAACAGATAGCACTCGAACTCCACGCCCTGAATTTGGAATGGCTCGCTATTAACTGGGGCAATCTTACTTCCGCGCAATGTGAAGGTTTTCGGGAATGACTGTGTCGAGTTATGCTCGAACGTTACCTTTACGTCTTGGCCGTTCTGATTGCGGAGAAACAGCATCAGCCTCAGGTCGTCACAAACCGAGTTGATTAAGCTAGTAACGTGGGTGTTGACCTTTTCCTTAGGCTCGGTCAGCCGGATCGTGGTTTCCTGTTCTCCGACGCGGAACGCCGTTTTCACCTGATCAAGGGCAAACTCAGGGTGATATTGGAAAGAAACCCGCGTTGAACCGACCTGGCTCTCAATTTCTACGAGGTCAGCAAATTTCAGATAGGATAGACGGCCAACGCCTTTCCCACCAATCGCGTCTTTGTGACTAGTGCAGATTTCGTCGAAGTAGCCGAGGTTCTCGTCCGTAAACCCCTCGCCATTGTCTGAAATCCTAATTTCTTCAAGAGCGTTACGCTGTTCGCCTTTGAAGAAGTCTTCCTGAGCATCGGAGAAAATCAAATCCACCGCAATCTCTGTTGCGTCGGCCTGCACTGCGTTAGTCAAAGCTTCTCGAACGACATCCCGCGCAGCGATGCCTCCACGGTAATGTTCCGCAATGAATTTTGGTAGATTAATTGAGGTCATTGGTTGCCCGAATAATGCTTATGGTCACCACAGAAGGTGGTGACCAGTCTGTCAATCCGTCTCCGGCAAATACAACTTCTCGCCCTTCTCCTTATACACCTTGCTCATCTCTTCCATACCCTCGCGCGCTTCCTCGGCTTCTTCGGGTGAAGTCTCGCGCTTGATGTTCTCGCTTGCCAGGTAGCTGTCCGAGTTCTGCTTGGCGGCGAAATCGCGCACTTCCTGCGTGATCTTCATCGAGCAGAATTTCGGGCCGCACATGGAGCAGAAATGCGCGGTCTTGGCGCCTTCTGCGGGGAGGGTCTGGTCGTGATATTGCTCGGCCGTGTCGGGGTC
>NZOF01000052.1 GCA_002695185.1 Erythrobacter sp.
CCCCGCCGAAGACCCCGTGCCCGGGTAGCTCAGTTGGTAGAGCATGCGACTGAAAATCGCAGTGTCGGCGGTTCGACTCCGTCCCCGGGCACCATTTCCATATTCGCGGTCATTCGCTGACGGTTCCAAAAGGCTCAATAAGCCTTTATATTCCCTCCACCCCTCGGCCATCGATGTGCGCGATTGTTCGCCTGCATCCGGTGAAGTTGGGGGCCAACTCCGGGGCCAGTTTTCTAATGGCCCCTCTGGACAGGGAATGTGGCCCCCATGGCTTTGACCGATACCGCAATCCGCAACGCCAAGCCCAAGGACAAGCCCTACAAAATGGGTGATACGTTGGGACTGTTCCTGCTGGTGCAGCCCAGCGGCGGCAAACTGTGGCGACTAAAATATCGGATCGATGGCAAGGAGAAGAAGCTGGGTCTGGGCACTTATCCAGATGTGGGGCTGGCGCAGGCCCGGAGCGGACGTGACGATGCTCGCAAGCTGTTGGCACAGGGCATGGACCCAGCATTGGACAAGGCGCGCCGGAAATTGCAGGCGAGGGTGGATGCTGGAAACACTTTCGACCTGATTGCCGAGGAGTTTATTGCCAAGCGCACGGTGGAAGGCTGGAGTGCTGCGACGATCGGGAAGGCCCACTTCCTGCTGAAGCATCTCAATCCGACCTTGGGGAAGATGCCGGTATCCGACATTGTGCCGACCGACATACTTGCTGTGCTGAAGCAGATTGAAAAGCGCGGCAAGCTGGAAACGGCGCGGCGAGCGCTTCAATTCGCCAGCGGTGTTTTTCGCTATGCCGTAGCAACCGCCCGATTGGCCTCTGATCCTACCCGCGATTTGCGGGGTGCATTGATCGCGCCCAAGCCTAAGCATCATGGGGCTATCACAGACGCTGCGAAAGTTGGCGGACTGCTGCGCGCCATAGATGACTATCAGGGTAATATCCTGACTCTCTTTGCCTTGAAACTGGCCCCTCATGTGTTTGTGCGGCCGGGCGAACTGCGCTTTGCTGAATGGTCGGAGATCGATTTTGGAAAAGCAGTATGGACAATACCGGCCGGCCGGATGAAAATGCGCAAGCCACATCATGTGCCGCTATCACGGCAATCCATCGCCCTGTTCAGGGAATTGCACGACCTGTTCGGCGAGCGTGGGGGCTTCATTTTTCCGTCCGTGCGGTCAGCTGCACGCCCCATGTCAGAGAATACGGTCAACGCGGCATTGCGTCGCCTCGGCTACACCAACGATGAAATGACCGCTCACGGCTTTCGCGCGATGGCGTCAACTCTGTTGAACGAAAGCGGGAAATGGCATCCCGATGCGATCGAGCGGGCGCTTGCGCATCAGGATAGTGACAATGTTCGGGCGGCCTACCATCGTGGCGCCCATTGGGACGAACGCATTAAAATGGCGCAGTGGTGGAGCGATTATCTCGATACGCTCCGCCAAGGTGCATCAGTCTTGTCCTTCCCAATAGCAAAGGCGGTGGGTTGATGGGCAAAAACGACGCCGCTCAAGCGAATATGGAAGTTGAATCAGATCCTCTCGATTGGCCTCATGTCATGTTGGACTTGATGGCGGGTAGGCTGCATCGATTTGCCGCCTATATTCGCCGGGTCGATGGGCAGATAGATCCCGACGTAGCAAAGCGCCTGGCTGTCATGATCGACGGCAGTTGCGACGAAACGGAATTTCGTTTGGAGGCGCGGCGTCATCCCGACCTGAAAAGTGCGCAGAAGGGGCCACATGCAAAGATTCAAATGGCTCGTCGCGAACGGAAAATCGGTAACTTCATTGCAAAATATATCCTAGAGCATGGCTGCAAGCGCGAGGCCGCTTTTGCCGCAGCCAGCGGTGAGTTCCGCCTGTCTCGCGCAACCATCATCGCAATTTGGACCCGGACCATGGCAACGTCGATCAGGAGGGAGGCGGCCCTTGCGGCGCTCCGGGGCCCGCAAGTCTAGAATTGGCTAGCTGAATTTGGACCCTGATTTCATTGCCGAACCTTGGTGAACGTCTCCATATGGCGATGAACGATCTAATGGAGGCAGCGTGGTGCCAGAAACCTACATGAGCGGCCCATTGGCCTACAGCGTTGCTGACGCGATCAAATTGAGCAGCATCAAGCGCACCAAGTTGTATTCGCTGATCAAAGAGAAGAAGATCGACGTGGTGAAGATCGGACGGCGCACGTTGGTTAAGGCTGACAGTCTGCATCGCCTGATTAATGGCACCACCTAGCCATTATCTGAAAAGCGCTGCCCGCCAATGATCATGGTGGACTGCGCTCAACGCCTCTCCTTGGTTGGCTCAATACGGCTGGGGGGAGAGGTGGAATGCCGCGACCAGAAGGGATCGATCAAGCGGCAACCCGAGTCCGTAAGGCTGAGCGGGGATCGACGGGGCGAAGGATAGCCTCGATAAGCAGCAGCCAAACGCAGGCGACCTTCTCGTCCTGGGTGCCCGATGTCGCTCGTCCTGGCTCCAAGCCCATAACGAGGATGGCATGGGCCGGACCGCCTTGGCCCACGCCAAGGGGGTTCGTCCTATGCCCTCATCACTGAGCCTTCACCAATCCCATAATCAGACTTAGTGATACTGGTTAAGCGAGGGCAGGTTGGAAGCTGGCTAACCCACCGCTGACCCACCACTCACTGCAACTATCCACGAACGCTGAAGCGATTCAATAAGGCCTGAAACCTGCGGAAAATAGCCGATTATGGCGCTTTCAACGGCCAGTTTTCGGTGACCATAAGGTTATGCAGTAAGGGTAAGACTGGACAGTCGTCCCGCCCGGAACTGACCAAGGTGCATTGAGCCCCCTTACGGCTTACTTTGAAGCCCCTTTATCGCGAAATGCAGCGTCATTCACTACCGCCCGCCAACATAAGCAGGGCATGTGCCGCTGCCCATGTTTAGTACGGTACCGTTATCGTATCGACACAGCTTATCGCCAGTCACTGCAAAGCTTTCCGCGACAAGAGTATGACGCTGCCAACCAGACGATATTCCTGTCGCTGGTGCTGCTGCGCTTTGCATGATGCCATATGCTGCCGTCGCGTTGACCACGCCACTGAACGCCTCGGCGTTATCTCGGCGTGCGATCCGCTTCCAGCACTCGCTGAACTCGGGAGTGCCTGGTGTCAAGCCGGCGTCGAAACAGGCACGACGGCCACTTCCCTTCATCCCTGTTGCGCATCCTGCAAGCATCAGTGCGATCCCGCCAATGCCGATCACCTTCAGTGTCCTAACCATCCCCACTCCCACCATCATCAATCAAGAATGTAGAGAATACTCCGTGGAGATATTCTCTACAATGCCGTTCACATTGGCAGATGAAGACTCGGCAAATTTTGGCCGAAAACCTGAAGCGACGGCGCAAGGCCATGCGGCTTTCGCAGGAGGAACTCGCGCATCAAGCCGGGCTGGATAGAACCTACATCAGCGCATTGGAACGGACTGTTTACGCAGCGAGTGTCGATAAGTTGGAATTGCTCGCCAATGTGCTAAAAGTGTCGCCCGCCCGCCTTCTTGAAGAAATCTCAAACGTTGAGCAGTTATAGCTGCAACTAGGCTTATTTCGGAACGGGTTTGCTGGCCGACATAGACTTGTCTGTCCGTACGCCCAAAGAGTCCGACGCGCAGATCAGACGTCTGACCCGGATGCTGGGCAAAAGGCTGATAACAGGTGGTGCTTCCCTAAGCTGGCCTCTCCTGTGCCGGTGCGTAATGACGGCTTTCTGTAGCGCGGCGGCATCGATCGCGTTCTGAGCCGGACCGCGGCCGGACTTAAACCAAGGACAGAATGTTCGTATGGAGGACTTGCCCGCCATGCTGTTGAAGCAACGAAGCACGGTGTAGTAACAATTGGGTACTAGACACGGGTGATCGACACGCGGCGAGTTGGCGGCCATCGCGGATTTTGTGCTGAAAGAAGCGGAATGCGATGCCGCAGAAGCGCCGGGGCTGGGTTCTTAGGCGATGGTGGACGCATAATTGGCCGTCGCTCAGGATGGGCAGAAACCTGTTCGCCGCTGTTCAGAATAGCAAACTTGCCTAATGATTTAGGAAAATCTTGGCGCTCCGCTGCCGCCCCGATATGCGTTGGGCGTGACTGATATGACCCTCTTCGCCTCGGGCGCGCTCTTCACCCAAGACTATCTGCTGGAAGGCATCCGCAACGCGGCCGCCTATCGGGAGGCGGACGTTGCCGCCCTCCGTGGGACGCTGGACGCGATATTGGCGGGCTTCCCCCATGCCAGCCGACCTAATGAGGCGACGACCGAATCCGACCTTGTGTGGCCCGTATTGCGCGCCCTTGGCTGGTCCGACTTCCTGACCCAGCAAAATCTGTCCTCTACCGGGCGCGTGGATGTGCCGGACGGCCTGCTCTTCATCGACGCGGCGGCAAAGGCGAGCGCGAACGGGCATCCCGAAGAATGGCGGCGCTATGCGTTCGGTGCGGCAGTGGTCGAAAGCAAGCGGTGGGGCCGCGCGCTGGACCGTGCCGAGGGGCGCAAGGGCGATGACCGCGATACGCCATCGACCCAGTTGCTTCGCTACCTGCGCCGGATCGATGACCTGACAGATGGAGCGATGCGCTGGGGCATCCTGACCAACGGGGCTCGGTGGCGGCTCTATTATGCTGGCGCGCGATCGACCATCGACGATTATCTGGAAATCGACGTGTCCCGCGCTCTGGGGCTTGGGGGCGACCCGCTGGACGCAGGCGCGGGGGAGGATGAGCGGGACCATTGGTTGCGCGTGTTTGGCGTCATGTTCGGCAGGCCAGCCTTTGAGCGCGCTTCACCGGACGCGCCCAGTTTTCACGACCTTGCGCGGCATGACGCCGCCTTTTACGAGGAACGGGTCGCCAAGAGCCTGTCCGACCTTGTGTTCGACCGGCTCTATCCGACACTTGGCAAAGCGGTGGCGCACGGCGCGCCCGCCGACACGTCGCTGGATGATATACGACAGGCGACGCTGATCCTGCTCTATCGCTTGCTCTTCATCCTCTATGCCGAGGATCGTGGGTTGTTGCCGGTGCGCGACAGCCGGTTCGATGATTACGCCCTGCGCGTTGCACGGCTGGACGTGGGCCAGCGCAAGGATGCGGGCGACGCCTTTTCCAGCGTGGCAAAGTCCATCTGGCGACGCTTTGCCGACCTTGCCGAAATGATTGACAAGGGCGACCCGTCGGTCGGGCTGCCCCCATATAATGGCGGCCTGTTCAACGCCGATCAGACCCCCCTGCTGGCCCGTGTGGCGCTGGGCGACGACATCATGGCCGAGGCGCTCGATATCCTGTCATGGGAACAGCGGGATGGCAGGCGGCGCTACATCAACTATCGTGACCTGTCGGTGCAGCAACTAGGGTCGATCTACGAACGGCTGCTGGAATTCGAGCTGGTGCGGGCCGACGGCGGCGCGGTCGACATCCGCCCCAATATCTTCGCGCGCAAGAACAGCGGCAGCTACTACACGCCCGACGACCTTGTCCTGCTGATCCTCGACGAGACGCTGGAGCCATTGATCGCCGATGCCCATGCGGCGTTCCGCAAGGCGCTCGACGCGGTGAAGAAGGGCGACAGCGAGGATTACACGCTGACCCAGCTGCAAAAGGCCGACCCGGCAAAGGCGATCACGCGGCTGCGCGTATGCGACCCGGCCATGGGGTCCGGGCATTTCCTTGTCAGCCTGGTCGACCGCCTGACCAATCACGCCCTGACAGCCATTGCCGACGCGGCCGTGCTGGTGCGACAGGAAACCGGGCTGGAGTATGAAAGTCCCGTTTCGGAGGAGGTGCGCCGGGTGCGGGCGACCATCCGTCACAATGCGGAGGATGCGGGCTGGGCCGTCAGTGAAGAGCAGCTGGACGACCCCCAGCTGGTCAAGCGCATGGTGCTGAAACGCTGCATTTTCGGGGCCGACAAGAACCCGATGGCGGTCGAACTGGCGAAGGTCGCCCTGTGGCTCCATACCTTTACCGTGGGCGCGCCCCTGTCCTTCATCGACCATCATCTGGCGGCGGGCGACAGCCTGTTCGGGCTATGGGTGCGCGATGCGATCGACAAGGCGGGGACGGGCGGCGAACTTCTCTATATCGAACAACTGCGCGCGGCCGAGCGACAGGCCGCAATCATGCAGCAGATCGAGGCGCTGACCGACGCCGAAATTGCCGAGGCGCATCATAGCGCGGCCATGTGGCGCGACGTGGAGTTTCAGGTCGGGCCGTTCGATAGCTTCGTCAGCTTCATGCACGCGCTCGACTGGCTGAACCTCAAAAAGGCTGACCGGGCCTTGGTCAATCAGTGGCTCGACGGGCAATTTGGCGAGCCATTGCCGATCGCGCGGGGTAAAAAGGCCCCCAAGGGCGGGCGGAAGGAGGATCTGGAGCGCTTCACCGCGATCTGGCGGCAGGCGCGGGCGCTGATTGAGGAAGAGCGGTTCCTGAACTGGCAGATAAGCTTTCCGGGCGTGTGGCAGAACTGGGCCAGCGCGGAGCTGGAGGGCGGTTTCGACGCGGTGGTGGGCAATCCGCCATGGGACCGGATCAAGCTGCAACAGGTGGAATGGTTCGCGGCGCGCCGGCCGGAGATTGCGAAGGCGCAGCGCGCGTCCGACCGGGCGAAGATGATCGCCAAGCTCAAAAAGGACGGCGACCCGCTGTTTGCCGACTATGAAAAAGCGGATGGACGCGCGGCCGATACGCTGCGCATGGCGCGCGGGTCGGGCCATTATCCGTTGCTCAGCCGGGGCGACATCAATCTTTACAGCCTTTTTGTCGAACGCGCGCATCGGCTGGTGAAGCCCGACGGCATGGTCGGTTTGCTGACGCCGAGCGGCATCGCGTCGGACCTGTCCGCATCCGCCTTTTTCCGGCAAGTGGCGACCGACGGCCATCTGAAGGCGCTTTATGATTTTGAGAACCGGCGGACCCGCTATGGGCTGGAGCCTTTTTTTCCGGACGTGGACAGCCGTTTCAAATTCGCGGCGATGATTGCCAGCCCGGCGCGAACCTTCGCGGCCGCGCAGTGCGGCTTTTTTCTCCAGTCGGTGGACGAGCGATTCAACCCCGAACAGGGTTTTGCTATCCCGGCAGCGGACTTTGCGCGGGTGAACCCCAATACCGGCACCGCGCCGATATTCCGCACCCGCCGCGACATGGCGCTGACCACGGCGATCTATGCCCGCGCGCCGGTGCTGGTGGACCGGTCCGGCGGCGAGCCGGTGGCAGCGTGGCTGGTCAAATACGCCACCATGTTCCACATGACTAATGACAGCCATCTGTTCCGCACCCGCGCGGAACTGGAGGGGCGCGAAGGTGCATGGGAAATCGGCGGCAATCGATGGCAGTCGGCAAATGGGGAATGGGTGCCGCTGTATGAGGGCAAGATGGTGCAGGCGTTCGACCATCGCGCCGCCAGCGTGATCGTCAATCCCGCCAATCTCAATCGACCGGCTCAGCCGCTTGTCGCGACGCCGGAACAGTCTGGTGATCCCGACTGGCTCGCTGATCCGCAATATTGGATACAGCCCCCCGACGGTCTGGCACGGGCACCTTATGCCCTTGCCTTCAAGGACGTTACTGCGCCGACCAATATGCGAACGATGATCGCCGCGATCATCCCCAGCGGTGCGGCAGGAAACACGCTGCCGATCATTGAAATCGATCCCGGAACATCGCTGCGCGACCCCAACCGACTTGCGCTTCTGGCTGCAAACCTGAACGCTGTTCCTTTTGACTTTGTGGCTCGCCAAAAGGTGCAGGGACAACATCTCAACTGGTTTGTTGTCGAACAACTCCCTGTCATCCCGCCCGACGCCTATGCCCGCGCTTTTGGTCCCAAGACCGCTGCTGACATCGTGCGCGAAAGCGTGCTCGAACTGACATATACCGCGCATGACATGGCCCCCTTCGCGCGTGACCTCGGGCATGTGGATAGCGACGGCGCGGTCCTGCCGCCCTTCGCTTGGAATGAGGACCGCCGCTTGCGCCTGCGCGCCCGGATGGATGCGCTCTATTTCATTCTCTATGGCGTTTACGACCCCGTCGACCCAGAACAGTCGCGCGATGACATCGCCTATATCTATTCTACCTTTCCGATTGTGGAGCGGGAGGAAACGGCGCGATTGGGCCGCTATCGTAGCCGTGACTTGGCGCTGGCGTGGGTCAACGCACTTCTTGCGGGCCAGCCGGACGCGGAGATTGTGGGGTAAGGAGGTGATGGTCTGCTAGCCCAAAGTGCCGATTGCACCGCGTCCAAATCTCTCGATATCCACCAAACAGTATCATCGTTAGTCAACCAGTCACCGACGCTAAGCCGTCGTCGCCTGCCTCGTCTATATAACCGATAAAGCTGTGTGCCATCCACAACTCTTCTGTGGGCAGGCGCGAGGTCATTTAAGGGACGCCTTCACATCCGCGAGATCGCTCTTGTTTACGGTCTGCATTTGGCCAAGGGTGTTCCAGCCGTGTGGATCGCCGCCAGGCCAAGTTTCGCTATGATTGCGAGCGTTTGAAACAATCTTTTTTCCGAACGTTAACGAATCGTTAGGCGTCATCAGTCAGCAGGTAGCGCTTACGCAGTTGCGCGTCGATTCAAGTGGTGTTACCGCACCGCAATCGAGTTGCCGTACGTTCAACGGAGGCAAGCGAAATGGCCAGGGATGAAGTAAACATGGGCATAGAAGCGCTAACCACTTTTGCGCAGCGCTCTGGTCGCGTTGAATTTTCAAATTCCGAGATCTTCGACCAATTTGAGTTGAGGCTGGCTGACTCTACAGTGCAGCAAATTCGTCAGCTGGAGGAATCCATTATGACGGCCGAAGAGCGTTTGGGCAATTTCCGCGTTGGGCAGTGACAAATAATCGAGCTGAAGCTAGCTAGAGAATATGAAGGCTAGCCTACTTGTACATGCCCCTAAAAATGATGGAGATTGGGGACATCTTCCTCTAATCCTGAACCATGGTGTAGACAATCTGTTGCTTCGCTCGCTGATTGAGCGAGCAAAACGGCTTGGATGCGTTACGATCCTTGAAGAAACAGCATACATCGACAGAGATTTTTCAGCTGTCTACGCTGCATTCTACGCAAAATTATTTAAACCACTGACGAAATTTTGCACGAGAATTCACTTCTTTGCAGCCGATATAACGCCAGCGTTAGCTCAGGCTAATCCGGCTGAATTGGTGGACCAATTGCAAAATTGCGGAACGCATTATTTGGGCGACGTCGTGTTGCGGCCCCTTACTCACGCGCCAGTCAGTTCGGCACGAATTTCCGCAACCAACCTGCACGATGCCACTTGTCAGGAAGTGTCAGTCAAGTCTCGATTTGCAAACCACATCCTGGGTGCAGAGTTTGTGGTCGACGCAATGCCTCTCAGTCAGCAGGACACCCGAACAGGGGCCTGTGCCCAAGCTGCCATGTGGATGACTGGACGGCATTTCAATAATAGGCACGGCTCTCCTTGGTTCTCTATGCCGGATATAACCGAGGTTGCTCTCAATCCCACTGATGCAGGCATCACGCAGTCGCTACCTGCGGGTTCCGAATATCTTACCGCCGACAATATGGTGCGCGCCTTGCGAGCGATGGGCCGCCACCCAGTGACATACGTGCCTGATGCGGTCGTAAGCGGAAATCCTACGTGGATGAATGTGCGACCGCGCGATGTCATTTCTCGGTATGTCGACTCTGGTATCCCCGTCATCTTGGGACTTCAGCAGGCCGGAACTGCGATTGGCCACGGCGTTGTTGCGGTGGGGACTGAACGCACTGACAATGTCGATCCTGCGACTTTCGCACCCAGTCCCACCGCAGCCGAGTACGTAACCCATTTTCTTGTAAATGACGATCAACGTGGAGCTTATTGTCGATTGCCAGTGAATGCCGCTGACAAGTCCGTAGATTACCCATTCTGCTTAGAAACTGACATCAAGTTTCTTTTGGTTCCCTTGCCAGAGAAGGTCTTCATGACCGCTGAAGCGGCAGAGTTGGTAGCACGGGGTATGCTTTTCCAAGTGGCGCATCAACGAAAGCATTTGGCGACGTCAGCTCTTCCGCCAGGAACGGCTTGGGATGAAGACCCGACCTTCTATGACTTGTTGCAAACCAACTCGGCGTTTGCTCGCACCTATCTCACTTATGGGTGGAAATATAAGACTCGGATGCTGAGGAACTGCTCTTCGCAGCAGGCCAAAGCCGAACTGCTTGGAATGCAGTTGCCTAAGTACGTGTGGGTGACCGAGTTTTCCCGGCCGGAAGAAACGGCGTTTTTAGACCCATGCAAGCGATTAATACGAGCTCACGCTGTGGTTGATGCGACTGGAAGCCGACTTTGGGACAGCACGCTGTTCGTTAACGCCCCTGGGCTGACAACTGCATGGCAGTATGATCCTAGATCGACATCGGTGACGCCTAATTTGATTGTGGCGGCAGATTTGGGCAGTTCGCCCTACTGGCCTAAGATTCGAGGCATGGCTGATTACGCGAGTTGTTTGGTGAGCTAAGCTGGGAAATTTTGCTCGCTGCGGCATGCTACCAAATATTTTGGGGGCCATAGTGGGGGCCACTTCGTAACCTATATCGCGCAATATCTCGGATAAACTTGGCAAAACTGAGATAATTCGACTCCGTCCCCGGGCACCATTTGTTCTTTTCTCCTCATCCAGCAGCATCCAGCGCCGTCCAGAAAATGGGCGAAAATGTGGGTTTCTCAATAACCCATCGTCCCCGCACGTTCCCGGGATACACCGGCAGCCACCGCTCGGTGATGGTTTTTCGGTCAGCAGAAGACGCTTTCCCTGGGCACCTACCCGGAAGTGTCTCCCGCGAAGCTTCGCGAGAAAAGAACGGCGGCGTGAGAAGCGCTGGCGGCCGGACAAAATCCGGCTGAAGTGCAGAAGGCCAAGGTTCGCGAGGCGAAGGCCAAATCGGAAGAGACCTTCAAGGCGATGGCGGATGAATGGCTTGGCCGCCTCGAATTCAAGGGGCAAGCGCCCGAGGCGTTCCAGAAGTTGCGCTGGCTGCTCGACCTCGCCTACCCTCTTATTTGCCGCCCGGCCATCTCAGATTTCACTGCACCCGAACTGCTGGAGGTCCTCCGCACAGATGAGGTGCGCGAGCGGTAGGAGACGGCAGGCCGCCTCCGCAGCACCTTCGGTACGATCTGCCGTTACGTGATCGTAACCGGGCGAGCGCAGTGGGATTTGGCCGTCCACCTTTGCGCCACTCTGATAACGCTGAAGCCGCAACACCGGGGAGCGATCCTGGAGACCAAGGCGCTTGGCGGCCTCCTTCGTGCGGTTGGTGGTCATGAAGGCCAGCCCACCGAGCGAATGGCGCTCAAGATGCTGCCGCATAGGTTTCCGTGGCCCGGCGAACTTCGATGGCCGAATGGAAGGACTTCGATTTCGAAGTGGCCGTCTGGCCGTCCCGGCAGGGAAGACGAGATGCGTCGCCCTCATAAGGTGCCGCTCACGCAGCAGGTTCTAGACATGCTGGCGGAACTGGAGCCGATCACCTGCGATGGCAAACTTCTCTTTCCCAGTATTCGTTCTGCTGACCGGCCGATCACCGACAATACCCTCGATGTTGCGCTAAGACGGCTGGGTTCGGGAAAGACGAGGTGACGGCCCATGGGTTCTGGGCCACAGCCAGCACGCTTCTAAACGAAAATGGGCAAGTGGCACCCGGACGCCATCGAGCGCCAGTTGGCCCATGTCGAATTCGATGATGTTCGACTACCCTATATGCTCGGCACCCATTGGGACGAGCGCATCAGGATGATGCGGCGTTGGCCGAACTACCTTGATGGATTGCGCGCCGCTCGCCGGCTCTCTACCACCGCGTGCGATGCTGCTTGTGTTTCGACTATGTCTGCTGCTGCTGTGCGCCGCGCCCGCTGCGGCGCTCGCGCTTCCCGCCAACAAGCCGACGCCCGGCTATGCCCGGGTGGCGATCGAGACGTCGGTGGGCACGATCATCGTGGCGGTGGACCTGAAGCGCGCGCCGCGCACGTCGGCCAATTTCCTGACCTATGTCGATGACGGGCGGTTCGACGGCGTCACCTTCTACCGGGCGGCGCGGCGCAAGAGCAATGCCAGGCTGGGGCTGATCCAGGGCGGGATCGACACCGATCTGCGCCGGTCGCTGCCGCCGATCCCGCATGA
>NZOF01000053.1 GCA_002695185.1 Erythrobacter sp.
ACTGTCCTCTTCTATGATTTCCATCGTCAATACCGAATGCCACGTTCCCAAAACGTTCTCCGACTTGGCCAAAATCGCAGCTTGGGGCCGACTGGGCCTTATAGCCCTGACCGTCACCCGAATGGGCGGAGACGGCTTTGCTGGCTCCGTGGAGCCGCGCGGCGCAGCCGTGTGGTGGAATAGGGCAGGTTCCCGGCTCCGATCATTTGCACTTGTTCGGCAGCTGGCCCCTCTCGATCGCCAGATTCCTCATCGCCTCGTAATCGACACCCCAAAGGCCTCGTCGCTCATCGGCAGCGTCTTTCATGAAACGGGCATAGGCCAGCCCTGAATGTTGCCTGTAATCAACGGCATATCCATGGCGTACCATCGTTGCCGAAACAGATGCCCCATTCGACCGAAACCGGCACGACAGGTTAGACCCGCCCCAGCTCGTCCGCCGCGTGTTGCATATCGGCTCGATCGTCAACTTTTCGTCCTGAAAATCGCTCGTGCAATCCATGCCGCCATTTTGCTTCACCAGCTCTTCCAAATAGAGCTGCGCTGCGATCTTGGGCACATTGCCCTTGCCGTCCTCATCCGGCGCATCAATTCCCGACAACCGCACCCGCTTTTTATCGAGCGTTTCGAGCGTATCGCCGTCGATAATGCGCGGGTTCTCGACATGGATTGAAACCGGCTCGCTATTCCTCGCCTGCATCTGATTGAACAGCGCGCCGAACGCGAAAACAGAGAGAATGGGCAACGCGATTTGCTGATTTCGCGGCCATTTTTTGAAACCTCGGATCAGCACCTGGCTCTCTCCTGAAGAATGTCGTTCCAGTCCATCGGCGCCGGGGCTGGCGGGAGGATGATTTTCAGTTCGCGGTCGTTGGCGGTGAGATGGTCGCGCGCGTCCTCTATGGCCTGTGCAGCTTCCTGGCCGTGTTGCGAGTAGATGACGATTTTGCGGATGCGTTCGGGGATCGCGATCAGGCCATAGCGGCGAATGCCGCCAGCGCCCCACACCTTGAATTTCCCGTCACTAAGCTGGGTGACGGAAACGGCTTCCTCGAAGCCTTCCGCGAGGCGCAGAACATCGCCGGTTGGCTGGCCGCCGATCCGCATGGCGGCGTGTCGGACCAGGCCGAGCGTCAATTTCGCCTCGCGCAGCGCCGCATGGTAGCGTTTCTCGCCGGTTGCTGGATCGAGCAAGATCCGCTGCACGGCGATTATGCCTTCGTCGGCCTCGAACGGCACGAGAAGGGCAGGATGCTCTTCGCGGGCGTCGGGCGGACCAACGATGCAGCGCGGAGCGAAGCGGAGCTTGAGGCCGGTCGGGTCGATTGCGCGCGAACGCAGATAGCGTTCAGCCGCGGTGCCTGCGATCGGCGCGGCGGAATCCCATAGTTGGAGGGCGAGCTTCCGGCGCGAGGGTTCGGGCGCGCGATCGACCGTTTCACCGCTCGTGTGGCGATTGATTTTGCGGCTGTTGAGCGCGGACCAGACGGCTTCCTGACTGCAACCGGCCCAACATTTGAATAGGACGGCCTTCTTGCCGGGGGTGACTTGGAGCGACGGATTGCGGTCGTTGTGGGCTGGACAGCAAACCATGCCATATGAGCCGCGCCAGTGGCCGCCCATATCCGCTACGATCTGACGTGCGCGTGCTTCGACGTCCATCTGCATCGAACTTCTTTCGTCAACGGTATCCCGACATTGGGATTTATACACATTTCACGATGGCGGGCAAACGGTCGGGATACATGCCAATATCGCGCATGGCCCGACTAGGGCCATTCAATATAAATATCTCCGCCGGTTATCTTCACTTGCGGATGACTCACGTTCTTTCGCCTCAATCGCTTGGCCCAGGCTGGCGAGAATGTCCGCCAGCTCGCGCTTGTCCCGCTCTTCGCGGGTTAGCTCCCATAGGGGCAGCTGATCCCTCATGCGCTCCATGTCGCGCGCCGCCTCGATCTGGCGATATTGTTCGCAAGCGGGGGCTGGATCGGCCGCGACGCCGCGACGGCGGCGAGCAGCGAAGATTTTCGAGAGGAAGGCGGGGAAGAGGAAGCGATAGGCGTTCGTGGCCTGCTTGATGCGCGGGCCAGCGCCTTGCGCTTCGTGGTCGGGAACCGGCTCGTAGCGCCTGAACCAGTCGATAATTCGCGCGTCTTTGAGACGCGAAAGCGCCTGAACGACGCAATTCTTGCTGAGGCCGGTTCCATCCATGATCGTGTGAAGACTGGGGAACAGCGCGCCAGTGCTATAGTCGATGACGCGGGCCAGGAACTCGATAATCTGGATGCCGGCCTGTCCGATCGCACCGTTACGAATGCGCGGCGTGGTTGTCCGCCGCTGCGCGAGCGTCTGCCGCTCGTAGAGCTTTGCGGCTTCGATCATCTCGCGCATCTGGCGAGCATTGCGGATCGGTGTGTAAGCCTTGGCCCGCTTTTCGTGGCCTACGGCGATGCTGCCGGCCCAGACTTTGACGCGCGGTTTTTCGGCACGCGCAAGCAAGGCGCGGTCGATCGTGGCGAGGCCGGTGCTACGCAGCACGGCGCCTATGGAAGTGGTCATGCGGACCTCCCTTCGTCGGTCCCGCGAGGCCAAGCACCATCGCTCCCGAAAGCACGCTTTCGAGATTGACTTTCGCCGCAGCACCACCGATAAAGAGAGCCAAGTTAGAAGCGCTCACTTCGGTGGCACAAACAGCCCTCGCTCAGCCAAGCGAGGGTTTTTTGTTGTCCTGTCGCCTCGGGGAGCCACCCCGCACGCAACAGATGAATCGCCGACTCCAAGGCGGAATCAGCGCGTCATAACTGGCTCAAGTTTAAGGGGTTGGCAAGAATAAGCGTGCGCGCACGCTTATAACGCGCTCGTCACGCCAATTTGCGGTAGTGGCGCAGATAGTCGGGATATTCGATCCCGCGTGCCTTCAAGAGATTGATCGTCGCCTCTTCGACCAGGGCAGCAACGGACGTTTGTTCGCGCTCAGCGAGGTTCTTGATCTCGGCCGCCAGCTCGGGTTTCACCGATGCTGCGAGATTTCGCGTGTTGGCGCGGCTCGGCCGACGCCGGGGCAAAGGAACCGGGAGAAGAGGGTCTTCCTGTCTTTTCGGGCGCGCCATAGGTCTAGAACACAAGAGGTTGGTGTGGTGCCGGAATAAGCGTGTTGACACGCTTAATGGCTGTAATGTGGTTGCGCGGCAAGAGACGACAAGCCGGGTTGCCCTCGCCGTCAAAGCGAGGATAGACATATCCTAATCGGTAAAAGGGAATAAATCACGATGCCGCATAGCGACGATTGGCAGTATGATCCGATCCTTGAGCGCGAACTAACCACCCGCCGCCCTGCTGGGGGAATGATCCAAGCGGTCGAAATTGCGCAACTGCCGTCGAGTGAATGGATCATCAATGTCAAAGTATCGTGGCGTGGCGATAAGTGGCTGAATGTCTGCCTATTCGAGCAACCAACGCTTAAAACCTACAAGCGACTGTCAAGCGCTGTGCGGCATGTCGTGCTCGATTACGGATATGAGGATGACCATATCCGATTGGTTCCCGACAAACAATGCAGCAACAAATTGGCGTTTTAGGCTTCCCTTTCCCCCTCATCGTGATATGTGCATAAATCTCGATGACGAGGGAGAAAGCGATGAAAGCTTTTAATTTCGCGCTCGCGACCGCCTTGGTGGGGGCTGCGGTGCAATCGACCCCCGCTGTAGCGTCGGATAATACTTGGGCATGTGAGGTTGTTCTGTGCATCTCCAACCCGGGTGGTCCGACGCAATATCCAGCCTGTGTTCCACCGATAACGAAACTGTGGCGCGTGCTGGCTCTCGGCGGCAGCTTCCCGACATGCACGGGCGGGGGCATCGCCAAGACCAAATACAAGAAGCCGGATGATGGGAGGCCTGGTCGCTTGACGGTCACTTGGACTGACGGGCGGCAACAGACCTACTATCAGCCGCGCAACTGACCGGGAGCGGGAACGTGTTCCTCGAAACCGGGGCCGTTCTTTCGCTGGCGGCGCAATGCGCCCCAGCGGTAGCGCCGCATACGATCGCCGCGATCGTGGATGCGGAATCTTCGAACTATGTTTTTGCGATCAACGTCAACGGCGTGGCCAGTCAGCCTCGCCGTCCGCGTAATGAGGCTGAGGCCATCGCAACCGCGCGCTCCTATGTGGCTCGCGGCTACAGCGTGGATCTCGGCCTCGGCCAAATCAATTCACGCAACATGGGATGGCTCGGCCTAACGTGGGACACTGTTTTCAAGCAGTGCTCCAATATCGAAGCGGCAGGCCGGGTGCTCCTGTCCAATTTCCGTTCGGCCAAGACGGGGCGCACCCCGCAAGAGGCCCTTCGGGTCGCACTCAGCATGTATAACACAGGCTCTCAATCGAGAGGTTTCCGCAACGGCTATGTCGCCCGCGTGGAGAACGCAGGTCGCCGCGTCAGCGGTCGGCCTGCGACCGCAATCCCGACTGTCATCGTGGGCGATCAGCCCGCCAGCGCCGCCATGAGCGACACTGGCGCCGGTCGTGTGCCGGTGGAGCTGGCGGAAATCGCAGCGGAGAACATGGAGGCGGCTCCACCGCCTGCACCGCCTGCGTGGGATGTTTTCGGCCGCGCCCAACACGCGCGGATTGGTTCGTAAGGCGAAGATAGGAGTTATCGAATGTTTCGTATCTGGAAGATCAAGGCTGAATCCCGGCTCGATGCGCTGCTCGCGCGTCTCAAGCCCTCGCCGCTCATGGCGCGCGCGCTGCCCCTGTCGCTGCTGGCAAGCCTGCTCGTAGCGGAGCCGGCTTTTGCGCAGGCAAACTTTGAAGGCCTGGCCGACAACATTCTCGGCCTGCTGAGCAACGGTTTGCTCCGCACGCTTGCGATCATCGCGATCATCGTCGTTGGCCTTCTGTGGTTCCTCGGCCGCGCGTCGGTGCAGATGCTCGTCACGGTCGTAGTTGGCGTGGTGATCGTGTTCTCCGCGCCTTGGATCGTCGACACGATTACGGGGTGATCGGGGATGGACGGTCAGGAAGAAATGACAAAAGACCCGCTGTTCTTGGCCGTCACCCGCCCCGCTTTGTGGGCGGGTGTTCCCATTGAAGCGGGCGCGCTCATCATCATGGCGGGCGCAATCACGTTAGTTGGTTCGGGCAATCCTCTCTACGGCGGCGCGGCCGCCGTCGCGCTTTATGCGATGGCGCGGCTTATCGTTCGGCATGACGTGAACGCATTCCGGCTGATCTTCCTGTGGGGCCGGACCAAAGCGGCGAACCGGAACCGCGTCTTTTGGGGTGGATCGAGCTACACGCCGCTGCCGCTCTACGGAATCAAGCGAAAGGGATTTGGTCGTGGTGTTCGGTAAGAGCGCGCTCGCGGAGAAGGTGCCTTTTGACAAGGCCAAACGGGAGGAAATGCCCGAGAAATTCTTGCCGTATTCGCGGCATGTCAATGAGCATGTGGTCGCCCTCGATAACGGCGATCTGATGCTCATGCTCGAACTGGATGGACGGCCCTTTGAGACTTCGGACGTGCGCGATCTGAATGATTGGCACACGCGCCTCAACGGGGTCTGGCGCAATATCCATGACGAGCGGCTTTCGATCTGGACGCACATGTTGCGGATGCGCGTGCGCGACTATCCAGGCGGCACGTTCCGCTCGCATTTCGCCGCGAAGCTCGATCAAAAATACTATGAGCGGATGACGGCCGAACGCATGTTCCGCAACCGCTTCTTCATGACGGTCGTGATCCGCCCAACAGCAAACGCGACCGACAAGCTGATGGATTTCCTGCGCAAGAAGCAGGAGGACAAGAACGCCAATATCGCGGAAGCTCTAGAGCTGCTGGAAGACAAGGTGCGCGATCTGGAAAAGCTACTGCTGCGCGTTCGTCCGCGCCGTGTCGGCATCTATGAGCACCGGGGTCTCCTGTTCTCCGAACCGCTGGAAATATTGAACCAGGTGATGACCGGGCGCTATCGGCGCTGTCCTCTGGTCCGTGGCCGTCTCGGCTCGGCGCTCTATGCGAGCCGCGCCATCATCGGCGCTGAGACATTTGAGGTCCGCGACGCCGATCATTCGATGTTCGGCGGCATTTTCGGCATTCGCGAGTATCCGTCATCGACAACGCCGCGCCAGTTTGAATCGCTGCTTTCGGTCGATTTCAGCCTCGCCATAACGCAGTCGTTCACGTTCCTGTCGCGCACAGCGGCAACAGAACGGTTTCGGCTTCGCCAGACCCAAATGGCGAACGCCGGTGACAAGGCGATCAGCCAGATGGATGAGCTGATCGACGCGGCCGACGATTTGCAATCGAACCGCTTTGTGCTGGGGGACCATCATTTCACGCTGACGGTGTTCGCGGAAGATTTGAAGAAGCTGCGCGATAACATGTCGATCGCGCGCGCGGCGCTGGCCGATACGGGCATGGTCGCCGCCCGCGAAAGCGCGGCGCTGGAAGCTGCCTATTGGTCGCAGCTGGTCGGCAACTTCGCGTGGAGGGCGCGCCCCGCGCCGATCACGTCATATAATTTCTCGGCGTTCTCGCCCTTCCATACGTTCCCTGCAGGGCACGAGGACGGCAATCATTGGGGGCCTGCGGTCGCCTTGCTCAAGACAAGCGCTCGCAGCCCCTATTACTTCAATTTCCATTCGGCAGACCTGGGCCATTCGATGGTCATTGGTCCATCGGGCGGCGGTAAGACGGTGCTGGTCAACTTCCTGATGGCGCAGCTCGAAAAGTTCAACGCGCGCCATATCTTCATCGACAAGGATCAAGGCGCGGAAATTTTTGTCCGAGCCAGCGGCGGCACCTATCTCGCGCTGCGCAACGGGGAACCTACGGGCTTCGCTCCGCTCAAGGCGCTCGACAATACGGCTTCCCATCGCGCGTTCCTCGGTCGCTTCATCCGCCAGCTGGTGAAGCAAGAGGGGGCGCCGATCACGGTGCAGGAATCGCACCTGATCGACGATGGCATCGAAGCCGTGATGAAGCTGCCACGCGAGCAACGCTCGCTGTCGGCGCTGCGGACCATGCTCGGCATGTCGGACTCGGGCGGCGTCGGCGCGCGCCTAGTCAAGTGGACCTCCGAGGGGAACCTTGGCTGGGTTTTCGATAATGAGGAAGATTCCATGTCTCTCGAAGCCCGTTTCGTGGGCTTCGATATGACCGACTTCCTCGAAAACGCGGAAATCCGCACGCCGGTCATGCTCTACCTGTTCGAGCGGATAGACGCGCTCCTGACAGGCGAGCGCATGGTTATTGCGATTGACGAATTTTGGAAGGCGCTGGCCGATCCGGCGTTCACGGCATTCGCGCAGGATGGCCTCAAGACATACCGCAAGCGCAATGCGTTCCTCGTCTTTGCAACACAGTCGCCTGCGGACGCGCTGCGGTCCACGATCAGCCATTCGATCTTGGAGCAGGTCGCGACGAAAATCTTCCTGCCCAATCCGTTCGGCCAGCGCCGGGATTACATCGAAGGCTTCTCGCTCTCGGAGGCGGAATTTAAGCTGGTGCGCGAAGAGCTGTCGCCGGAAAGCCGCAAATTCCTCGTGAAGCAGGGCCATGACTCCGTTGTGGTCGGCCTGGATCTCATTGGCATGGACGATGAACTGGCCGTGCTGTCGGGCCGCGCTGAAACAACGGGCGTGGCCCGCGAAGTGATTGCCGAACTGGGCAATGATCCGAAGCTCTGGTTGCCGGAATTTCACCGGCGCCGGCGCCCAAGCTGAAAGGAGTGAGACTATGAAGCAGCTTATCTTGGCGGCTGTGTCGATCGGGAGCCTTGCGGCCGCGACGCCAGCCAGTGCGCAGGGTATCCCTGTGTTCGATAGCACGTCGGTGCTCAAGCATATCGAACAAATCCAGAAGACCATGCAGATGATCGAGCAAGGTCGCCAGCAGATTGCGGAAGCGCAGCAGCTCTACCAAGGGTTGAACCAGCTGACCGATGTTTCCTCGATCGCCAACCAGCTTAAGACAGATTCACTTCGCACCCTGGGCGTTGATGTGAACTCGCTCGAACGCATGGCGCGCGGCGATTTTGGCGGCGGCGGCAGCTACGGCGGGCGATCTGATGCGATCTATCAGGACATGCTCGAACGTCTCGGCGTATCCGCGAATGGCGATCAGACTGACGTTCGCTATCAGACAGCTCGCTCGATCGCGATGGACAAGGCCATGGCCGAAGGCATGGGCGAAGCGGCCACATCGCGCGGTGAGGGTCTGGAAGAGCTGCGCAATCGACTTGCGACCGCATCAACAGCCAAGGAAGTTGCTGACCTTCAAGCGCGCATCCAGCTCGAAAGCGCGTCGATGATGAACGACCAGCTCCGCGTCGAAGCGTTGGAGCGAGCGCGCAGAGCGGAGGCCGCGGCGCACACGGCCGAAGCTTTTGCGGACAGGTCGCGCAAACGCGATGAGCAGCGTGCGCGAGCGCGGGCGGCAGCTGGAATTTGACCATGAAGAAAATGGTCCTTCTTGCGATCAGCGCAGCCGGCTTGCTCGCCGGCTGCGAACGCGCGCCCACATTTCCCGAGATTTTAATGACCTATCATGACGTTGATTGGCTCAAAACTCATGAAGATCAGATTCCGGTGATCGTCGCTGAGTGCGACAAGATCGTGAACAGCGAACTCAAACAGTCGGACCTCCCCATGCCAGTGGCTCGCAATTGCGGAGGCATAAAGAACAAAATCGCCTCCATTGAAAGGTCGCGGAAACGTGATGAGCAGCGTGCGCGAGCACGGAAGGCAGCTGGAATGTAAGGCTGTAATAACAGCTTGAATTATATCTAATCGGAGCGGTCTGGTGGAATACGATCTATTTACGAATGCCTATCAGGGCTTCACCAACGAACTCAATTCGGTAGTTGTGTCCAACTATGCTGGGTTTGTTGGGTGGATCGCTGGACCGCTCCGCACTGGCATGATCATTTACATAATCCTGCTAGGCTACGCGATTATGCGCGGGGCCGTGCAATACCCCTTCCGCGAATATGTCTATCGCTCGCTTATGCTGGCCGCGCTCTATTATGCTGTGACAAACCTCTATGGAGCATCGCTCGCACAGATGATCGTGACCGGCCTGCCGCATGAGTTTGCCTCGATCGTAGGCGGCTCACCGGACGGCGTTGGTGGGTCTTTCGATGGGATGTGGGCGCGGGTCGATGATGCACTGCTCGCGATGCAGGATGCGACCGAGAAATACGCAGAGGAACACGCCTCACTGACTGATATTCCCGGCGCTGCGGCCGCAATTATGCTGTGTATCGGTGCCACTATCATCATTCTTTTGACAGCGATCGCGGCTCTGTTCGCACTGGCTGTCGGCTTTGTGATCGTGCTCTATGCGCTGTTTGCGCTCGCCTGTCTGGCGGTGGTCGGGCCGATCTTCGTAGCAGCGCTGCTGTTTGATTCCACCAGAAGCTACTTCTTCTCATGGCTCGGCAGCGTCCTCAACTTTCTGATGTTGTCGCTATTTGCGATGCTTCTTGTGCTCGTTGTGGCCAATGTCGCTGAATCGGCAACAGCAACATTCGATGGCGATTTTGACAACATCTGGAGCACCTGTATCCGGATCATCGCGTTCTACATTCTCGCCTGCTTTTTCTTCATCCAAATCCCCGGAATAGCTGCCTCACTTGGCGGCGGCGCGGCTGCAATGGTGACGCAGTTCGGCAACGCGGTGACGAAGGGTGGCGGGGCAGTTGCAACGGGCGCAGGGCACGCGGCCAGCGATGCCCGCGCCATGGGGGCCAGCATGGGGCGGGGCTTCTCGTCGGCGGTTCGCCGTTGGCGCAACCGAAACACAATCACCAGAGCTTGAGGGAACGAATATGCGCAAGTTGCTTGGACTCGGAATCTGCCTGGCGCTGGCGGCCTGCGCAGGTCAGCCCGTCAAAAAGCCAGCCAAATGTGAGGGGCCGATGCGGCCTGCAAATCCGCATGGGCTTACCCTCCCCACAATCCCGGATCAGGCCGCACAGCGAACCGCGCCGGCAAATGTGGACGTGTTCAATCAGGGTGCACCGGCAACGCCGGACGCGGCCCCGGCAGACCCCTCCACTCCGGGCAATGAACAGTCGGACGCATCGCGGGCGGTCGAAGTGCCGCGTCTAAGCGCCTCGCTGCGCGGCCCGATCTACTCGAATTGCTGAGGTGTTACGATGGCAGTTGGTATTCCAAAGGACGAGCTGAAAGCCTATTTTGAAGAGGCTGCAAGCTGGGAACGTGACAAGCTTGCGGCGGCCGAGCGCTCCAAAAAGCTGGCGTGGGTCGTCGCTGGCGTTGCTGGCGCCCTGGCGACTGCTGGCGTTGTGGCCGTTGCAGCCCTGACGCCTCTAAAAACGGTCGAGCCATATGTTATCACGGTGGACCGTAACACGGGCGAGGCGTCGATCGCCGCCAAGCTCCACGGTGACGCGACGATCACCTATGACGAGGCGGTCCGTAAGTATTTCCTCGCTACCTATGTCCGCTATCGCGAAGGCTGGATAGCGGCCGCTCGCGAAGAATATTTCGATGCGGTCATGGTCATGTCGGCGCGGCCCGAACAGGATCGGTGGTCACGCTTCTACAAGACCGACAATCCCCAAAGTCCGCAAAACATCCTTGCGAACCGCACTGATGTTTTTGTCGAAATCAAGCGGGTGTCGTTCCTGGGCGGCAACGTCGCGCAGGTCTATTTCACTAAGGAATCTGTGACCGGCTCGAACTCGACCAAAACCGATGCCGTCGCGACCATCAAATACAAGGTCGATGGCACGCCGAGCAAGGAAGTGGACCGCTTCAAGAATCCGCTTGGCTATCAGGTCGAGAGCTATCGCGCTGACGTGGAGGTGCCCCAATGACCGTGTTGAAGTGGAGCGCCCCGTTTGCGCTCGCGATCGCGCTAGCTGCGTCGCCGGCGATGGCCGAAGAAACGCCTCATGCGACGGTGCTCGATCACCGGGTTCGTGAAGCGAACTACAATGATCGGCAAGTCTATGAGATTCCGGGTGTATTCCGCATCGCCACGGAAATCGTCTTCGCCAAGGATGAAGTAGTCGAGCATGTGGCGTTGGGCGATACCGTGTCTTGGGAAGTCGCACCGGCTGCCAATTCGCTTTTCATCAAACCGCGCGAGCGCGCGGGTCGCACGAACCTGACAGTCATAACCCGTTCACGCTACGGCCCGCGCAGCTACCGCTTCGCTCTGTCGCCAACGCAGCGCGGCAGCGGCTTCTATACGGTCGTTTTCCGCTATCCTGAACAGGAAGCGGCCGAGGCGCAGGCGCAAGCCGCAATGGCCCAGCTGGCCCAGCTGAAAGCCTTGGAACGCGGCGCGGTGAAGTCCGCGCTCGATATTGGCGTGCTGGAAGGCACACGCAACGCCGATTACATCATGCAAGGATCGACGGCCATCCAGCCCTCCGAAGTGTCTGACAATGGACAGTTCACCGTGATGCGCTTCCCCAACCAGCGTGAATTGCCGGCGTTCTTCGTCGTCAATCCTGATGGATCGGAAGCCATCGCCTCCTTCGATGTGCGCGATGAATATGTGGTGCTGCACGGGGTTTACAGGACAATCCGGCTGCGCCGGGGCCTCGAAGTGCTCTGCATCCACAATCAGAAAACCGACTATTACGGGCGCGATCCCAAAACTGACACGGCCTCTGGCCTAGTCGAGCGAACCACGGGGGTTCAATAAAATGGCTGCGAACGATCATGACAACGCGCCGCATGGCGACAACATCATCTCGCAGGGCGAGACGGTCGAAAACCGGCCCCTCGCGTCTGAGCCGGTGCCCGATCCCGAAGATATTGAGCGGCAAAGCGAGCGCCAGGCGAAGATTGCCGCTCTGCCGAACAGGTCGATCGACCCCAAAAAGGCGGTCGTTCTCGCGGCGGTTGCCTGCGGCGCGATCGTTCTCGGTTTCAGCACAATCGACGCGATGCGGAGCGATCCAACCGAAAAGGCCGAGAAAGCGGAAAAGCCGGATGAAAGGCAGCTCGCCAACTACGATCCCAAGTCGATCATAGCGCCCACGCTTGCCGATGCGCCAAATGATCCGAACGCGCCGGTGCCCATGACGGAAGTGCCGGCGCTTGATGGAAGCCAAGCGCCCCGCACGGGCGGCGCGAATGGCCGCCCCCAAAAGTCTGAGGGGCAAGTCATCGCTGAGGCCCAACGCCGCGCCGGGATCATGGCTTATGGTGGCGAAAACGGCGGCGGGGTCGGTGGAGCGGTGGCAGCTGCCACCGGCCTGCCCATGGGCGGCGGCACAGGAGCACAGGGCGCGCAGTTGATTGGTGCGTCGGCCGATGGTGATGGGCAAGGTGGATCGCGCCGGACAAATCTCGAAAACATGCGCCAAACCTCGCAAATTGATCGGGTGTCAGGCCGCGACATTGGCAACCGCGATATGCTGATCCTCGCAGGGTCGTTCATTCCGTGCGTGCTGCAAACGGCGATGGATTCCAGTCAGCCCGGATATGTCAGCTGCATCATTCCCCGCGACATTTATTCGGACAACGGCCGCGTCGTCCTGCTGGAAAAGGGAACGCGCGTCTTGGGCGAATATCAAACCGGCGTCCAGCGCGGCAAATATCGTCTCTTTGCGGTATGGAACCGCGCGGTTACGCCTCGCGGCGTGGCGATCGACGTAGGTTCGCCCGCCAGCGACGCGCTTGGCCGTTCAGGTATGGCAGGCGGCGTGAAGAACTTCTTTTGGGAACGCTTCGGGGCCGCGCTGTTGTTCAGCTCGCTCAACGATGCCGCCTCGATCGCCGCCTCGGAAGTCTCCGACGCCGATAATGTCACGCGGGTTCCCAGCCAAGCGTCGGACACGATCTTGCGGGACACGATGCAGATTCAGCCGGTGCTTCGCATCAATCAGGGCGCGGAAGTGGGGATTATGGTCGCTCGCGACTTCGATTTCTCCAACATCTACGGCCTGCGGCTGAGGCGCGGCCAGTGAGCAATACGGCTGTCCTCGAAAACGCCCTGCTGCCGCTGCGTCCTCTTCTTGCGCGTGAGGACGTAACGGAGCTGGTGATTAACAAGGCTGGCGAAGCGGCGATTGAAACGCGCAATGGATGGTCCTGGGAGACATTGCCTGACCTCAATGAAAAGTCGCTGCTCGCGCTCGCGCGGGCAGCGGCGGCTTTCACGCATCAGGACATAAGCCAGTCCACGCCGATCTGCTCCACAATCCTCCCCAGCGGTGAGCGCGTGCAGCTGGTTGTGCCGCCTGCTGTCCCTGCCGGCACCGTGTCCATCACCATCCGCAAACCGTCATCGGTGACGTTGACGATGGAGGACTTCGAGCGCGGTGGGCTGTTTAGCGAGACAAAGATCGCAACTAGGCAAGTCTCGCCGCTCGATGTTGAATTGCGCGATCTGCTCGACGCAGGAAAGCACGTCGAATTTTTCCAAAAGGCGGTCCAAGGCCGCAAGAATATCCTGATTTCGGGCGCTACCGGCTCGGGAAAGACGACGCTCTCTAAAGGGCTGATCCAGCTCATTCCGCCGCATGAGCGGCTGCTGACGATCGAAGACACGCGCGAATTGGTCGTTCCGCATCGCAACGTGGTCCACATGCTCTACGCGAAGGACAAGCAGGGCACCGCGAAAATCTCTGCAAAGGATCTTCTGGAATCGGCCCTGCGTATGCGGCCTGACCGGATACTGTTGCAGGAGCTGCGCGACGGCACCGCGTTCTTCTATCTCCGCAACGTCAACTCAGGCCATCCCGGCTCGATCACGACGATCCATGCGGACTCGGCCGAACTCGCGTTCGAACAGCTGACATTGCTGGTCAAGGAAAGCGAGGGCGGCGCCGATCTGGCCCGTGACGACATTCGCAGCCTGCTCAAGCTGCTGGTTGATGTGGTCGTGCAGACCAAGAAGGTCGAAGGCCGCTTTCGCGTGACGGAGATATATTTTGATCCAGAAAACAGGCTCTAACAGGCTCGCACTGGCCCTCGTCCTCCTTCCGATCACGCTCCTGCTGATCGGCCTGCTGACCGGCACGGTGGCGTGGTTCTTCCTTAAGATGCCCGCCGCGGCTTATGATCCGCTCACGCTCCCCGGCTTCTTCTGGTATTACCGGCATGATCCTGTCGTGACCGAAGCGCTTTGGCGAGGCGCGGTCATAGGCGTGCCGTTGCCGGTGTTGCTCATGGCGATCGTCCTGCGGCCGAAAAAGAACCTTCACGGTGAAGCTCGTTTCGCGCGCGAAGGTGAAATCCGCAAGGCGGGCCTTCGCGCGAAAAAGGGCATTGTGCTCGGCCGCTTCCGCAATGGCTTTTTCCGCAACGGCTTTCTCATGGTGGGTAAGATGGAGCATGTATTGCTCGAAGCCCCTACCGGATCGGGCAAGGGCGTCGGCATCGTCATTCCCAATCTGTTGCAATGGCCGGATTCGGTTGTCGTGCTCGATATTAAGCGTGAGAACTACGAAATCACGGCGGGTTTCCGCCGCAAAGGCGGCCAAAAGGTTGTCCTGTTCAACCCTACGGACAGGGAAGGCCGCACGGCCCGCTACAACCCGCTCAGCTACATCAACAGGTCCGACCCGATTGAGGTTCTGGTCGAATTGCAGAAGATCGCCACGATGCTCTTCGTGCCTCCGGAAAAGGGCGAGGCGTTCTGGACGGAATCAGCCCGCACGGCATTTGTCGGCATTGCATCGTGGATCGCGGCCAAGCCTGAACGTCCCTTCTCGTTTGGCGAGATCTACCGGACCATCACGATGCCAGGGATGAAGGCATTCTTCGCCAAGGAAGCCGGCGATGGTGCGCTATCGGAAGGGTGCCGCGCTGCGTTGAGCGATTTTACGTCCAGCGCTGACAACACATTCACCGGCATTATCCAGACCGTCACCTCCAAGCTCAATCTCTGGATCAATCCGATTGTCGATCGCGCGACTGCCGAAAGCGACTTTTCCCTGACGGACCTTCGCCGCATCCCGACCTCGATCTATCTCGGCGTTTCGCCGGATGAACTCGATAGGGTCGCGCCGCTCTACAATCTGTTTTTCCAACAGCTGATCGACCTCAACACGCGGCAACTGCCCGACGATAGCGAAAAGCTGTCCGTGCTGCTCATTCTGGACGAATTTGCGCGGCTCGGCCGCGCCCAGGTCATTGCAAATGCGTTCTCCTATGTGCGCGGCTATGGGCTTCGTCTGCTTCCCGTCATCCAGTCACGCTCCCAGCTGCGAAATGTCTATGGGGAGCATGGCGCGGACGAAATCGTATCAAACTGCGGGGTCGAAATTGCCTTCACGCCCAAGGAACTGCGGGTCGCAAAGGAACTGTCCGAACGCCTCGGTTATCTCGGTCAGGATGCGGAAAGCCGGTCCCTGACGATACATGGATTGCTCGCCAATCGAAGCAAGACAATCTCCGAACAGCGGCGCGCACTGATGCTCCCTCAAGAGCTGATGCAGCTGCCCGAAGACGATATTCTCGTCATCCGGGGCGGTATCCCCGTCATTCGCGGGAAGAAAATTCGCTACTTCAAGGATGCCGTGTTCCGCTCGCGCTTGACGCCTGCGCCGAAAGTGCCGGCGCTGCCCAAGCCGATCGCCCCGATCGCGACCATCGATGATCTGAGCGATGAAGAGCTGGCGGCTTTCAACGATTATTCCGCACTGGCCGATGACCAGGTGCAGGACATTCCCGAAGACGTTCTCGCCCTCGATCGCGACATGCCGAACCTGACAGTGAAGGACGGCAGCATGGCTTTCGATGAAATCGACTTCGACGACATTATTGGTCCCGACCCGACAAAAGAGGAGTGGGAAGGCCAGCGCCGGGATCTAGTTCTAAGTGAAGGAGAAGAATATGGCCGATGATGACACAAGCCAGCGCGGTGCATCTGAGCCACGCCCTTTCGAAGTTCGCGGCGGACCGGGGAACAGCAAACAGTCGTTCGCTACTCTTCCCGATGCGATGCAGGCTTACGTCAAGGCGGACAATGGCGATCATTCGCTGACGATGCAGAAAGGTGGCAAAACTGCTTGGCTAGCATCCACGGACTGGCAGAACGATGGCTCAACGCCGGTGGGGCAATACTTAAGCCCTGCTATTAGGGACTATCATAGCGCCGTAAAACGCGGGGCGCCTGCCGCTGAATTGGAGCCCCGCGAGCGCGCCGCGCTGGCCGATGTTGAGGCTTGGCCTCGGACGGTAAAGCGCGAAGCGGCACCATCGGCCCCGGCCGACAAGGCGCTGAATATTGTTGAGGGCGAACGGTCGAAGGCGGAAAAATCAGAGCCTGCGCCCTCCCGCGCCGACGCTCCGTCGAAGACGGCGAACCAAGACAAGAAGGTCGAGGATACAACCTTGGCCCTTCCGGCGCAGATCGAACGCAAATATCTGCGCGTAGGCGACGATCTGTTTCGGAGCGGCCGCGATGAAAAGCCCGATATGTCGATCAAGGGACAAGATGGCATTCGGATCAACAAGGACCATGCGATTGGCGATGCGGTCGCCATTGCGAAGCATAATGGCTGGCAGTCGATCCGTGTTCATGGCAGCGATGATTTCAAGAAGGCGGTCTATCTGGAAGCCGCCCGCGCCGGTGTCGCCGTCAAAGACTTCGAGCCTTCTCCCCAGCTGAAGCTTGAGGGAGAAAGACTGGCGGCGCGTGACAAGGCGCGCGAAGCTCAAGACCCTACGAAAAGAGCGAGCATGGCAAAGCAAGACCCTACCGAGTCTCGCGCAGCGGCCGAGCAATTCCGCCGTAACTCCCACCGCGAGAATGCGACCGATCCGCAATTCAAGGCCGCGCAGTCGCACGTCCTGGCGGCCTCAATCGAAGCTAAAACGCGCTTTCCCAAAAAGGAGGATCAGGCGCGCTACATCGAGAACGCGAAGGAAACGGTGGCCAAGCGGATTGAGAACGGCGGACCGATTCCTGCGGCCCGTTTCGAGCAACAGCGCCAGAACGAGGCTACCCGCATAGCGCGCGAGGATTTGACGCTTCGCCAGCAGGAGCGGAAGCCGTCCCGCTCGCGCTAAGTGCATGGCACATGCCTTTTGGAAACAGGAAACCGCACGATGAACATTCCCCGGTCTGATCCGGTGCCATCGAGAGGCGTGTCCGATCTCGATCGTCACATTGAAACCTTGCTTCGCGTGATTCATTCCAGAAACCTCGCTTGGTCTGATCTAAGCGAAGTGGGTAAACAGGTGGAACGCCCTCTGACGGACGTTGAGCAATTGCTTACAAATGTGGGCGACGACGCCCATGAAATCACCCTTGCTACCGAGACGATCATAACAGCTCTCAAGCTGCAACGTGATGCGCTCGCGATCCAAAGCTCTCGCCGTAGAACACGCTTCGGCTCGATGCTTCTGCTCTTGATCCCCGTGTTCTTCGTAGGTTTGATGATTGGCACATCATACGGGATAGATGAAGGTCGGGCGCGGGAGCGTGAAGCCTTAAAGTATCCGGTCCTACCCCAGCTGTCCGTAGATCGTGACAGGCTCAAAACTGACGGAAGGTAGAGCGGTGGCAGCTGCCACCGCTTGCGATCTCTTGATGGGCTATGGCTTCATGAGGCACGATGAAGAAATCTGACAGGGCAAAGAAACATACCGCCAAGGTAATCGAGGCGGCTGCACGCGCCCATGAAGCTCTCGACTATTTCAGCGGCAACGTCACAAATCCGTTCGATGAGCTAACATGGCCCAGCATTGCCGAAGGTTATCTTCTAGTCGCGCAGAAGGCGGTATCAGACGCCTTGGTCGCTTTGGAACGTGCAAACAGCGTTGGTTGGACCAAGCACGGCAAGTAGGCGTCACCTCAAGGTTTGTTCGCCAGACAACGATTTCTCGGACATAAGCGGAACATGGGCTACGCTACACGCTTCAACCGCGCCATTGGCTCGTTGA
>NZOF01000054.1 GCA_002695185.1 Erythrobacter sp.
GCGCCGATTTTATGAAGCTGATGACGGTGCAGCTTCAGAACCAGGACGCTTTCAACCCGGTCGATAACACCGAGATGCTCGCGCAGATGGCGCAGTTCACTCAGCTGGCAAATTCGAGTGAGATGGCCAGCACCCTCCAGCAGATCCGTGATCGTCTCGATCTGCTGGCACCCCAGTCTTCAACCGATACGATCCAGGAGTAATTCGCCATGTCCTTCTATACCTCGCTGAGCGGCTTGCGGAATGCGCAGTCCGACATGGGCGTTGTTTCGCACAATATCGCCAACGCCGAGACCAATGGATTCAAGAAGTCCGATACGAACTTCGCCGACCTTATGGCGAGCTCGGCAAATTCGGACCCGCGCATGATGATCGGCATCGGTTCGTCTGTGGATTCGATCACTCAGGATTTCGACATGGGTCCGGTCGAGCAGACCGGTTCGGCGCTCGACATGGTGATCACCGGCGACGGGTTCTTCGCGACATCGTCGATGAGCGATGGCTCTGTCCTCTATACCCGCAACGGCGGCTTCCGGATGGATGAGGTTGGCAATATCCAGGACGGCCAGAACAATGTTCTGCAGATCTTCGCTCCGGGCGCCAATCCTGCGGTAGACGCGCCCGTCAATGCGGTAGTGCCGCTGACGAACGCGGCTGGCTCGGAATACTCGGGTGTGACCGTCAACAAGGATGGCTCGATGGTCGTCTCCTATGCTGACGGTTCGAGCGAAGCGCTCGGTACCGTCGCGATCGCGGGCTTCATTCAGCCGACTGGCCTTCGCCAGGAAGGGCAGACGAAGTGGAGCGCGACCGGCATCTCGGGCAATCCGGCCTTCGGCGCGCCCGGAACGGGCCGCTTTGGCGGCGTCCTCTCGGGTGCGATCGAGCGCTCGAATGTCGACCTTTCGGAAGAGCTGGTGAATCTGATCACGGCACAGCGCTACTTCCAGGCCAATGCGAAGGCGATCGATACGGCAAGCCAGATCAGCCAGACCGTCATCAATCTGAGGACCTGATTATGGATCGTCTGATCTATAGCGCGGTCTCGGGCATGAGCGCGTCGATGGTCCAGCAACGGGCCATCGCGAGCAACATGGCAAACGCCCAGACGTCAGGATTCAAGGCTGAGATCCTCGATGCGCGGCCTGTCACCTTGAAGGGCGGTCCCGTCGAGCTTCGCGCGATGAACCGGACCGAGGTTCGGGGCGCATCCCTGACCGATGGGTCCGTCACCGAGACGGGCGGGCCGCTTGATATCGCGATGCAGGGCAACGTGATGCTTGCGGTTCAATCGCTCGATGGAAGCGAGGTCTATACCCGCCGCGGTGATCTCACCATCACCGCCGGCGGAGTCCTCCAGACAGGTGACGGAATGCCGGTGCTGGGCGCCGGCGGCCCGATCACGGTCCCGGTGGGCGGTGATATCGCTATTGCGCCCGATGGAGGAGTCATGCTGTCGGATCCGGCTGATCCGCAAGCAGCGCCCGTCCAGATTGACCGGATCAAGCTTACGAGCACGGCCGGCACGGATATTGCGAAGGGCCTCGATGGTCAGTTTCGCGTGCGGGGCGGAGGCGTCTTGCCTGAAGACCTTGATGCCAAAGTGATCACTGGCTCGCTCGAGCAATCCAATGTCACGACTTCCGAGGTGCTGGTCGAGATGATCGAAGCCCAGCGCCTCTTCGACATTCGTACCAACGTCGTTTCAACTGCGCGCGATCTCGATGAGAGCAGCGCGCGGCTGATGCGCATCGATCGCTGAAAGGAAAGCTGATCCATGCCTAGTTCTGCCCTTCATGTCGCCCGTACGGGGCTTGAAGCTCAAGATGCGCGCATGCGCGTTACCGCGAACAATCTTGCGAATATTGGAACGACCGGTTTCAAAAGGGATCGCGCCAACTTTGCCACCCTCGCCTATCAGGCCGCGCGCGTTGCCGGGCAGCAAAGCTCGGTGAATACGCAGTATGCCGAGGGCCTGAACCTTGGCACTGGTGTGCAGGTCCAGTCGACGAGCCGGATCGTAACGCAAGGCACGCTCAATTCGACGAACAATGCCCTTGACCTTGCGCTCGATGGCGACGGCTACTTTCAGGTCGAAATGCCGGACGGCCAGATGGGCTACACGCGCGCTGGTAATTTTACGCGTTCGCCCGAGGGGATGATCGTGACCTCGCAGGGTTATCCTGTGCAGCCACAGATCAATCTCCCTGAAGGCGCGACATCGATCACGATTTCGACGGATGGGACGGTATCGGCGATGGTCGACGGTGACGCGGCGCCTGTAGAACTGGGTCAGCTGACGATCGCGAACTTCGCAAATCCAGGGGGTCTCCAGCCCTTGTCGGGCAACTTTCTGCAGGAAACAGCCGGAAGCGGCCCGGTCATGCTGGGCATCGCCGGCGAAGAAGGCCGGGGCAATGTGCAGCAAGGTATGCTCGAGGGTTCGAATGTGAATGTCGTTCAGGAACTGGTCGACATGATCGAAACGCAGCGCGCCTACGAGATCAATTCGAAGATGATCTCGTCTGTCGACGAAATGCTGCGCAACGCAAACCAGACCCTCTAAGATCATGCGGGGGATCATCTTTGCCACCGCCGTCAGCCTCGCTTGCGCTTCGATAGCGCAGGCGCAGGATGTAGAGGCCCAATACGAGCCGGCGATGCCGTTGCCAGCTGCGCCGCCTGCTAACAATGGCGGCATCTTCCAGCCTTCGAACGGCTACACCGGATTGTATGAGGGCACACGCGCTCATCGCGTAGGCGATCTCGTCACGATCCTGCTGATTGAAAGGACGGTCACGTCGAAGTCCGTCCAGTCAGAGACCGATCGCAGCGGTAGCGTGGCATTGTTTCCCCCTTTGACGGGTCCATTCGCATTTCTTTCGCCCAGTGACCTTAAAGCTTCGGGCAGAGGGTCGTTCAATGGAGAGGGTAGTGCAGGTCAGTCCAGTTCTCTGGCGACCTCGCTTGCCGTCACCATCGTCGACGTGCGTCCTAATGGGACCGCGCTTGTGCAAGGGGAAAAGCGAATGCTGCTGAGCCAGGGGGATGAATGGGTGCGCTTTAGCGGCATCATCCGTCTGGCAGACGTCGATGCAGAGAACACGGTGCTCTCGTCCCGTGTTGCCGATGCCTATGTCGAATATTCCGGCAAGGGCTCCCTGCAGCGGTCGAGTAGGCCAGGTTGGCTTACTCGCTTCTTCTCAATCATCAGCCCGTTCTGAGGTTTCCCGATGCGACGCTTCCTCACTCTTCTCACTTTGGCATTGAGCGCCATTGGCGGCTTGACTGCCCTTCCCGCTCAGGCGGAGCGGGTTCGCGATTTGGGCCAGTTCCAAGGCGTAAGATCGAACCAGCTCACCGGTTACGGCATCGTCGTTGGCCTGCCGGGTACCGGCGATGACAACCTCGAATATGTGACGCAGGCCATGAAGGGCGTTTCAGGCCGTATGGGCCTGCAGCTTCCGCCGGGGGTTCAGCCCAACCTTAAGAACGCGGCGGCGGTGATCGTGACTGCTGATCTCCCGGCGTTTGCCAAGCCTGGTCAGCGGATTGATGTGACGGTTTCGACGATGGGAAAGGCAAAGTCGCTTCGCGGCGGCGCGCTCATTTTGACACCTCTGTATGGTGCTGACGGGCAGATCTACGCCATGGCCCAAGGCAATCTGGCTGTGGGCGGACTTGGCGTGTCTGCCGCCGATGGTTCGCGAGTTACTGTAAACGTGCCGACGGTCGGACGGATTGCTGACGGTGCAAGCGTTGAGCGATCCGTCGGCACCGGCTTCGAAGATGCAGCTGTCGTTCGCTACAATCTTTTTACGGCAGACTTCCTGACTGCGAACAGGGTGCGCGACGCGATCAACAGCATGTTGCCAGGAACGGCGTCCGTTGAGGATGGTGTTACGCTGGCTTTGCGTCTTCCGCCTGGGGCGGATCGGCGGGCCAGCTTGATGGCCTCGATCGAAATGCTCGACGTGAACCCTGCAGAGACAGCGGCAAAGGTCGTGGTCAATTCGCGAACGGGGACGGTCGTCATCAATAGTGCGGTCCGGCTTTCGCCTGCCGCGATCAGCCACGGCACCCTCACAGTCCGTATTGATGAAAATCCGATGGTGATCCAGCCAGGCCCGTTCTCTGACGGCCGAACTGCATTGGAGCCGAATAGCGAGATCTCGATCGAAGAAGGCGAAGGCCGCGTGGCGATGTTCGAGCCTGGGGCATCTTTGTCCGAGATCGTAGATGCGCTGAATCTCCTCGGGGTTGGGGCCTCTGATCTCGTGGCAATTCTCGAAGCTTTGAAACAGGCCGGCGCGCTGAAGGCCGAAATGGTGATCTTGTGACAATGGATATCAAGCCTGCAGGAATGGGGATGCCCTTGTCGGCGAAGCCCGACGCGAAGGCTGGCCTTAAAGAGGCAGCTGAAGGGTTCGAGGCGATCTTCCTTCGCCAGATGCTGGCATCGGCGCGGCAGACGAACTTTGGTTCTGAACTGTTCAACAGCAGCAGCTCGGACACCTTCAAGCAGATGCGCGACGATGCCTTTGCAGAGATGGCGTCGGAGCGCGGTGTTTTGGGCCTGTCCGATATGATTGAGGCGCAGGTGTCGCGCCATATGCCACAGGAGTAAGCGGATATGGCATCCGACTTGTTATCGATTGCCAAGAGCGGCAGCAAGGCGGCGCGGATCGCGCTGGACATAACCGCACATAATATCGCGAATGCATCTACGGATGGGTATATCCGCAGGTCGGCGAAGACCGAGGAAATCGCAGCGCCGGGCCCGCTGGGAAGCATCAACAACGTGAGCCTTTCGGGCGTGCGTGTCGGCGGCATTATTCGCAACGCTGATCAATTCAGGCTGTCAGAGGTTCGCCGTACCACTGCCGATGTGTCCCGCGCGGACGCTGAGTTAAGCGGTCTCGAAAAGATCGAAACTGCGGTCGAGGGAAGCCGGATCTACGATGGCATCGTAGATTTCGAGAGCGCTCTTCAGCATTTGTCAGCGGACCCTGTAAATCCATCGCTGCGCGCCGCTGCGATTGAAGCAGCGAGGGCTGCTGCCAGCAATTTCAATGTTGCCGATGCAAGCCTGAAGGCGGTTGGTGATGGAGTGCGTTTCGAGGCCAGTGAAGGCGTGAAGAACGCGAACACGCTCATGGAAGAGATCGCGCGTGTAAACGTAAAGATGACGCGGGCCCCTGAAGGTTCGAGTGATCAGGTCGCCCTTCTTGATCGCAGGGACCATCTCTTGAAAGAGCTCTCCGGCGAAGTGGGTGTTTTCACCAGTGTCGACGCGAATAACATGGTCGAGGTTCGCATTGGGAGTTCGACGGGTCCGGTGCTTGTGTCGCAGGGAACCAGCGCGACGATGAGCATGCAGCAGGGCGCCGACGGGACGATTTCGTTTGAAGTAGACGGGGCAGCGGTGACGGTCGGCTCGGGGGCTTTGGCGGGTCACGAACAGGCGCTCGATGAGGTTGCAACGATGCAGACCGAACTCGATGATCTTGCCATGTCACTCGCTGATGCGGTGAACACGGTTCAGACTAACGGCAGCGCTCTCGATGGAACGCCTGGGACCGCCATGTTTGCAGGGACTGGTGCCGGTGACCTGGCGCTGGCGTTCGAAAACGGCGCTCTCATTGCCACGGCGCCGGCTGGAGCGGAGCCCAACAGCCGCGACCCCGGAAACCTCGGCGCGATGTCGGCGGCTCTGGAGACTGCAGGTGTGGCAGCCGGGGCCGACAAAATCCTTTTCGACATTTCGGCGACGGTCAAAGGCCGGTCGATTACGCGCGATACGCTGGCAACGATTGCCGACAATGCAACGGTGTCGCTTCAGGCGCAGGCCGGCGTCGATCTCGACGCAGAGGCAGTCAATCTCGTTCGCTACCAGCAAGCCTTCCAGGCTTCTGGGCGGGTAATGCAGGTCGCGAGCGACCTGTTCGATACAATCATCGGCATCAGGTGAGAGACCGAACATGATCATAGGTAACAGCACGCGAGCTTTCTATGAGCGCGGCCTTCAGTCGATGACGAAGGTGCGCAGCGATGTCGACAAGTTGCAGCAGCAACTCGCGACCGGCAACAGGCTGGAGAAATCGTCTGACGATCCGATTGCTGCCTCGCGCCTTCGCACGCTGTCCCGCATGGAACGCCTCGGAGAAGTGAACGAATTGAAGACGAACCGCGCTTCTGCGGATCTCAGTCTTGCCGATGTTGCGCTGCAGGATGTGTCTGATTTGCTGGTGCGGGTGCAGGAATTGTCCATTCAGGCAGGCGCAGAATCGCTGGGTGATGAGCAGCGCAAATCGATCGGGATCGAGGTCGAGGAAATCTACAAGCAGCTTGTTTCGCTTGCGAACTCGAAGGACATGGGTGGGCATGCCTTGTTCGGCGGTGAAACGACCGCTGAGGCCTACGGGTTCGATGGCGCGGGCAACCCGGTTTACTTGGGCGATGGTACAGCAGGGCGCCTTGATCTGGGCGAAGGACAGATTGTCGACCGGTCGCTGACCTGTCCGCAGGTGTTCGATTACGAAGTTGATGGAACGCCTGTGAATCTCCTTCAGGTCGTGAAGGACCTGTCGGTTGCACTGGCAGGCGGTGCGGCTGATTCCGCAGCCGCTGCGCGTGATGCTTTGCCGGCGCTTTCTGCGGGCCTTGAAAACGTGACGACGAGCCAGACAGTTCTCGGTGCTCGGTTGGTTTGGCTCGATTTCGTCGCGTCACGCAGTGAGGAATTGGGCGAACAGCGCGCCGAAGAACGTAAGGAAGTTGGCGCCGCAGATATCGCCGAGACAGTTACCAAGCTTCAGGAAACTCTGACGGTCCTTGAAGCAAGCCAGGCTAGCTTTGCGAAAGTTCAGTCGCTCAGCCTGTTCAATCACCTCCGCTGATTTCTAGCGCCTGACCCTCTAAAGTTCGGAAGTATCCCATGTTTGCTGCAATCGGAATCGTGGTCCTCCTTGTCATGGTGTTTGGTGGGTTCGCCCTCACAGGCGGCGCATTGGGGCCAGTACTGCATGCACTTCCGCACGAGATGCTGATCATAGGCGGTGCAGCGGTTGGCGCGATTATCGCAGGAAACTCGATGCACGAAATCAAGGCTCTCGGAAGAGGCTTGGGGAAGGTGTTCAAGGGGCCGCGGCATAACAAGGAAGATCACGTCGACGCGATTGCTCTTACATCGAAGCTGATGAAGATGATGAAGACCGAAGGCGCGATCGCGGTCGAAAAGCATGTGAGCGAACCGGAAAACTCGCCGATTTTCTCCGAATACCCGCGTTTGCTTGCGAACAAGCCGCTTGTCGGGCTGATCTGCGATACGTTGAACCTGATGGTGATTTCGACCGGGACGCTTGAGAACCACGCTATCGAGGACATCATGGATAACGCGATGAAGACGCATTTCCATGACCTCGCTGAGCCGCAACATGCGCTGCAGAGCCTCGCAGATGCCCTGCCTGCTCTGGGCATCGTTGCAGCTGTTCTTGGCGTCGTGAAGACGATGGGGTCGATCGATCAGCCGCCAGAGATCCTTGGCGCGATGATTGGTTCGGCGTTGGTCGGCACCTTCCTTGGTGTGCTGCTGGCCTATGGAGTAGTCGGTCCGCTGGCTGGCCGGCTAAAGCAGATCAATGAGCAGGACGAGCAGATCTTCCATGCCGTAAAGCAGGTTGTGATGGCGAGCCACCA
>NZOF01000055.1 GCA_002695185.1 Erythrobacter sp.
CGGTGCGACCGAAGTCGAAGTGAAGGAACGCAAGGACCGCGTCGACGATGCGCTGCACGCAACCCGCGCAGCTGTCGAAGAAGGCATCGTCCCGGGCGGCGGTACCGCGCTGCTCTATGCGTCGAAGGCACTCCACGGCCTTTCGGGCGAGAACGACGACCAGACCCGCGGCATCGACATCGTTCGCCGTGCGCTGACCGCTCCGGTTCGCCAGATCGCTACGAACGCCGGCCATGACGGTGCGGTTGTTTCGGGCAAGCTGTTCGACGGCAACGACGAAACTCTGGGCTTCAACGCTGCGACCGACACCTACGAAAACCTCGTAGCTGCCGGCGTGATCGACCCGACCAAGGTTGTCCGTACTGCCCTGCAGAACGCTGCCTCGGTTGCCGGCCTCCTGATCACCACGGAAGCCGCGATCGTCGACAAGCCCGAAGACAAGTCGGCTGCTCCTGCAATGCCCGACATGGGCGGAATGGGCGGCATGGGCGGAATGGGCTTCTAAGCACACCGACCAGCCGACAGGCACAATAAAGAAGCCCGGCGGGAGCGATCCTGCCGGGCTTTTTGTGTCTCGGAAGATGGCAGAGGTTCAACGCAACAGAGAACCTACCGCCGCGAGGTGGCCGATATGTGGGACATCAGTGTCCTCCTAAACATGCCGTCGCTCTTAGGAAGACATGCGCGCGACCATCGCCGTGTTTATTTGTTTTGTTTAACAAATACGCAATTATTTCGTCTATTGTTCGCATATGTTGATCGCAGCCGTAGTATTCTCTGTCGCAATTGTGATGATGCTAATAGAGCTGGTAGCGCCAGGAAGGCCTTGGGTAAGCGTGCGGGGTTGGTGGCTGCGCGCTCTTTTGCTTAACGGGTTTCAGGTCGCGATGGTATTCGTGGCCGGTATAACATGGGACGTCTGGCTCGACGGGATCTCTCTGTTCGACAGCCAAGCCCTGTTCGGTTTTTACGGTTCGGTCGCTTTCGGCTATCTCACTGTAACGTTTATCTATTACTGGTGGCACCGTGCGAGACACGCGCTCCCGTTTCTGTGGCGCTGGTTTCACCAGCTCCACCATAGCCCCCAACGCCTTGAGATTATCACCAGCTTCTACAAGCATCCGGTAGAAATCGCGGCCAACAGTGTGCTGTCGAGCCTGATAATATATGTCTTGTGCGGCTTGCGTCCGGAGGCCGGAGTACTGGTTGTTCTAATTACCGGCCTGGCGGAACTGTTCTATCACTGGAATGTACGAACTCCTTATTGGCTAGGGTTCGTTTTTCAGCGGCCCGAAAGCCATTGTATCCATCACGGCAAAAACTGGCATTCCCAGAATTATTCCGACCTTCCTGTTTGGGACATGCTGTTCGGCACGTTTCACAATCCTCGCAACTTCGAGGGTGAGTGCGGATTCGCAGAAAGTCACGAATTGCGGCTCGGAGACATGCTGCTCGGGCGCGATGTACATCGATCAGAGCACAATCGATGACCGCTCGCACATGGAATTGGCTCGGCCCCGCGATATTGGTCGTTATCGGTACCCTGCAGATGATCGGAGACCTTACCGGAGTATCCGCAATCAAGGGCATAGGTGCTGCCAGTGCCGCTTCCCCCGCCCCTAAGGTTTTCACCGCACATGAGGGTTTTGAAACCTATTCGGGGCGCTTTTTCGTGCTCTGGACCGATCGCGCGGGCCAAGCCCACGAACTTCATCTTACCCCAGAGGTATATGCCGGTGTTCGGGGCCCTTACAATCGGCGCAATGCGTATGGTGCCGCCTTGTCCTATGCCCCGGTCCTGTTCGATAATGAGGCAACTCGTCCAATGTTGGACGCAGCAGTCCAGCATACCTTTTGCGGTCGATCGACTATTCTCGAAGAAATCGGAATCGACAGGAACGACATAGCTGGAGCATGGTCCTTCGAGCTGCGGCCACGCCAAGAGCTTCCAAGCGACCACCGATGGCAACTTATGCATCGAGTGACGTGTAATGACTAATGGTTGGACCGGGGGCCAGTACAGCCTCTTTCGCGCCTTCTTCGGTGCCTATCTTTTGGTACACTTCGCTTATCTTGCGTTCTGGGCGGCCGATATCTTCTCGAATGAAGGAATGATCCCTGACGCGTCGCTATCACCTCTGATCGGGGCATTTCCCAATATTCTGGCGGTAATCGACACTCCCGCATTCGTTACTGCGCTGAGCAGCGCGGCGGCGGTCTCAGCGGTGTTTTTCACGCTTGGGAAATGGGACAAGCCGGCCGCATTTTTCATGTGGCTGGTGCTCGCCAGTTTCATCGGCCGCAACTCACTGATCACAAATCCTGCAATGCCATATGCCGGTTGGATGCTTCTGGCCCATCTGTTCCTAGCGTCCGCACCATACGGGTCATGGGCCGGACGCGGCCGAGCGGACCCCGGAAACGGCTGGCGCCTGAATCACGGCGTCTTCGTCGCTGGCTGGATAGTTCTTGCGCTGACGTACAGTTACAGCGGGTATACGAAACTGCTCAGCCCGTCCTGGGTGGCGGGCGAAAACATCAGCTATGTTCTCGACAATCCTCTCGCGCGCGACTGGTTCTTGCGGGATTTCTTTCTCATGGTGCCGCCAGTTCTTTTGAAGGCGCTGACGTGGTTTATCCTGGTAATCGAATTGCTGTTCGCGCCGCTCGCCCTTTTCCGAGGGTTGCGACCCTGGCTGTGGGGCGGGATGTTATTGGTGCAACTGGGCTTCGCATTCCTGCTCAATTTCCCTGACCTTACCATCGCAATGTTGCTCTTCCACATGTTTACCTTCAACCCGGCGTGGTTGGGGGCGAAACCTATGAGTGGCTACGTTCTGCATTACGACGGCAGCTGCGCCCTATGCCATTCCACCGTGCGCTTCCTATTGGCGGAAGACCGATCGAAACAGTTGCGTTTTTCCCCGCTGCAATCGGGATTGCTGGAGAATGCAAAGGGGCAAGAAGCCCTCGCCCAGCTTGGCGACACGATCGCGCTGCAGACTGCTGACGGCAGGGTGCTTACCGAATCTGCGGCAGTAGCTATGCTGTTGGACCGCCTGGGCGGCCTTTGGCGCGTCGGATCATGGATGTTAAGATTGCTTCCCCGCAGGCTGGCTGATGGCCTCTATCACTTTGTGGGCGACAGGCGATATCGGTTCTTCGGCAAGAAAGCGGACTATTGTCCGATCATTCCCAACGACTTGCGCGAGAGGTTTTGCTGAAAGACCGTTCAATGCTTAGAATCGAAGTCTGACCGCCCTTACAACAATCCTTTACTCCCACCTTTTACCGCTTCGGCGCATAAACCCGTTCAAGATCGGCATCCTTGCTCTGCGGATCGACGCAGACCTTGGCGATCAGGGGCAGGTGGTCGGAGCCGACATCCTCGCCGATGGCCAGTTCTTCCACCTTCACGCCGTCTCGCACGAAGATCTGGTCGAGCGGCCAGCCGACCAGCGCGTAATCCGCCGGGAAGGTGGCGAAGCTGCCGCGGCCTGCGCGGGGGTCGGAGAACTTGCCTTCCTGCGCGAACTTCTGCGTGGTGCGCGACCATGGGACATCATTGAAATCGCCGATCGCCAGCACGTTGGACAGCGCATCGGGCGTCCTGGCACCGGCGCGGGCGATATTGGCATCGCGCTTGGCCGTGCTTTCGCCGGGCAGCGGCGGGCGCGGGTGCAGACCGATCAGTTCGAAGCGCGCGCCGTCGCCCATGCGCAAAGTGGCATAGAGCGTGGGCGTGTTGGAGCTGGTGTTGGCGATCATTTCGGCGCGGTCGACTTCCAGCCGTGTGGCGAAGGCCATGCCGTATTTGTTCTCCAGCGGGCGATCCAGCCGGTAACCATAGCCTGAAAGCACCGGCTCCAGCTCGTCCATCCACTTCTCATTGGTTTCCATCAGCAGCAGGATATCAGGGTCGACCCGCTGGATCAGGCTGGCCGTTTCGGCATAGCGATCGTTCGGCTGAAGAACGTTGAAGGAAAGCACGCGCGCACAGCTCATCCCGTCGACTTCCTCGGGCAAGGGCACCTGTGTCGAGGCAAGGAAGGTATAGGGCCAGATCCGGTAGAGGTTGATGGCGATCACGCCCGCCGCCACGCCCAGCGCGATCCACAGCCGCGGCCGCACGGCGAACAGCGCCACCACGCCGAGCAGCGCGGCGAGATAGATCATCGGTTCGCGCATCATGTCCAGCATGCGGACCGATCCGCGGTTCGTACCCCACAGCGATACGAGCGATGCCAGAAGTAGGATGACGAGCAGGAATACCACGATCCTGCCCACTGCCTTTGGCGCTTTCATGCATTTCCCCCTGAGTGCGGATACAAAACGGCCGCGACAGTCTTACTGCCGCGGCCGGTACTTGTTCCGCAAGTGCGGGAAGGAAGGTCAGCCCCCCTTGCGGCTGTTTTCCGCGGCGCGCACCACTTCGGCGGGCCAGGTGACCTGCGTCTGCGTTTGCGGGTTGAATACGCCGCCTTCATATTGCGCGGCTTCGGCTGCGGCGATTTCCTCTGCGGTGAGGAACTCGCTTGGCTCCAATGCGAAGACGTCGAGGCCGCGGCTGATCTCGGTCGCGTAGATGCGGCCCTTGTACCAATAGGCGGACCAGTAACCGCCGGTCACCAGCTGGTCCTTGTCGACCGGGCCGCGGTCGAAATAGGCGATCTCGAACGGATTGCTGGCATCGGTGAAGTCGATCACGCTGATGCCGCCCTGATACCAAGCCTGCACGAAGATATCGCGCCCTGGCACGGGGATGATCGAGCCATTGTGCGCGACGCAGTTTTCCTTGTCGCTTTGCGGTGCGGGCAGTTTGTAGATGCCGCGATAGCTCAGCTTGCCGTCCTCGATCGCATAGAAGGCGTCGGCGCCCCAGTTGGTCGGATCGCCAGCCTGGCAGCGCGGCCGCCCGCCCCCGCCCCATTCATCGGTGAACAGCACCTTGGTGCCATCGTTGTTGAAGGTGGCCGAATGCCAGTAGGCAAAGCCCTTGTCGGTCACATCGTCGATGCGGTTCGGCTTGAGCGGGTCCGAAATGTCGAGGATGATGCCATTGCCCGAACACGCACCGGCGGCGAGGTTTTTCGCCGGGAACACGGTGATGTCGTGGCACTGGTTGGTGACATAGGTGTCCTGCGTGCCGTCGCCGTGATTGCCGCCCCGCCACAGGCCGGCGATCTGGCCGTCCTTGGCAAAGACGCGCGGGCTGTCGACGATATGCGCCGCCGCCGGATTAGCCACGGGGATTTCGACCACGTCGATGCTGAACAGGGCGGTTTCATCGCCGGCGGTGTCGAAACAGCCTTCCAGCTCCTCGTTATCGCGCACATAGCTGGTGCCCGAATTATAGACCACGATCCGCTTGTCGTCGGCGCTGACGATGGAATGCGTGTGGCTGCCGCGGCAGGTCTGTACCAGACCCATCTGACGCGGGCGGGTGATGTCGGAAATGTCGAAGATGCGCAGGCCGCGGAAGCGTTCCTCGCTGACCTTGCCGGCCACGCCCTGCAATCCGCAATCGATCCGGGCGCGGCTGTCCTGCACGCTCATGATCAGGAGATCGCCGACGATCGACACGTCGCCCTGCCCGCCGGGGCAGACGGTGGAGGACACGAGCTGCGGCACGCCGTCCGCGCCCAGGCGATAGGCGTTGAAGCCGTGATAGCTGCCCGCCACCATCAGATCGCCCGAGAAAGCGATATCGGTGTTGGCAAAATCGAGCAGCGAACCGCGCTTGCCGAACTGGGGCTTTTCCTCCTCGGTATCCTCTGCCGCGGCGGCTTCGGCCTTGGGGGGCTTGGAAGCACCGGCCTGTTCGTCCTCGTCCTTCTCGATCAGCGGCTGCAATTGCGCCGGGTTCTTGGGGTCGAAGAAACCGGCGGGCTTGGGCTGCGCGGCCACCAGCCTGAGGTTCGAGATCGCCTCGCCTGCATCGCGGAAGCCCGCTGCCAGCGTTGCCCGCGGATCGCGCGAAAGATCGGCCAGCACTTCGTTCATGCGGTCGATCTCGGCCTGCTGGTCGCTCACGACATCGTTGGTGAATTCGAACAGCACCGGTTCGTAGGCGCTGCCCGGCGCATCGTGCAGCTCTTCCACCATGTCGAGCGCGCCCTTGTGGTGGGCGATCATCAGCTTGAGGAACAGCTCGTCATAAGCAGTGCCGTTCGATGCGGCCAGTTCTGCCATCTGTTCGGGCGTGGCCATGCCCTTCATCAGGCCCATGCCATGCGCGCCGGTATGCATGGAATGCGGCATGGCGATCTGTTCGCCGCGCTGCTCCAGCCATTCGCGCATGAATGTCATCTCGTCGCGCTGGCCGGCCTCGATCCGGCTCGCCGTCTTGAGGATGGCATCGTTATTGGTGCGCTCTTCGGCGAGGCGTGACATCTCTACCGCCTGTTGGTGGTGAGCGATCATGCCCTGCATGAAGCGCACGTCGGCCGGCGAATAGCGCGTGTCGGACAGCGCGATCGCTTCCGCCTCGCCAACCACGCGGGGCGTCTCTCCCGGGGCGCCGGGAAGAACGATCGGCGCGGATTGCGCCATGGCGACGCTCGACGTGGAAAGCAGCAGGCTGCAGGCAGCGGCGCGGAACAGATTGGTCATAGAAATTGGTCCCCAAGATTGTCGGCGCTCATACAGACCCAGCTTGGGCTTGGGGTCAACCGGCTAATCTGCGAACGGCACGGTCAGCCTGTCTAGTTCCGGCCTCGCTCCATCCGATCAAGAGGGTGTTCGGGGACCATTTCGGAACACTGGCCGTTGATTGCGCGAGACCAATTAACTGGAGGAGACATCCATGAAACTGCCGCACAAGGCCCACGTCGCAATCGTCGATGGCGAGAATTTCACCGTCATGCAGAACACCGGCCAGCCGTTCGAACCCAAGCTGGAAGGCGCACAGAAGCCCGATCTCGATGCCACCAATTTCAGCGCCGGGATCAAGCATCAGGACGATATCGGCCAGCGCCGCGGCGCCACCGATCTCAACGAACTGGCCCACGGCGCGGCCGCCGCGGAATGGCTGAATGCCAAGTCTATCGCGGGTGAAATCGACGATCTTCTGGTGATTGCCGACCCCAAGACCCTGGGTGAAATGCGGCGGCATTATCATTCGGAACTCGAAAAGCGTCTCGTCGGCGAAATCGACAAGACGATGACCGGAGAACCCACGGACCGCATCGAAAAGGCCATTGCCGCCGCCTGATTTCATAAAGAAAATCTCTAAACCGAGCATTTAGCTCGCAGCATCTTGAGCGCTGTCGCGACACAATTCGTCGCGGCAGTGCTTGCAGCTTGCGCCAGAATACCGTTAATGTTCTGAAAACCATAACTTTGGTAACAGGATAGCCATGCGGATCACAAAACTCGGGAGTATGCTGGCAGCTGGGGCTCTTGCCCTGGGAATGCCGGCGATCGCCAACGCGCAAGCGTATACGGCACAATTCGACCAGGTTCTGGGCACCGAAGCACGCACGCCCCAGACCTATGAAGCGGTTTACGAAGATCCGCTCGGGCAGCGCATTTCCCAACTGGCAGAAGGTTCGCAGGGGCGCATCGGCGTCTATGCGATCGACCTTACTACGGGTCACGAGATCGGCGTCCTGGCCGATCAGCGCTTTCCGATGGCCAGCACCAGCAAAGTCGCCATTGCGGCAACCTATCTCGCAGGTGTCGACGCTGGAAAGTGGAGTCTGACCAGCGAATGGCGGCTGCCGCGGCCGGGCGGCGCCTATCTGTCCGGCAAGCAACACCTCGACCTGATGATCAGCAAGAGCTGCAATGCCTGCACCGATGCCCTGCTCAACGCCGTCGGCGGCCCCAAGGCAGTCAATGACTGGATGCGCAGCGCAGGCATCACCGAATTCCAGCTGACCCGCGATATCGCCACACTGGTGCGCGAAGACGGCAGGGTGGATCCCGCATCCGCCGTCGATTTCCGTGACAGCGCGACCCCGCGTGCCATGGGACAGCTTCTGGCGGGTATTTATCAGGGCAAGTGGCTCAGCGCCTCTTCGCGCGGCGTGCTGATGAACGCTATGCGGGCCACTACTACCGGCAAGAAACGCATGCGGTCAGCTCTTCCGACGAGTGCCGGCCTTGCGCACAAGACTGGCACGCTGGCCCGCACCGCGAGCGACATCGGCATTTTCCACACGCCCGACGGGCGGGCCGTTGCCGTGGCCATCTACGTGACCGGGCAGAGCCCCTCGATGGCAGTCGAAAACGGCAACCGCAGCCGCAAGCTGGAAGCGCGGCAACTTCGCGATGCCCGGATTTCCACGATTACCGGTGCCCTTTACCGTGGTTTCGCTGACCGCAAGGACGATCGCCGCGTCTGGGCTGATGCCGATTACGGCGGCTAGGCCGGACCAACATTCATGTGGCTCCAAGCCACAAAGAAAGGGCGGCGCCGTCTGGCACCGCCCTTCTTTTTTGGAACGGTGAACCGTCCCGCAAAGCTGAACCGAATTAGTCGGCCTGAGCTTCTGCGGTGGTTTCGTCCTGAACGTCAGCTTCGACTTCAGCAGCAGCTGCGTCAGCGTCTGCAGCCATTTCGTCAGCGCCAGCTTCCATTTCAGCAGCGCCGTCTTCCATGGTGTTGCCAGCGGCTTCCATGTTGGCTTCGGTGTCGGCAGCAGCCGAATCAACGGTTTCGCCAGCAGAATCTTCGGTAGCTTCCGAGCAAGCAGCGAGCGAGAGAGCGGCGGCCGAAGCGGCGGCTACGAGTGCGATCTTACGCATAATGGTAAATCCTTAAACAGCGAGTTCTGGATGCGGAGAGGAGATCCATCCCCGCGCAAGGCCATCAAATCCGGCCTTACGATGTCTAAATAGTGGCCACATTGTGGCACTGCAAGCCTTTTTGCGCCTTATTGCCACTATCTTGCCGCAATTCGGCGCATTTACGCCATTTTTACATTCGCAATTTTCGCTCGCTTGACGCTCCCCATCGGGGCGACTGCCTGCTAGTGCCCCTTGCGATGGCAGACAAGCAGCACCTCTATCTCGTCGATGGCTCGGCTTATATTTTCCGGGCGTATCACCGCCTGCCCCCCCTGACCGACCCCGAAGGCACGCCGGTCGGCGCGGTCTATGGCTATACCACCATGTTGTGGAAGCTGGCGGACGATCTCGACAAGGCGGACGGGCCGACGCATCTGGCGGTGATTCTCGACAAGTCGAGCCACAGTTTCCGCAACGAGATCTACGATCAGTACAAGGCCAACCGGCCCGATCCGCCCGAAGATCTGGTCCCTCAGTTCCCGCTGATCCGCGATGCGACCCGGGCCTTCAGCCTTCCCTGTATCGAAGAGCCCGACGTGGAAGCGGACGACATGATCGCCTCCTATGCCCGCGCCGCGCAGGCCAAGGGCTGGGACGTGACGATCGTGTCTTCGGACAAGGATCTGATGCAGCTGGTCGGCGAAAAGGACGGCGCCCGGATCGACATGCTCGACACGATGAAAAGTGCGCGCATTTATATCGAAGAGGTCCAGGAAAAATTCGGCGTGCCGCCCGAAAAGGTGGGCGATGTCCTGGCCCTTATGGGCGATTCGGTGGATAATATTCCCGGAATCTTCGGCGTAGGTCCCAAGACCGCGAGCAAGCTCATCGCCGAACATGGCGATCTGACCGCTGCTCTCGACGCGGCCGAGGGAATGAAGAAGAGCAAGCTCAAGGAACGCCTGGTCGAGCACCGCGCAAATGCAGAGCTCAGTCGCGTGCTCGTGACCTTGCGCGAAGATTGCGGTCTGCCCGTCGATCTCGACGATATGAAGCTGGCTGGCGTTCCCAGCGAACCGCTTGCGGCGTTTTTGGAAAAGCACGGGTTCACCAGCCTCCTGCGGCGGCTCGAATCCGGTACCGGCAGCCCCAACCGCGCGACCGACCTCAATCCGCCCAAGCAGGAAACTGCGGGCACCGAGCCAACCACCGAAGGCAATGCACAGTCCTTGCCCGATATGCCCGCCGTGGACCGCAGCGCCTATGAATGCGTCCAGACGGAAGAGCGGCTCCGATCCTGGATCGAGCGCGCCCGCTACGCGCGGGTGGTGGCGGTGGATACCGAGACCAGCTCGCTCGACTGCATGCAGTGCGACCTGGTTGGCATCAGCCTTGCGCTCGGCCCGAATGACGCCTGCTATATTCCGCTGGCCCATGGCGGCAGCGATATGTTCGCCGAACGGCCCGAACAAATCGAGATGAAAGCCGCGCTGGAATTGCTGAAACCACTTCTGGAAGATGATGCGGTGCTCAAGATTTTCCAGAACGGAAAGTATGACCTCAACGTGCTGTCACGCAACGGGATCGGGGTATCACCGATCGATGACACGATGATCATCAGCTTCGCCCTCGACGCTGGTCGCAGCGAAGCCGGTATCGGCGGGGGCCACGGAATGGACGAGCTGGCGGAACGCCACCTTGGCCACAAATGCCTCAGTTTCAAGGAAGTGTGCGGCACCGGCAAGAAGGCCATTCCCTTTGGCGAGGTCCCCCTCAATAAGGCTACGGAATACGCTGCCGAGGATGCCGACGTGACCTGGCGGCTATATACACATCTGCGCCGCCGGCTGCCCGTAGAAGGCGGAACGAAGATCTACGAGCGTGTCGACCGTGCGCTGGTCCCGGTCGTTGCCGGAATGGAACGACACGGCATCAAAGTCGATCGTGCCCAGCTGGCGCGCCTGTCGGATGAGTTCGCCACCGAGACCGCCCGGCTCGAGGGCGAGATACATGAGCTGGCCGGACAGGAATTTGCTGTGGGCAGCCCCAAGCAACTGGGCGAAATCCTCTTCGAAAAGCTGGGCCACAAGGGCGGCAAGAAGGGCAAGAGCGGCCAGTATTCGACCGACCAGTCGGTGCTGGAACGCCTGTCCGGTGATGGCGCCGACATTGCCGACAAGGTGCTGGAGTGGCGCCAGCTGACCAAGCTGAAGTCGACCTATACCGATGCGCTTCAGCAGGCCATCAATCCGCGGACCGGCCGGGTCCATACCAGTTACAGCCTGGTAGGGGCTCAGACTGGCCGGCTTTCCTCAACCGATCCGAACCTCCAGAACATCCCGATCCGCACCGAAATCGGTCGCCAGATCCGCGAGGCGTTCGTGGCGAACGAGGGCAATATACTGCTCGCTGCCGACTATTCGCAGATCGAACTGCGGCTGGCAGCGCACATGGCCGATGTCGGCCCGCTGCGCGAAGCATTCGAGGAGGGCGAGGATATCCATTCGCGCACTGCGAGCGAGATGTTCGGCGAAGTCACCCGCGACACCCGCGCTCGCGCCAAGACGATCAACTTCGCCATCCTTTACGGCATTTCCCGCTGGGGTCTGGCTGGCCGCCTCAAGGTAGAGCCCGACGAGGCGCAAGCCATGATCGATACCTACTTCAAGCGCTTCCCCGGCATCCAGAAGTACATTCTCCACACGCTCGAAAGCGTGCGCGAGAAGGGATATTCGGAAACGCTGTTCGGCCGCAAGACCTGGTTCCCACGGATCAATTCGAAGAATCCGAACGAACGCGCCGGTTCCGAACGCGCGGCGATCAACGCTCCTATCCAGGGCACCAGTGCCGACATCATCAAGCGGGCCATGGTTCGCATGGGGCCTGCGCTTGAAGAAGCGGGCCTCGGCCATGTACGGATGCTCCTACAGGTCCACGACGAACTGGTTTTCGAACTGCCCGAAAGCGATGCGGACGCCGCATCCAAAATCATCGAGCGCGTGATGGCAGGCGCCGCACGGCCCGCAATCGACCTTTCCGTGCCCTTGGGTATAGACATCGGAACCGGGAAGAGCTGGGGAGCGGCGCACTAGTCATGAATATGCAAGGCAAAGCTTTGGGTGTCAGGCTTCCGAACGCCATCGTCCTGCTGATCATCGGCGCAGCGATGATGGCACTCATCTTCCTGGTCTATCAAACCGTGGAGGCGGAGCGCGCTCAGCGCCAGCAGTCGGGACATACTGCAGAACTGATCGAGGAATTGAAACGTGTCGAGACCGCAGCACTCAACGGTGAGACCGGTCAGCGCGGCTATCTGATTACGCTCGATCGGCGCTATCTTGAGCCCTATCAGGCAGGGCGGGAACAGATCGATCCGGCTTTGCGCCGGGTCCGCGATCTGCTGGGCGATGACGCGACGGCACGGCAGGAGGAACTGCTGGATCAGATCAGCATGCTTTCAGAAGCGAAGTTCTCCGAGCTCGAGAACACGGTCGTCCTGCTTGAGGATGGCAAGCTGCTGGAAGCCCGCCGCGCGATTCTGAGCGACCAGGGTCAGGAAACGATGGAGCGCCTGCGCCGCTCGCTCAACGAGATGGAAGAAATCGAGCGCGAACTGCTGTCCAGCCAGGTGCAGGATACAGCGCGGCTCGAAGGGCGGGTTCTGCCCCTGCTCGGCACGTTGATCGCCCTTCTGGTCATCGCGATCTATTTCGGTTCGCGGCTGGTTTCGCGAGCTGCTCGCGCCGAGGCGGAAGCCGCGCAGGCAGCTGCGGTTGGAGAAGCGCGCGATCGCGCCGATCTTCTTGCTCGCGAACTCAATCACCGGGTGAAGAACCTTTTCGCGGTCGTCCTCGCAATCATTCAGATGAGTGCGCGGGACAAACCCGAAGCCAAGGCTGTCACCGACGCCATTGCCGAACGTGTGCGTGCGCTGCTGACCGCGCACGAGGTCAGTCAGGGCGCGCTCGATCGCGAGCTGGCTTCGCTCGAAGCGCTGGTCGAGACCACCTTGGCGCCATATCGTTCGCAAACCCAGCCCGCTCGAATAGACGGACCCGAGGTGTTGCTGCCTGCAAAGCGGATCACTCCGCTAGGCCTGGTCCTCCATGAACTGACCACCAATGCCGTCAAATATGGAGCATGGGCCAACGGCGGCGAAATCCAGGTAAGCTGGAAATGGATGGGCGATGCCATCGAGCTTGTATGGCGCGAAAGCGGCGCAGCGCTCGAGGGAGAACCAGACCGCAAAGGCTTCGGCAGCCTGCTGATGGAAAGCGCCGCCCGGCAATTCGGCGGGAGCGTCGAGCGCGATTTCACAGCTGACGGCCTCGTTGTGACCATCCTGCTGCCGCAAGTCGAACGAACTGCGAGCCTTGCAAGCTTGGAGCAAGCCCAATAGTCGCGGTGCCGATGTTCGAGCGTTACTATCCCCAGAATTGGCCGGTTTCTTACGATGGCCTGATCCACACGGCGATCGCACTCGGCGTGGCGACATTCCTGTCGCTGGCCCTGCACTGGATCGTCTTCAAGCTGCTAGGCCGGGTGACTCGCGCTTCGGCGAGCCGCGTGGACGATACGCTTGTAGCTAAAATCCGCAAACCGATGCGCTGGGCGATGATCGCTTTCGGGATTTCCATCGCTGCCGAGAACGATGCCCTGATCGGGGACGGGTGGGACGTACTGATCCGCTATCTGATGCCCGCAGTTATCGGCTGGGTCGCCTTTTCCTTCGTGAAGGGGCTGGCGGCAGGTTATGAAGCGCAGCTGGCGGTAACCGGCGATGAAGTGATGCATCGCGGTTATCGGACACGCATCGCAATCCTCTCGCGCACGGCGCGGGTGGCGATCGTCATCATCACGGTCTCCCTGATCATGGTGAACATTCCCGGCGTGCGCGACGTAGGCACGACCATGCTGGCCTCGGCCGGTCTGGCAGCCTTGGCTGTCGGTGCAGCCGCGCAACCTGCTCTCAAATCTCTGATTGCCGGGTTGCAGATGGCGCTGACCCAACCGCTGCGCATCGGCGATCTGGTCAAGGTCGACGGACAGGCTGGCCGGGTAGAGGAAATCCGCATGAGTTTCGTCACCGTGCGGACATGGGACGAGCGCGTGATGGTGGTTCCGACTAGTCGCTTTCTCGATCAGAGTTTCGAGAACTGGTCGCGGGTCAGCGAAAAGCTGACCGGCCCGGTGATGCTGCATCTCGATCCGGCCGCCGAGATCGATCCCATCCGCGAGGAATTCGAGCGGTTTGTGAAGGCTCACGCTTTGTGGGACGGGCGGAATCTCGCCTTGCTCATGACAGAGGCTTATCCGGAAAGCATTGAGCTGCGCCTGTCGATGAGTGCCGATACGATCGGCGATCTTTTCACCCTGCGCTGCGAGGCGCGCGAACACATGGTCGCATGGTTGCGGAAGAACCAGCCCGACGCGCTGATCCGCCACCGCCTCGAAGTGGAAGCGGCGAACCAGCGCGCGATGGGCAATTAATCAGTCGTCGGCACTGCCGTGCTTGCGATCGCGCGTCGGCTCTAGCATGCCTTCATGGATGAAACCGATCGGCTGAACTTCTGCCGCTCGTTTCTTCAACTCGCCGCGCATCTTCTTGTATTCGGCCTCCATCTTGCTCGTGACCGTGGCGCGGCTGTCTTTGAGCGCTTCTTCAAAGTCTGGCGCGGTCACTTCCTGCACATCGCCGCCAGCACGCTGAAGTGCGTTCAGGCCAGCACGGCGAACCACGTCTTCCAGATCGGCGCCGGTGAAGCGCTCGGTCTTGTTTGCAATACCTCCAAGGCTCACGTCCGAAGCAAGCGGCATATTGGCCGTGTGAATACCAAGGATCTGCTCGCGACCGGCCTTGTCGGGCGTGCCGACATAGACCAGTTCGTCGAACCTGCCCGGACGCAGGAGGGCGGGATCCACCAAGGTGGGGCGGTTGGTCGCACCAATAACCACGACTGACTGCAATTCTTCCAGCCCGTCCATTTCAGCAAGGATGGTGTTGACCACCCGGCCCGTGACCTGGGGCTCGCTCTGCCCCGAGCCACGGGCAGGAACCAGGCTGTCGATCTCGTCAATGAACACGACGCACGGCGCCACCGCCCGCGCACGCTTGAACATGCGGGCGATCTGCTGTTCGCTTTCGCCATACCACTTCGACAGGAGGTCGCTCGATTTCATCGAGATAAAATTGGCTTCCGCCTCCTTGGCGACGGCTTTGGCCAGCAAAGTCTTGCCGGTCCCCGGAGGCCCATACAGAAGGAAACCCTTTGCCGGGCGAATTCCCAGACGCCGAAACGCCTCGGGGTTCTTCATCGGAAGTTCGATGCCTTCCTTCAGCTTCTCGATCGAGTCGCCCACCCCGCCGATGTCGTTCCACCCAACATTCGGCACCTGCACCATGACCTCGCGCATCGCGCTGGGCTGGATGCGTTTGAGCGCCGAGAGGAAATCCTCGCGCCCCACGTATAGTTCGTCGAGCACTTCAGGGGGAATGGTCCGCTCGTCGAGATCGATTTTAGGCATGATGCGACGTACAGCGTCGATGGCGGCCTCACGCGTGAGTGCGGCAATGTCCGCCCCGACGAAACCGTAAGTTGCCTTGGCCAATTCTGCCAGATCGACCTTGTCGCCCAAGGGCATACCGCGAGTGTGAATGCCGAGAATCTCGCGGCGGCCTTTCTCGTCCGGCACACCGATGACGATCTCACGATCGAACCGGCCTGGACGGCGGAGCGCTTCGTCGATCGCGTCTGGCCTGTTGGTTGCCGCAATGACTACCAGATTGGAACGCAATTCAAGCCCATCCATAAGGGTGAGTAGCTGCGCGACGAGGCGCTTTTCCGCTTCGCCCGGCACGCGATCACGCTTGGGCGCGATGGAATCAATCTCATCGATGAAGATGATCGCCGGCGCCGCCTTGGTGGCCTGTTCGAATACTTCGCGCAGCGCCTTTTCGCTATCGCCATAACCCGAACCCATGATTTCGGGCCCGTTGATGGTGAAGAATTCGGCATCGCTTTCGTTGGCGACGGCCTGCGCAAGCCGCGTTTTTCCGGTTCCCGGCGGGCCGTGTAGCAACACCCCCTTCGGCGGATCGACTCCGAGACGGGTGAAGAGTTCGGGGTAGCGCAGTGGCAGTTCCACCATCTCGCGAAGAGCCTGAATCGTCTCCTCGATGCCGCCGACGTCGTCATAGTTCACCACGGCACGTGCATCGCGGGGCGCTTCGAATTCGGCGCGCAATTCAACTTCGGTATTCTCGTCGATATGGACGATGCCCTTAGGGCTGGTCGATACGACCGAAAGGCGGATCTGGGTCAACGCATAGGCCGGCGCGTTGAACATGCGCCGAACTTCCGGAGGCATATTCTGCACCGGCTGCTGACCCGTGGTTGCCACGAGATCCCCTGCAGTAAGGGGCTTGCCGGCGAAATTGCGCTTCAGGGCCTGAGCAGGTCCCTGCAGGCGCATGTCACGGTTTGCAGGCGCAAACACCACGCGCGTCGCTGGACGCGACTCAGCAGCCTTGACCTTCACATGCTCGCCCGAGCCGACTTCGGCATTGCCGCGCTGCAAGCCATCAAGCCGGACCACCTCGATTGCCTGGTCTTCATCATAGGCAGACATCGCAATCGCAACTGTGGCGCGCTTTCCGATTATCTCGACCGGATCTCCTTCGGTAATACCAAGCGCCTGGAAAGCAGAGCGCGGCATCCGCGCGATGCCATGGCCGCTTTCCTCTTGGCGTGCGGCAGCGACCTGCAGCCGGACTGTTTTTTCGTCTACCGCCGTCGCAGCGTCAGCATCGGCCATGTGGAGTAATCTCCCTCGCAAGTGTCTTTCAGTCGGCCCCGAAGATGGGGACGGGTCACACACATGCAATGAGCGAGCAAAGTTATGGTGTCCGACCAGGCACAGAAGCAACCAAGAAAAAAGCCCGGCTGGAAAACCAGCCGGGCTTAAAAAGTCTTGGGAGAGGATGCCTAAAAGGCACGAGGAGATATGTCGGTAAAGCAGTTATTGTGCAAGTGCGAAAAGAACAAGGTTTCTTGAAAAAAACGCAAGGTTAATTGGTAAGCTGCTGATTTTAAGCATTCGATGAGGGCCTATTTGCTCGCAACTGCAGCAAAACAGCGCTTTGCGTTGCTTGGGACGCATGTCGTTACCGCACGCACAGCTTTTGAGGTGAGATGAGAAACGCCCACATCCTCGCCAGTTAACGCTTCGGCTGGCGGGCGAATCGCAATCTTGCGGGGTGACTTGCTCCGCGCATCTCGCTAGCAGCGATGCCGTAACGGAGGTTCGATGAACAAGCTTTTTCCCGACGCCGCATCCGCCCTCGACGGGCTCCTCAAGGATGACATGCTGATCGCCAGCGGAGGCTTCGGCCTTTGCGGTATTCCCCAGCGATTGCTGGAAGCCATCAGGGAAAGCGGGGTCAAAGGCCTCACCTTCGCCAGCAACAATGCCGGAATCGATAATGAAGGCATCGGCATGCTGCTGCGTACCCAACAAGTGAAGAAGATGATCTCGTCATATGTCGGCGAGAACAAGGAATTCGAACGCCAATTCCTGTCGGGCGAACTCGAGGTCGAATTTTGCCCGCAGGGCACGCTGGCCGAGCGCATGCGCGCTGGCGGGGCAGGCATTCCGGGGTTCTACACCAAGGCCGGCGTCGGCACCCAAGTGGCCGAGGGCAAGGAAGTGAAGACTTTCGATGGTCAGGACTACATTCTTGAGCGCGGCATTTTCGCCGACCTCTCTATCGTCAAAGCATGGAAGGCCGACGAGACTGGCAACCTCGTGTTCCGCAAGACCGCTCGCAACTTCAACCAGCCTGCAGCAACCTGCGGTAAGGTCTGCGTCGTGGAAGTTGAAGAGATCGTCCCGACCGGCTCCCTCGATCCGGATTGCATCCATCTTCCCGGTGTTTACGTACAGCGCATGATCGTGGGTGCCCCCTACGACAAACAGATCGAATTCGTGACTACGCGCGAGCGGGAAAGCGCATGATCCGCACCGCTTTTGCAACCACAGCCGCGCTGCTGCTCTCTGCTTGCGCAACAAGCCCAAACGCGGTTGCGCCAACATTTTCGGCAACTGCCGATGCCCCCGATACCATGCAGTGGCTGTATGGATCGGGTGAAGCAGCCGGCGCATCGATCCAGGCTTGGCGCTCGCTGGCCGATTATGCCGTAAGTAAATCGCGCCAGCGCAGCGTTCCGATCTCTGTTGCAATGGGTATCGACGGCGCAATCGCGGATCCGCAAAGCTGCGCAGCCACCGGCAGCGCCAAACCGCTTGCCGTAGTGTTCGATGTGGATGAGACCGTGCTCCTCAATCTGGGGTACGAATATTGGACTGCGGCTACTGGGGCAAGCTATTCGAGCGAAACCTGGAAACGCTGGGAGGAAAGCGGCGCCAGCTACGTCAAGCCGGTACCCGGCGCGGTGACAGGACTTCGTCGTCTACGCGAAGCCGGCATCACGCCCGTTTTCAACACCAATCGCCAGTATAGCGCCGAAGGTGCAACCCGCGCCATCGCGGCGGCAGGACTGGGCGAAACGGTCCACGGTGAAACTCTTTTCCTTCGTGGTGACGATGGCATGACGAGTGGCGGCAAGGATGCGCGCCGCGCGATGATCGCAAGCCGTTATTGTGTGATCGCGCTTGTCGGAGACAATCTTGGCGATTTTGCCGATGTCTTTAACGATGATGGGCTGGCCCCTGCCGAGCGGCGCGAACTGGCAGCGCGCGGCGATCTTGCCCAACTGTGGGGGAATGGCTGGTTCGTCCTCCCTAACCCCGTTTACGGCGATTCCCTGAAGGGAACCGTCAACGACGTGTTTCCCGAAGGCACCCGCTGGACGCCCGAAACCGCACCCTTTGCAGCGCCCGCAATCATGAATGAAGGCAACTGACATGACCGATACCGCAACCCGTACCGGCTGGGACCGTGACCAGATGGCCGCGCGCGCGGCGAGAGAACTCGAGGACGGCTATTACGTCAATCTCGGTATCGGCATTCCGACCTTGGTCGCCAATCACATCCCCGAGGGAATGCATGTCACGCTTCAAAGCGAGAATGGCATGCTGGGTATTGGTCCCTTCCCTTATGAGGGCGAGGAGGATGCCGACCTGATCAATGCGGGCAAGCAGACGATCAGCGAATTGCCGCACAGCGCCTATTTCGACAGCGCGCAAAGCTTTGCCATGATCCGCGGCGGCCACATCGATCTGACCGTGCTCGGCGCGATGGAAGTGGCCGAGAACGGCGACATCGCCAACTGGATGATTCCCGGAAAGATGATCAAGGGAATGGGCGGCGCGATGGACCTCGTCGCGGGCGTGAAAAAGATCATCGTGGTCATGGATCACACCGCCAAGGACGGCAGCGCAAAGTTCCTCCCGAGCTGCACCCTGCCCCTCACCGGCCAGAACGTGGTAGATATGATTATCACCAATTTGGGGGTGTTCCGCCGTCCCGATCACACCAGCGCGTTCCAGTTGATCGAACTGGCGCCCGGCGTGACTGAAGACGACATCGCCGCCAGCACGACGGCAAGTTACGAGGTCGCGCTCGGCTGAAACCCATATGGCCAGATGGCTCGAAACTCCGCGCAACGAGAACAGCCCGCTCGCCGGGCTGAAGGTTCTCGAACTCGCCCGTGTCCTTGCCGGACCCTGGGCCGGGCAGATCCTTGCCGACCTCGGCGCCGACGTGATTAAGGTAGAAAGCCCGGAAGGCGACAATACTCGCATCTGGGGTCCTCCCTGGGTCGACCATGACGGCGAAACGACCTCCGCCTATTACCACGGCTGCAATCGCGGAAAGCGTGGGATTACTGCCGATTTTCGGGACGAGCATGACCTTAAGATAGTCGCCGATCTGGCGGCCGGGGCCGATGTCGTGCTCGAAAATTTCAAGCCTGGCGGATTGGCCAAGTTCGGGCTCGATTATGCATCGCTGTCAAAAGTGAATCCCGCCCTCGTCTATTGCTCGATAACGGGTTTCGGACAGAACGGTCCGCGGCGCGACGAGCCGGGATATGATTTCGTCGTACAGGCGATGAGCGGCTTCATGGCGCTGACGGGCGAACCCGAAGGCGATCCCATCAAGATGGGTGTTTCGATCAGCGACCTCTCGTGCGGGCTTTGGGCTGCCAATGCAGTGCAGGCTGCGCTGCTGATGCGATATCGCACCGGTAAAGGGCAATGGATCGACATTAGCCTGCTCGACAGTTCGGTCGCGCTATTGGCCAATCAGGCAATGAGCTATTTGACCACCGGCCAGAACCCGCCGCGTATGGGCAACGCGCACGCTCAGGTAAGCGCCTATGGAGTTTTTCCCACAAAAGACGGCAAGGTAGTGCTCGCCCCTGCCAATGACGCGTTATTCCGGAAATTGCTGTCCGTCTTGGGCCGAAACGACCTGCTGAAGGATGAGCGTTACGCGACCAACGCCAGTCGTGTCGCGCATCGATCCGAAGTGGATGCGATTATCGCCGACGCTACAGGAGAGTGGTTGCGTGACGACTTACTCGACGCCTGCGCGAAGGCCGCAATCCCGGCAGGCCCCATCAACGACCTCGACGAGGTATTTGACGATCCTCAAGTAAAAACGCGCGGGATGTGTGTAGAGATCGATGGCATGCCGTCGGTACGCAGCCCGTTCGTTTACTCGAATGCCGAGCTTGCGCTGGATAAGGCCTCCCCCGGCAAGGGCAAAGACAACCCATAAGAAAAGGGCGACCATTGATGGGCCGCCCTCTTCGTTTTGCCTTGTGCCTTAGCGACCCAGCGCGGCCTTGAGGTCGTCGACCAGATCAGTACGCTCCCACGGGAAGGCATCGCCTTCGGCCTGGCGTCCGAAGTGGCCGTAGGCTGCGCTCTTACGATAGATCGGCTTGTTGAGGCCAAGATGCGTGCGAATTCCGCGCGGGGTCAGGCCGCCGAGTTTTTCGATGCCACGGATCGCGGTTTCCAGAGCTTCGTCGGTAACACCCTCGGCAGCAGTGCCATGCGTGTCGACATAGATCGACAGCGGCTTCGATACGCCGATAGCGTAGGAAAGCTGGATCGTGCAGCGGCGCGCCAACCCGGCAGCAACGATATTTTTCGCCAGATAGCGCGTAATGTAAGCAGCAGAACGGTCGACCTTGGTCGGATCCTTGCCGCTGAATGCACCGCCGCCGTGAGGGGCCGCACCGCCATAGGTATCGACGATGATCTTGCGCCCGGTCAGGCCAGCGTCGCCGTCAGGACCGCCAATCTCGAAGGCGCCAGTGGGGTTGATGTGCCATTCGGTTTCATTTGACACCCAACCTTCAGGCAAAATCTCCGTCACGACCTTTTTTACATAGGCCTTGAGTTCGCTTTCCTTTTCACCCTCATGATAGCCCTTGGCATGCTGGGTCGAAACGACGATCGCCGTGCAGGCAACGGGCTTGCCGTTCTCGTAGCGGAGCGAAAGCTGGCTCTTGGCATCGGGTTCAAGGAAGGGAGCTGCGCCGCTTTTGCGATCCGCTGCGAGCCGCTCGAGGATCTTGTGCGAATAATCGATGGTCGCCGGCATCAGATCGGGCGTTTCGTCGCAAGCGAAACCGAACATGATGCCCTGGTCGCCTGCACCTTCGTCCTTGTTCCCGCTTGAGTCGACGCCTTGAGCGATCTCAGCGGACTGGCCGTGAAGGTGATTTTCAAAGGTCAGAGTCTTCCAGTGAAAGCCGTCCTGCTCGTAACCGATATCGCGGACGGTGCGGCGCACCGCAGCTTCAATCTCGTCTTTCGCGCCGGGGGCCCAGCCCCCATTATAGGACCATTCTTCATTGTTCTTATCGTACATGGGTGCGCAGCGAATTTCGCCCGACAGAATAACGCGCTGGGTGGTCGTCATCGTTTCACAGGCCACCCGAGACTCAGGATCCTTAGCAAGCATCAGATCGACGATCGCGTCCGAGATCTGGTCGGAAACCTTGTCCGGATGCCCTTCGGAAACACTTTCGGAAGTGAAGAGATAGTTGGTGCGCATTCGGAACCCCGGTGAAAGATATAAAGATAGCTTTAAGTGTTGCTTCCTAGCTAGCGACGCGCGCGACGGACTGCAACCAGCGATCCAATGAGAAGCAGCAAACTCCAGATGAGGGTGAGCCAATGACCCATCGCCGAAAAAGGAGTTGGCTTGCCTGCAGGGGGCACCACCGTATCGATACGTGCGGCCTTGTTCCTACCGATGTGCTTACGAACGATGCCGTTCGCATCGATAACAGCACTGATGCCTGTCGTCGTCGATCGAAGTACCGGCAGGGCCTCTTCTATCGCGCGCATGCGGGCTTGGGCCAAGTGTTGCGGTGGGCCCCAATCGCCGAACCAGCCATCGTTCGACGGGTTGAAGATATAGTCCGGTCGATTTCCTCGTTCGGCAACTTCACCCGAAAAGACGATCTCGTAACAGATTTGCATCCCGGCCTTGCCTTGCGGGCCGAAATCGAAAGTAAGGGGCCCGGGTCCGGGAATGAAGTCGATTGAGCCTGCAACAAGGCGCGACATGCCGAGCGGTTCGAGAAGCGCACGCATGGGGAGATATTCTCCGTACGGAACCAGATGTGCCTTGGCATAACGTTTGCCAAGATTGCCCTCTGCATCGATCGGCGTGATAGCATTATAGGCGCCGGTAGCTCGGGCACGGCCATCCACGTCCTCGATCTCGAGATCGACCGCGCCGGTGAGCAGAAGCGCACCCTCCCCCAGCGTCTGGCCGATACGATAACGCGCGAAGGCGGGGTCGCCACCTGCCGTCATCTGCGTGTAATAGCGCTGCGGATAGCCGGGACGAAGGTAATCCGGCACGCCGCTTTCAGGCCACAGGACGAGTCTGCGGCTCACCGGGCGCTGCGGCACGCTGAGAGAGGAGATGCGGCGGAACTGCTCCTCATATTTGCTCGGATCGTCGAGCTCCTCCTGCTGCAGATTGGGCTGCACGAGTGTCAGCGGCAGGGTGCCTTCCCTGCGTTCGGGGCCGGGCAGATACATCGCCGCGATCAGGCCAGCCAGCACTGCGCCCGAAACAGCCCAGCGGCGCGTCGAGATCGTCCATGCGAAGATGCCACACAGGGCAACCATCAGCCCGGACAGTGCATAGCTGCCTACCCACGGCAGGATGACGGCAACGCCAGGCCTTTCCCAGTCGCCCAGCATCATCATCGAGAAGGGGCCCCAGGCATAGCCGGTGAAGACCCAGCTGCGGAACCATTCCGCGCCGATCCACAAACCGCCTATCGCCAGCGCGAAGGGGATGAGCCCCCTGCCCCGCGTCAGAAGCCACGCACAAAGAGTGGCGAGGGCCGGCCAGACTGCAAGATAGAGCGAGAGGAGCGGAACCGCGGCCCAGCCTAGGGCGGGGGGCATTTCGGCCTGATAGGTGAAGGCCGTCGCGATCCAGTTGTTGGTGAGCGTGAAATGCGCCACGCCGAACAGCCAGCCGGTCAGGAATACACCCTTGCCGCTCTCCTGGCGAGAGGCCAGCCAGACGAAGGCGGCCATCGCGGCAAGGCCGAGCGGCCAGATATGCAGTGGCTGGAAGCCGGTTGCCGAGAGCAGACCGAGCAACAGGGCGCACCATCTCGGGTGCCGCAGGGCGAAAGCAGGGATTCTCTCCATCGCCACGCCTGTTACGTCAGGGCGCGGCGATGGCAAGCGAAAGGAGGATCGGCGAGCGCGATCAGCCGACCGCGCTCACGTCCTCGCTCTCTTCGCTCTTGCGACGACGGCGGCGCGGCGCAGGCTTTTCCTCGTCCCCGCCGATCGCGGGTGGCAGGGCAGCCACGTCGATCTCGCCATCTTCGGCCTTCTTGGCCTTGCGCGGTGCGGCACGGCGCTTTTTAGGAGCCTCTTCCTCATCGCCCTTACGGGTGAAGGGGTTTTCTTCCGGCTCGTAATCGCTGCCATCATCGTCGTTCGACGAGCGACGCGGCCTGCGGGCGCGCGGTTCCTTCTGGCCTTGATCGTCACCCTGGCGGGTGCGCGGGCGACGGTTCTTGCGGCGATCGTCACCATCATCGTCCGAATCGTCATCGTCCGACTGGTTGGAGCCGCGTTCATCGTCGCGCTTGGCCTTGGCTTCTTCCTGGCGCGCCTTGTTGTCGGCGATCACGCGGAAATAGTGGTCGGCGAACTGGAGATAGTACTCCGCCTGCACGCGGTCGCCATTGTGTTGGGCGTCCTGCGCAAGCTTCTTGTACTTGTCGAGCAGCTGCGGCGCATTGCCGCGTGCCCGGCTGTCGATCCGGTTGGCCGAATTGCCGCCGCCCTGATTGCGATTGTTGTTGTTACGACCGCGGCGACGGTTGTTATTACGGTTGTTGTTCAAGGAATACTCGTCCTTTTATGGCGCGGCGCGAACCCTCGGTCCGCCTCTGGCCGCGTAATCCATCAATCATGCTGCGCCCTCACGCAGCATGCGTGCCCCTGTCTGTGCATGGTATGCAACAGCTGAAAGCCGCGCACCGGAACTGCCATGTCGGAGCTGTGGACCGGTGGGTCGAGCACTCTCGCGCACCACTGGCCTGTGGCCAGAGTTAGAGGGTCGAATCGGCTTTGCCAACCCCCTATCTTAGAATGAGTGCTCGCGGGCGATTTGCAAGGTCCCGGCGCAGCTCGAAAGCGAAGCCGTTTTCTCTTGCCAGTGCCCCCACAGCCTCGGCCTGCTCATGCCCGATTTCAAGGATTGCCAGCCCGTCGGGGGCCAGCAGATCGCGCAATCGCGGCAGGATCAACCGATAGTCGTCGAGGCCATCGGCGCCCGCGAACAGGGCCGTGGCCGGTTCATGGTCGCGGACATCGGGATCGAGCACCGCGCTCTCTTCTATATAGGGCGGATTGCACAGCACGATGTCGAACTGCCCCAGCGTCGCTGCCCAGCCATCTTCCCGCCAGTCGAGCAGGTGGAAGCGCACGCGCTCTTCCAGGCCGAGCAGATCGGCATTCTCATGCGCCACTGCGAGCGCGCCGGGCGAGAAGTCGGTCCCCACACCGCTGGCCCGGGTTTCCGCAACCACGCTCAGCAGCAAGGCCCCGCTCCCCGTGCCGAGATCGAGCACACGCTGCGCCCCCGGCTTCAGTTCGAGCATGGCTTCGACCAGCACCTCGCTGTCGCCGCGCGGGATCAACGTGGCGGGCGTGACGCGGAAGGTGCGGCCGAAGAACTCCTGATGGCCCAGGATATGCGCCACCGGTTCATGCCCTGCCCGCCGCCCGATCAGCCCGTCATAGGATGCAGGCGCCGGATCGCGCATCGAGCGCAGCAGCATTTCGGACCGCCCCGTGCCAAGCGCATGCGCCATCAGCAATTCGGCATCGAGCCGGGCGGTATCGCTGGTCGCTGCGAGACGGTCGCTCGCTGCGCGGATTGCATCGGCGACGCTGGCGTCAGTCACTGAGCGCTGCGAGCCGCTTGGCCTCGTCCTCCGAGATCAGCGCATCGACCAGTTCGCCCAGCCCCGTCCCGGCGATGATCTCGGGCAGCTTGTGCAGGGTGAGGCCGATGCGGTGATCGGTCACTCGGCCTTGCGGGAAGTTGTAGGTGCGGATGCGTTCGGACCGGTCGCCGCTGCCGACCATGGCTTTGCGCGCCTCCGCCTCGGCCCCCTGTGTCGCCTCGCGCTGCGCATCGTAAAGGCGGGTGCGCAGAACCTGCATCGCCTTTTCCTTGTTCTTGTGCTGGCTGCGCGCATCCTGACAGGTGACGACGGTGCCGGTCGGCAAATGGGTGATGCGGATCGCGCTGTCGGTGGTGTTGACGTGCTGGCCGCCCGCCCCGCTGGCGCGATAGGTATCGATCTTCAGATCGCCCGCATCGATCTGCACATCGACCTCGTCCGGCTCGGGCAACACGGCCACGGTGGCTGCCGAGGTATGGATGCGCCCGCCGCTCTCGGTCTCGGGAACCCGCTGCACGCGGTGCACGCCGCTTTCGAACTTGAGCTTGGCGAAGACGCCATTGCCCGCGACATTGGCGACGATTTCCTTGAAGCCGCCCACTTCGCTGGCATTCATGCTGACCGGTTCGACCTTCCAGCCCTGTTCGGCGGCATAGCGTTCGTACATGCGGAACAGATCGCCTGCGAACAGCGCCGCTTCGTCCCCGCCCGTCCCGGCGCGGATTTCCAGCATGGCGGGCTTGTTGTCGGCACTGTCACGCGGGAGCATGGCGATGGCGAGTTCATGCTCTGCCGCGGGCAGGCTCTGGCGCAATGCGGCCAGTTCTTCTTCGGCCATGGCCTTCATCTCGGGATCGGCGAGCATCTCCTCGAGGCTCGCGATCTCCTCGCGCGCCGTTTTCACCTGCGCCGCCACGCGGGCGACCGGCTCCAGCTCGGCATAGTCGCGGCTAGCCTGGACGAACTCGTCGCCCTCTAGCGTGCCCGACGCCATGCGCGCCTCGAGCTCGGCGAAGCGATGGGCGATCTGGTCGAGACGTTCGGCGGGTACTTGCAAGGTTAGAGCTCTGTTTCCTGAACGATGGAGCGCCTGGAGCACGGTCCAAGGGATAAAAACATGGAGGCGACAAGCGTGCCGCAAGCGGGTGCGGGATCGAGAAATTGCGTGTCGGCCATAGAGTGGCATTAGCGACAAACGGGGTGTGTAGGAAAGCAATTTGGCCGTGATGGCGGGGGAAACGAGCCCCTACCAACGTTACCGGCCATATGCTTCCGCGCCGACTTGTCTGACCCGTCATCCCGGACCTGATCGGGGATAGTGCTGCCAGGTCGATAAGCCGGATGGAGCCCCAGCCCCGGATCAGATCCGGGGCGACGGGATCTATGAATCCGCCCAGCGGTTGGCGAAGACTTCGGTCGCGGCCGCTTCCCGGTGATAACCGGTGTCGGCGACCGTCAGAGTCTGGGTCCGTTGCCCATCCCTCACGTCGAAGGAAATCAGCACGGCCGGATCGGCCTTGCGCGCCTTGTCGAAACGCTTGCGCGGGCTGCCCGTGGCGAACAGTTCGGCGTTGAAGCCCTGCCGCCGGAAGATGGAGACCATCTCGGCGGCATCGCCTTCGCGCTCCGCATTTTCGGCGGCAATCGCGATCTCGAGCTGTTCGGTACCCTTGCCATCGCACAGCATCGCCAGCCGTTCGATCCCGGCCGCCCAGCCGACTGCCGGTGTCGGGGCGCCGCCGAGGCTTTCCATCAGACCGTCATAGCGGCCCCCGCCAAGGATCGTGCTCTGGCTGCCGAGCTTGCCTGCCGCCTCGCTGCCTTCGTCGGGAATGAATTCGAAGGCGGTGTGGCGATAGTAATCGAGCCCGCGCACAAGGCTTTCGGCGCGCGTCCATTTGACCCCGGCGGCATCGAGGCCGCTGGTCACCGCATCGAAGAAGGCGCGCGCATCGTCCGACAGGAACTGGTCGATCTTGGGCGCGTCGGCGACGAATTTCTGGTCGCGGCGATCCTTGGAATCGAGGATGCGCAGCGGGTTCTTTTCCAGCCGCTCCTGCGAATCCTCGCTCAATTCATCCTTCACCGCGCGGAAATGTTCGACCAGCGCGGCGCGCCAGGCTTCGCGGCTGTCGCCATCGCCCAGCGTGTTGAGATGCAGCGTCACGCCGGTGATGCCCAGTTCCTTCAGCAGCTGGTCGGCCATGGTCAGCAGTTCGACATCGGCCTGCGGTTCACCCGCACCGATGATCTCCGCATCGATCTGGTGGAACTGGCGATAACGGCCCTTCTGCGGGCGCTCGTAACGGAACAGCGGGCCGTGCGTCGCCAGCTTGGCCGGCGCATATTGCTGCCAGCCGTTCGACAGATAGGCGCGCGCGATCCCGGCGGTGAATTCGGGCCGCAAAGTCAGCGATTCGCCGCCGCGATCTTCGAAGGAATACATTTCCTTGGACACGATATCGGTGGTTTCGCCGATCGAGCGGGCGAACACTTCGGTCTTCTCGAACACGGGCATTTCGACCCGGCGGAAGCGGTAGAGTTTGCGGACGCGTTCGAAGGTTTCGACCACGAAGGCGAAAGCTTCTGCGTCGGGGCCGAAAATGTCCTGCGTGCCGCGAATGGCTTGGGGTGTCTTGCTCATCGGGCGCGCATCTAGCGCGTTCGGTGGAGAGGGGGAAGTCGCTCGTCGAGAGTTCGCTTGCCTTCGCCCACCGTCATCCGCATTGCTGCGGGCCATGAGAACCTTTTCCGCGCCGATCGCGCTCGCCGCCGCCCTCCTGCTTGCCACTGGTGCCAATGCCCAGTCCCGGCCGGAAGGCAATTCCGCCCCGATCGCCCCGCAGCTGGACGATGCCACGCCGCTGCCGCAGGATACGGCGTGGCCGGGCGGCACGATCAGGCTGGAAATCGACGCGACCGATACGCGCCGCGCGCTCTATACCGTGAAGGAAACCATCCCCGTGCCCGCCGGGCTGGACCAATTGAACCTGCTGCTGCCCGAATGGCTGCCCGGCAAGCACGCCGCCCGCGGCGCGCCCAATCTCGTTTCCGACATCCGCTTTTTCGCCAATGGCCAGCCGCTCGAATGGAGCCGCGATCCGCTGGATGTCTATCGTTACCGGGTGACCCTGCCGCAGGGCACGCGCGAAGTGGTGGCGACCTTCCGCCACACCTCGCCCGTCACCGGCAGCGAAGGCCGCATCTCGATGACGCAGGAAATGTTCAACCTGCAGTGGGAAGCGATGAGCCTGTATCCCGAAGGCCATTACACGCGGCGCATCGAAGTGCTGCCGACGGTAAAGGTGCCCGAAGGCTGGCAGGTGTTCACCGCGCTCGACGGGCAGACCCGCGCCGGCGACACGGTGAGCTGGGAAGAAGTCGATTACGAAACGCTGGTCGATTCGCCGATCTTCGCCGGGAAATATGCCCGCCAGTGGGATGTCGATGACAACGTCCGCCTCGACGGCGTGGCCGATGCGCCCAAATATCTGGAGCTGGAGCCGCAGAACCTCGCCACCTTCGAAAAGCTGGTCGACGAAGCCGACGCCCTGTTCGGCGCGCGCCCCTTCGATCATTACGACATCCTCCTCGCCATGACCGACCGGATGGGCGGCATCGGGCTGGAGCATCACCGTTCTTCGGAAAACCAGTACGAACCGACCGCACTGATCGACTGGGACAAGATGGACTGGGATCGCAACGTCGTGGCCCACGAACTGGTGCATAGCTGGAACGGCAAATTCCGCCGCCCCGAAGGCCTGTGGACGCCCGATTACCGCACGCCGATGCAGGACACGCTGCTGTGGGTCTATGAAGGCCAGACGCAGTTCTGGGGCTGGGTCCTGGCCGCGCGGTCGGGCCTGCAGAAGAAGGAAACCGTGCTGGGCATGTTCGCCAATGCGGTGGCCAATTATTCCGAAGGCCAGCCGGGCCGCGCATGGCGCAGCGTTCAGGACACGACCTACGATCCGATCGTCAATTCGCGCCGCCCGCTGCCGTTCAGCTCGCTCCAGCGGAGTGAGGATTATTACGTCGAAGGCGCACTGACCTGGCTCGAAGCCGACCAGATCATCCGCCAAGGCACGAACGGCAAGAAGGGTTTGGACGATTTCGCCAGCGCCTTCTTCGGCAAGGAAGATGGCGACTGGGGCGTGCTGACCTATGATTTCGACGAGGTCGTGGACACGCTCAACGCGGTCTATCCCTATGACTGGGCGACTTTCCTCGACACGCGCCTGCGCCAGCCCAACCAGCCGGCCCCGGTGCGCGGGCTGGAAATGGCGGGCTATCAGCTGGTGTGGAAAGACGAACCCAACCCCTATGCCGCGGGCCGTATCGCCAATGGAAAATATACCGATTTGTTCTATTCGCTGGGCGTCAATCTCAACAGCGATGGCAAGGTGACCTCCACCCTGTGGGACGGCCCGGCGTTCAACGCCGGTATCGTCAACGGCACGCAGGTCATGGCGGTGAACGGCACGGCCTATTCCAAGGACGTGATCATGGATGCCGTCACGGCCGCCAAGACCAGCGGCGAACCGATCGACCTGCTGGTCAAACGGGGCGAGCAGTTCGACACGCTGTCGATTCGCTATGACGGCGGCCTGCGCTACCCCTGGATCGAACCCAGCAAGGGCGGCACCACCGCGTTCGACCGCCTGCTCGAAGCGCGCACGCGCTAAGCCACTACCCAGAATGCGCTCCCCGCGTGGTTATCACTGTCTTGCGGTAACCACGCGGGGCGGTTAGGGCGCGGCGCAAAGTTCCTCCGGGGAGAGGGGCCGACCGAATTTCTGATCCAGCTAGAGAGCTATAATGCGTATCGACATGATTCCCGTGGGCGATGATGTGCCCAACAGCCTGAACGTCATCATCGAAGTGCCCACTGGCGGCGAACCGGTGAAGTATGAATTCGACAAGGACAGCGGCGCGCTGTTCGTCGACCGCATCCTGCACACGCCGATGCGTTACCCAGCGAACTATGGCTTCATCCCGCACACGCTGAGTCCCGATGGCGACCCGCTCGATGCGCTGGTAATCGCGCGTTCGCCGTTCATCCCGGGCTGCGTCGTGCGCGCCCGCCCGATCGGCGTGCTCAATCTGGAAGACGAACATGGCGGCGACGAAAAGCTCGTCTGCGTGCCGATCGACACGACCTTCCCCTATTATTCGGACGTAGCCGAAACCAAGGATCTGCCTTCGATCATCTTCCAGCAGATCGAGCACTTCTTCACCCACTACAAGGACCTGGAAAAGGAAAAGTGGGTCCGCATCGGCGCCTGGGGCGATGCCGCCGAAGCCAAGAAGATCGTGCACGAAAGCATCGAACGCTACGAAGCGAACAAGAAATAAGGATCGAGGGGCGCCACCGAGCGCCCCTTTTTCTTGGGCGGCGCGACCGCCGCCTATTCCACCGGCCGTGAATGGTCGAGCAGGTCCTTTTCCTGCTCGCTGCCCGTTTCCCGCCGTTCCTTGTCGACCATTTCGGCGATTTCGTTGACGGGCCGTATGTCCTCGTCGGCCTCGGTAACGGTGACCTGCCGCACGGGCTTGGGCGCTTCCCTCTCCTTGCGCTCGCCACCTTCGGCGATGTTCTCGAACGGCAGCGTGGCGGACCGCGGGTCGAAGCGCAGGCGGTAAATCGGCTCGGGCAGGCCGAAGCCCGCCTCTTCCAGCGCTTCCTTGACGGCGGGAATGGCGCGGCTTTGCGCCTTGAACCAGTCGGTCTCGTTCTGGTCGACCCAGCCCAGGAAACGGATCACCACATTGGAATCGCCGACCTCCACGATGCGTGCTTCGGGCGGCGGATCGGACAGGATGAACTCGAGCGAGGACAGCGTATCGCGCCCCAGCTTGCGGGCGGCGCGGGCATCGTCATCGGCATCCACGCCCAGCTCGAACTCGAAGCGGCGCTGGGGGTTACGGCTGAAATTGGTGATCACCGCCTTGAAGACCTGGCTGTTCGGCACCCGCAGATGGTTGCCGTCGAGCGTCATCATCACCGTGGCGCGGCTGGTCAGGCGGATCACCCGGCCTTCCAGATTGTCGATCAGCACATGGTCGTTGGCGCGGAAGGGCTGGCGCAGGCTGAGCATGAGCGAGGCGACGTAATTCTCGATCGTGTCGCGCAGTGCAAAGCCGAGCGCGAGGCCGATGACCCCTGCCCCGCCCAATACGGCGCCGAGCAGCGCGCTCGCCCCGACGATATCGAGCGCCACCACCAGGCCGCCGACCACGAAGACGAAGCGCAGCGCGCTGGCGATCAGTTCGGCAAGAAAGCTGTTGGGCGCGATCCGGTGCCAGAGCGAACCCAGCCCGGCGATGAGATAGCCGATCAGCGAGATCCCCGCCCAGACCAGCAGCGCCAAGCCGATAAGCGGCAACAGCGCGATCAGCCCGTCCCATTTGTCTGCCAGGCTGGCAATGCCCGACGCCTGGGCGGAAACCGAGACATCGCGTTCGAGCCCGTTCTCCACCGTCACCACGCCGGTCACACGGCTGGCAATGGCTTCGGCACGGGCGACATCTTCCTGCTTGGGCACGGTGCCCGAGAGGGTGACGACGCCCTGGCTCACCGCCACGTTCACCGACTGGAAGGCGGGCAGTTCGGCGAAGATTCCTTCGATCCGGTCGGCCATGCGCCGGTCGGCGCCGGCATCCTGCGTATCCTCGATCGCCTGTGCCGGCGTCGCCGTTTCGGTGGGCGCAGGCTCGCTGGCGGGTGCGCTCGGCAGGATGGCCAGCGCCGGTGCAGCGGCCACGCTCAGGCCGAATGCAGCGGCGGCAGCCAGCAAGCGCTTCATTCGCCCGCCACCATCATGCCGTCGATCCGCAAGGTGGGTACGTTGATCGAACGGTGCATCTCAAGGTCGTCGGCGGGGGTAAGTGCGCGGTACATCTCGAGCAGATTACCCGCGATGGTGATTTCGGCAACCGGTTCGGCAATCTGGCCCTTGCGAATACGGAAGCCGGTGGCGCCGCGGCTGTAATCGCCGGTGACCGTATTGACGCCCTGTCCGAACAGCGAGGTCACGTAGAGCCCGTCCTCGATATCGGCCATCAGCGCTTCGGGCGATACTGTGCCCGGCTCCATGTGGACATTGCTGGCGCTCACTCCCGGCGAACCACCGCCCCCGCGCGAGGCATGCCCGGTGAGTTCGAGGCCGAGCTGGTCGGCGGAAGAGACATTGGTCAGCCAGCCGGTCACGCGGCCGTCCCGCACCAGTTCGCGCGGTCCGCAGCGGACACCTTCGCCATCGAAGGGGCGCGAACGCTGGCCGCGCTTGCGCAGCGGATCCTCGACGATGCGAATAGCACGATCGAACAATTCATCGGCTTCATGGCCCAGCAGGAAGCTGGCCTTGCGCGCGATTGCGGGGGCCGACATCGCGCCGAGCAGATGGCTGATAAGCCCGCCGGCGATGCGCGGTTCGAACACGATGGGCAATTTGCTGCTGGCGATGGATTTGGGGTTCAGCCGTTCCACGGCGCGCCGCCCGGCCTCGCTGCCCACGGTTTCGGGAGCGGGGAGATCGGACAGGAAACGGGCACTGCGCGATGCATGGTCGGTCTGCATCGAACTGCCCTCGCCCGCCACCACGCTGGCCGAGAGCGAGAAGCCGCTGCCGGCATAGCCACGGGCAAAGCCGGTCGATGTTGCCAGCGCGACCACGGCGCGGCTGGCGCTGGCACTGCCGCCATTGCTGTTGGTGACGCCTTCCACCGCGCGCGCCACTTCTTCCGTTGCGAGCGCGGCTTCGCGCAGGGCTGCCGGATCGGGCTGGTCGGGGTCGTCGAGTTCGAGATCGGGCAGGTCGCCGGTGAACTGCGCATCGGCTGGGGCAAGGCCCGCGTACCGGTCTTCGGGCGCATGGCGCGCCATCTGCACGGCCCGTTCGGCCAGCGCTTTCAAACCTTCGGGTGCAAAATCGCTGGTGTGGATCGAAGCCGATCGTTTGCCCACGAACACGCGCAGGCCGATCTCTTCGCTTTCGGAGCGTTCGACTTCTTCGAGCTGGCCGAGTCGCATCGCCACCGATTCCGAGGCATTGGCCCGGGCTACGGCGTCGGCGGCGTCCGCGCCCGTCTTCTGCGCCAGCGCGACCAGTTCCTGGCAGCGCGCCAGTGCGGTTTCTTTATCGATCATGCCTCGCCTTCAACTCTGCAAACCTGATGAAGGGTCCGGCTAGGGAGCCAGTGCGGGCGGTGCAAGCCCCGCAGGTCAGACGCTGAAGATAGCCTTGAACAAGGCTGTGAGCACGAAGGGCAGACCGATGGCGATTGCCCAGAGCATCAGCTGGTCGCGCCGGAACGCCCCACGCAGACTTTCGTCATGCGCCTTTAGCTCGGGCAGATCCTTCCAGCGCTTTTCGAACCAACGGCAGGCCGGGATGATTGCGCCGACCAGCAGAATGAGCGCGAAATAGGGGACTGTGCTGGATACACCGTCCTTCAGCGCTTCCACGGTCACGAAGATCTGGAGGCCGGTGTAAACGATCAGTGCGAGAGCGACATTATCGCTCATCCGCTTCGACCAGTCGGGCGACGCGCTATGCGCTGCGGGCGTGAATTCGTGTCTCTTGTCGAGTGCCTTGGCCATCGGTCGTCTCCCCAGACTGTTGATGAAGGCATAGTTTCAAATTTGTGACCTTAAGGCAAGCGTCTCGAAAAACCGCTATTCCTGGGGCGTGGCGAACTATTCGCAGCATTGTTTGCGGCAGACTTCGCTCAGGGGTTTTACAAACCGGACCGCATGCTATGGCAATCACCATGGACCAAGACGTGATCAGCCCGGACAATGTAGACGTCCATGCCGCCGCGCCGCCTATCCCGCAGGGTGGGCTGGAAGTCATCTCGATCGCCAAGAGCTATGACAAAAGGCAGGTGCTGACTGATATTTCGCTCAGCGTCGGCAAGGGCGAAGTGCTCGGCCTGCTCGGCCCCAACGGTGCGGGCAAGACGACCTGTTTCTATTCGATCATGGGTCTGGTCCGGCCCGATGCCGGCCGCATCCTGATGGATGGCGAGGATGTGACCCGCCTGCCGATGTATCGCCGCGCGATCCTGGGCCTTGGCTATCTGCCGCAGGAAACCAGCATTTTCCGCGGCATGACGGTGGAACAGAACATCGCCTGCGTGCTCGAAATGGTCGAGCCTGACAAGGACACGCGCGCCGCCGAACTGGACCGCCTGCTCGACGAATTCGGCCTCACCCGCCTGCGCGAAAGCCCGGCCATGGCGCTATCAGGCGGTGAACGCCGCCGCGCCGAAATCGCGCGCGCGCTGGCGGCCAAGCCGTCGATCATGCTGCTGGACGAACCCTTTGCCGGGATCGACCCGCTCTCGATCAGCGATATTCGCGATCTGGTGAAGGATCTGAAGACCCGCGGGATCGGCGTGCTGATCACCGATCACAATGTGCGCGAGACGCTGGAGATCGTCGACCGCGCCTGCATCATCTATGGCGGGCAGGTCCTGTTTGCAGGGACGCCGGAAGCGCTCGTGGCGGACGAAAACGTCAAGCGGCTCTATCTCGGCGAGAATTTCACCCTGTGATCGCGGACGGCGCCCGGAGATAGACGATGGCGCTCGGCCCGAGGCTGGACCTACGGCAAACGCAATCACTCGTGATGACGCCGCAGCTGCAGCAGGCGATCAAGCTGCTGGCGCTGTCCAATCTCGAAATCGAAAGCTTCGTTGCCGAGGCGCTGGAAAGCAATCCGCTGCTCGAAGTCGGCGAACTGCGCCATGAAAAGGGTGACGACCAGCCCGAGGCTGCATCCAGCGAACACGAATCGACGCCCGATTTCGACGGCGAAACCGCGCTCGACATTGCTGATTATGTCCGCGATCCGGAGGCCACCC
>NZOF01000056.1 GCA_002695185.1 Erythrobacter sp.
AAAATGTTTACGCTGGCAAGCACGATGCCAAGCAGCCCCAGCCACTTCGCCCCCGGCACATCCGCCGCCGCCGCCGCGATCAGCGCACCGACGATGATCACGCTGGAAATCGCATTGGTCCCCGCCATCAGCGGCGTGTGCAGCGCGGGCGTGACCGACCAGACCACATAATAGCCGACGAAACACGCCAGCACGAAAATCGACAGGATCGAAATGAAGTCCATTATTCGGCAGCCTCCGCCCTGTTATCTCGTTCGGCCATGTCGGTGCCCACCGTATAGCCTGCGTTGGAGGCAGGGATTGCCACGGCGATGAGAAGGATTCCCGCGAAGATCACCCAGCCTACGTTCTTCATCGTTTACCCTGCCAATCTCTCGTTCACCACTTTGCCGCCCTGAGTCAGCCGCACGGCATCGCCGATTTCTTCGTCGAGCACGGGCCTGCCTGCATCCTTATCCCAGAAGGCGGAAAGAAAATTGTAGAGGTTACGCGCAAACAGCGCCGAGGCGTCTGCCGCCAGGTGCCCGGCGGTATTCGAATAGCCGACGATCTTAACGCCGTGCTTCTCCACTACCTCGTCCGGCTTCGACCCTTCGACATTTCCGCCCTGGGGCACGGCAAGGTCGAAGATCACGCTGCCCGGCTTCATGCTGGCGATCTGCGCGTCCGAGATCAGTTTCGGCGCAGGTCGCCCAGGTATCAACGCGGTGGTGATGACGATATCCTGTTTGGCGATATGGCCGGACACCAGTTCGGCCTGCGCCTTCCGGTATTCCTCGCTCATCTCGGTGGCATAGCCGCCCGAGCCTTCGCCCTGGATGCCCGCGACTTCCTCGACGAACACCGGCTTTGCGCCCAACGACTGGATCTGCTCCCTGGTGGCGCTGCGCACATCGGTCGCCGAAACCTGCGCGCCCAATCGCTTGGCTGTAGCAATCGCCTGCAGGCCTGCCACGCCCACGCCCATGACGAAGACCTTGGCCGCCTGCACCGTACCGGCGGCGGTCATCATCATCGGGAAGGCGCGGCCATATTCGTTGGCCGCCGTCAGCACGGCCTTATAACCCGCCAGGTTCGATTGACTGGACAGCACGTCCATGCTCTGCGCGCGCGTGATGCGCGGCATGAATTCCATCGCCAGCGCTTCAAAACCGCCCTTGGCATAGGCTCCGACACGCTCTTTCTCGCGGAAGGGATCGAAGGTCGCCGCGACCCAGGCGCCCGGCTTCGCGCCGGCCAGCGCCATCACGTCGGGCGCCTGCACGCCGAGCACGATGTCCGCGCCTTGGACCGCAGTAGCGGCCGGAACGACTTCGGCCCCGGCCTCGCGATAGGCTTCGTCGGTGACGGAGGCGGCGAGACCCGCCCCCTCCTCTACCGCGATCGTGGCACCCAGGGCGATGAATTTCTTCACCGTTTCGGGCGTGATGGCGACCCGGCTTTCACCGGGCGCCCGCTCCTTCAGTGCCGCGATCCGCATCCGCCTCGCGCGCTTAGCTGGCGATCATCAGGACGACGATGGCAGCGATGGCCACGATGAGCGGCACTGCCCATTTGAGCATTCCGATGAAAGAGCCGTAAGTCTTTTCGTGAGCCTTGCGGTCGTTGGCGGTTTCCATGTCGTGTACCCTTATCGATGTGACTGTTGCAGCTGGCGGTCTAGAATGGAGTGCTTCGCTCGACAAGAGCGTTAGCCCTGTTGGCTGCGCGTCGCATGATTCAAGGGGGGTGAGGGTTAATCCGCTCTTTACCGAACCCTTATAGAGGTTAGGGTCGTTAGGGGAGCGGGCAGAAGATGGATTGGGGAGCACGGAAAATGGCAGGGCTGGAAACCAGACTGCTCATGCTGATCGACGAGGACGCACCTCAGCTCAGCTGTATCTCTCCCATCGCGGAGCATGAGGGGTTCGATATCCTCACCGCGAAAACCTACGCGGCAGCGCTGGAAACGCTAGGCGCGGAAGATGGTCCGCAAATCGACATCCTGATGTTCGACGGCGAAGTTGCCGGAGACAATGCCCGCACTTTCATCCAGCAGGTCCACGATCTCCAGCAGGATTGCACGGTGCTGATCATCGGCAACCGTAACGCACCCGGGATCGTGTTCGATGCGATGCAGGCCGGCGCGAACGACTATCTGGTCAAGCCGATCAGGCCCGAACGCCTGACCACGGCCCTGCGGAATTCCAGCCTCGTCGCCCTTCCCCGCGACGAACTGCTGCCGCTGTCGGAAAAGCTCGTCTCCATTCTCGATTTCGATGCGATGGTTGGCTCCGACGCGCAATTCCGTATCGCGCTCGCCAAGGCGGCTGCCGCCTCGCGGGGCAATGGCCATGTCCTAGTCGAAGGGGAAAGCGGAACCGGCAAGGCCATGCTGCTGAAGGCGATCCAGCATTCCTCCGCGCGGGCCAAGGGGCCCACAGAACTGCTCGAATGCGCGGTACAGCAGCCCGATATGCTGGAAGCGCTGATCTTCGGCCGCGAGAACGGTGCAGTGCCGAACGCGCCCGAAAGGCAGGAGGGCATTCTTGCCCGGTGCGACGGTGGAACCGTGATGATCGGATCGATCGACGCGCTTCCGTTTCCGCTACAGGAGCGATTGGACGCTGCGCTCGAGACTGGCATCGTGCGCCCATCCGGGGCGGCTCACGGCTTCAAGATCGACGTACGCATCCTGGCGATCTCGCAGCAGCCGCTCGATGAACTTGTCGAGGACGGCTTGTTCTCGCCTGCGCTTTACGAGAAACTGTCCCTTACCAACATCGTGATGCCCCCTCTGCGCGAAAGGACCGGCGACATTCCCGCGCTCACGCGTTTCTTCCTCGCGGCTTTTGGCGAGGTCGACGGAGTGAAGCACCACTCCATCGCCGATAGCGGCCTTTCGCTGCTCGAAGCCTATGACTGGCCGGGCAACGTCCGCCAGTTGCAGAACGTCCTGTTCCGCGCCTGCATCAACGAACAACGCGAGGCGCTGACTGCGCACAGTTTCCCGCATCTCAGCGAATTACTGGGGGATGCCGATCGCGGCGAAAGCCGGGCGCGTGGCCTGGGCGTGCTACTTTACAAGGAAGACGGCAACCTTCGCACGCTGGCCGAAATCGAGGCCGACGTCATCCGCATTGCCATCGGCCAATATCATGGCAAGATGAGCGAAGTCGCCCGCCGTCTGGGCATCGGCCGGTCAACCCTCTATCGCAAGCTGCAGGAACTCGGGATCGACAATCCGGGCTGATCGCGCCATGATGCGTGGACGCAAAGAGGAGCTAGTCAGGTGAACTAAGGCAACCGCCACGGCGGATATTCCATGCTTCCGGCCCGCATTGGCCGGACCGCCAGACCTGATTCCTTTTCGAAAGACACCTCATGCAAAAACTGAACGACATGCTCTGCGTGGTTACCGGCGGTGCGCGCGGCATTGGCGAGGCCGTTTGCGCCGCCTTCTTGGCAGAAGGTGCGCCCGTGATCCTGACCGACATCGACCAAACCGCTGGTGCTGCCACTGCCGCCCGGCTGGGCTGCGAATTCCACCGGCTGGATGTGGCGAGCGAAGCGGACTGGACCGCGCTGCAGGATCAGCATCCCGCAATCGACGTGCTGGTCAACAATGCCGGCATCACAGGCTTCGAGACCGCCACCGCGCCGCACGATCCCGAAACTGCCAGTCTGGCTGACTGGCGCCGGGTCCATGCCGTGAATACAGACGGCTGCTTCCTCGGCTGCCGCTATGCGCTTCAAGCCATGAAAGCGCGCGGCTCCGGTTCGATCATCAACATCTCCTCACGCTCCGGCATGGTCGGCATACCTGGCGCGGCGGCCTATGCCGCGAGCAAGGCAGCGATCCGCAACCATACCAAATCGGTGGCGCTTTACGCCGCGCAGCAGGGCTGGCGCATCCGCTGCAATTCGGTTCACCCCGCCGCCGTGCTTACCCCCATGTGGGAGCCGATGCTGGGGACCGGGCCGGAACGCGAGGCTACCATGGCTGCGCTGGTCGCGGATACCCCGCTCAAGCGGTTCGGCACGCCTGAGGAAGTGGCCGCGCTCTGCGTCTACCTCGCTTCGCCCGAGAGCGCTTACATGACCGGCACGGAACTGACCCTGGATGGCGGTTTGCTAGCCGGAAGCGCAGCTTCTCCCGGCTAGCCCGGAAGATCGCCGAAATCGGTCAGCGCCGCATCGCGCAGGCCGCGCCAGACATTGCGTGCCTGCACCGTTTCCGCGACATCGTGGACGCGGTGCAGCTGCACACCCGCATCCATGCCTTTGAGCGCCAGCGTGACACTGCCGCCCAGACGCTGGTCAGCAGCCGCCTCGTTGGACAATGCCCCGATCAGTCGCTTGCGGCTGGCCCCCAGAAGGACGGGATGGCCCAGCGCATGGAACAGCGGCAGCGCGTTCATAAGCGCCAGATTGTCGGCCAGCGATTTGCCGAAACCGATGCCCGGATCAAGCAGGATACGGCCCGGGGCAACGCCCGCTTCCAGTGCCGCATCGCGCCGCACTCGCAGCTCGTCGAACACGTCCAACACCACGCTGGCGTAGTCGCCGCCCTCGTGCAGGTCCTGGCCCGTGCCGGGCGCATGCATCAGCACCACCGCGCAATCGGCGCCTGCAACCACCTCGGCGCTTCGGGGATCATGGGTGAGGCCCGACACATCGTTGATCAGCGTGGCACCAGCAGCAAGCGCAGCCTCCATCACTGCGGCCTTGCGCGTATCGACACTGACCGCGGCGCCCATCCCCGCGCACATTTCGATGGCAGGGACCACGCGCTTGATCTCGTCGCCTTCCCAGACCGCTTTGGCGCCGGGCCGCGTGCTTTCGCCGCCCACATCGATGATCGCCGCTCCGGCCTCGATCATCGAGGACGCCTGTTCGCGCTGGGCATCGGGATCATCCATGAAGGACCCGGCATCGCTGAAGCTATCTGGCGTGACGTTGAGAATACCCATGATCTGCGGCTGGTCGAGGCGGACGGTCCGCGCGCCCAGTTCCAGCGGCGGATGGGCCAGCGTGAGATTGGACCACTGGCGTTCCGCCTCGCCCCCAACCGCATCGGGCAACTGGCCCAGCACTTCTGCGATCGTGTCGGGCGCGGCGAGCCAACGCTCGACGATCTGGCCATCGCGGCGCAATATCACCGCGAACCGGCTGGCATAGACCATGCCGCCTGCAAGCCGCATGGCATTGCCGTGTTCGCTCTGCGGGCCGGGAACGAGGCCGATGGGGCGGATGTAGATGCGATCAGTCATTGTTGGATTGTCCTAGGGCATTTCCAACAGGATGGAACACATGGAGCACGGTCTTGGTGAGAAAATCCAAGGCCCATATGCGTACAGCGAACGCGGCCAGATTGCTGCGATCAATACCAGTATGAAACGTCCTGCTCATGACCCTTCGCCTAGCGCGAGCGCCGCGTGTAGGACAGCCTCAATCCGGCTGCTGCTCGCGCGGGTCCTTCGCCATGAAACCACGCGAAAGGGCTAGGTAGAGCTTTTCGCGGCATACCATGCTGCCCGCCCAGTCTCCGATCAGAGCGGTTGCGAACAAAGGCAGGATCACGTGGCTGCTGCCGGTCGCTTCGCCCAGGATGATGACCGCGGTCAACGGCGCCCGCACGACACCGGTGAAATACCCCGCCATGCCGAGCAGCACGATAAGCCCGGCTTGTTCTGCCGGGAAAAGCGGTGTCAGGATCTGGCCGAAACCGGCCCCAGCCGCCAGCGAGGGCGCGAAAATTCCGCCGGGTATCCCGCTGGCACTGGTCGCCAGCGCGGCAATGAACTTGGCCGGGCCGAACCAGTAATCGCCCTGCTCGCCTTCGAGCAAAGAAGTGGTCGGTTCGTATCCCGTACCCGCCGCATCTCCATCGGTCAGGAAGATCAGCAGGCCGACGATGGCACCGCAGATAAGCGCTGTCAGCAGTGGCCGGCCGCTCAGCAGCGCCGACCAGCGCCCTTCGGGACCGCGCAGCATCAGGAAGGCACGCGAGAACAGTCCGCCCAGCACCCCGCCGAAAAGCCCAGCCAGCGGCGCGGCGATGAGCACGGTCGATAAGGGCAGACTGCCCTGAAGCAGGCCGAAATAGATATAATCGCCAGCCAGCCCCTGCGCGGTGAGGCCCGCGATCATGACTGCGCCCATCACCAGTACGGCAACGCGCTGTTCATAGGCGGTGGCAAGTTCTTCGATGGCAAAGGCAATTCCGGCCAGCGGCGTGTTGAATGCCGCCGCGACCCCGGCTGCCCCACCCGCAATGACCACGCCGGGCGTTACGCGCAGCCGGAACAGCCGGTGGATCTGGACCATGATCGATCCGGCCAGTTGCACGGTCGGCCCTTCGCGCCCGACCGATGCACCACCGCACAGGGCAACCACGGTCAGCACGATCTTGGCAATCGCCGCGCGCAGCGACATGAGCGCGCGCGCCGCAGGCCCCATCGGATTGCGGCTGGCGGCCATGACCTGCGGAATGCCCGAACCACCAGCCTCGCTCGCAAAACGGCGGGTTAGCGCTGCGACGATTACGAAGGTGACCGGGGTCAGGACGAGCGGCAGCCAGACGTATTCGCTGCGAAAGGAAGAAAAGAGAGCCTGCGCATGGTCGCCCAGCTCTGCAAACAGCAGCGCGGCAAGCCCGATCAGCACGGCCGAGACCAGCATGGCCATGCGCCGCTTCCAGTCCTCGGCGCTGACCAGTTCCTGCGGCATCTTGCCATCGAGGAAACGAGGTCTGCGCGGAAGGAGGGCCATTGCCGCCTCCCCTATGCCGCCCGCGGGGATTCGTCCAGCGGCTGGAGCGTCATTGCGTAGGTGCTAGTGCGCCTCGCGCATGCGGGACGGAAAAGCAAAATAGCGGCCTATCATTTCAATCGCTCCGATATCGGTTTGTCCCGCAGGGCGGCAAGCGTGCTGCGCAACAGGCCGGTAACATCACCCGCTTCCTCATGCAGTCGCTCATAAGCCAGTTCAAGTCTGGCTTGCAGCGCGTGGAATAATGCGATTTGCTCCCGCCCGAATCCGGTCAGCCGGTAGAGCTTCTGGCGGGAATCCTGGGGATCTTGCTCGCATTCGAGCAAACCCAGCTTGAGCAATTTGGGTAGCTTTTGTGAGACAAGCTGGTGCGAACGGTCCAGTGCGTCCGCCAATTGCTTCGCCGATGCTGGCTCCCGGGCTTCCACTGCAATCATCAGCGAACAGGATTTGACCGGGATGACGAGCCCTTCTTCTTCGAAGGCCTCGGCGCATTGCGCAGCGATAAGTTCGCTCACCTCCTCGCTCAGGCGACCGAGAAAGTGCCGCTCTGCAAATCGGATTTTGGTGTCGGCATTATTCTTCGATCCGGCGGTAGACACGGCTTCTCCCATCCTTGAACAGACGTTCCATCGCCGTAACCTTGCCGTTCTTACGGACCAAACGGAAGCGATAGTCGTCCGTGCCCTCCACACCGAACAGACCATTCCCAAGCGGCTCTAACGCCAGCGCGAACCGATCTCGCCAAGTGTACATCGGCACTCCGCTCTCGATCGTGACCTGGCGCCCTTCATAGACACCTTGGACATCGCGTATGTCCCGTTCGATTTCCCGTGGCGTAACGTCGGCCTTGTCGAGGAGCGGCAGATACCATCGCGCATCGCCAGCGGGGCTGGTCTCGACCAATTTTTCCAACGCAAGCTTATGGGCCATTTCGAGCGCACGATGCGAGGGGACTTCATGATCAGGAGCGACGCCCGAACCTTCGAAATCGGTTCCGCTGACTGGACCGCTGACGATCCCGATCGGCACCTGCATCACGAAATTGTCGTCGATACGCTTCAGATCGACAGGATGCGCGGCGCCGGCCGTACGCTGTCCGACAACAGTTGCCCGTTCGAGTTCGGAAAGGGAAAAGGCCATCCACTCACCCGCGGAGAATGTCGTGGTCGAGGTCAGCACGAAGATCGGGATATCAGGCATGCGCTTACCGGGCAGCCCGGCCAGAACCCATTGCCCCCGCCGGATGGTTTTCCCATCCTCATTATAGAAATAGTCGAATAATTCCTGATCCCTGTCGCCGGGGAAAAGGTAGCTCATGATAAGCTGTGCAGTCTCCAGATGGCCCCCCCGGTTATACCGCAGATCGAGGATGAGGGCATCGGAATTGCCCAAAAATTCCATCGCGCTTGTGGCGAGTTCGAAGACATCGTCCGTAGCAGCGAAATAATCGAGGCGGAGATAGCCAACATTCCCGGGCAAGATTTCAACGCGCTGAAATTCGAAATTGTTTTTCTGAAGGGTCTGCACGTCGATTTGGGCTGTGTCCCTTTCCACCTCTGCATCGGGCGCGTAGCCAAGGTGGAAATGGAAATCACCGGTAATTTCGACGAGGTCCTGCGACAGAAGGTCAGCCAGTTCCTCCGCCGATAATGACCCTGAATAACGTCCCGCCTGCCGCTTGTTCTCAAGCGCCTGCACTACGGTCTCCGCCTTTTCCGGATACACGTAATCTTGCTGAAGAACTTGCCTGACGCCCGCGATGACCGCTCGTGGCTCGATGCTATCGACTGGCTGCTGGGCTGCCAGCGGATGGGAGGCAATAAGGACAAGGTAATTTAAAACTAGGAAAATTGCGCACCGCATCATTTCGCCCTCCATCAATTAATACAACATATTGCGCAACATGTTGTATGAGTCAACGCGCTTCATATGCTGCAACTATATTTTGTCTGACAATTGCCCGAAAAGGGGAACAGCTACGTAAAAGTGGCTGGCTCAGAGCGCCTTCAAACGGATATCGCATTCCACGCCGGTAGTGGGGAAGCGCAGGTCGATCTGGCCTGCAGAACCGATGGCATCGGCGATCAGGGTCGATCCAAAGCCATTGGCCTCGCACGCTTTTACCGGCGGTCCGCCGAACTCGCGCCATTCGATGAAAAGCATCTCGCCCTCCCGGCAGATGTCGACCCGGATACGGCCCTCCTCGTTGGACAGCGATCCGTATTTCAGCGCATTGGTGGTGAGTTCGTGGAAAATGAGGGCGAGGCCCTGTCCGATTGCGCCGGTAAGCGGCACTTCGTCCTTCACCGTTATTTCGACGCGCTGGTCCAGATTGGGCAAGGCCGCCACCTCTGCATCGAGGATAGCGCTGGGGGTCAGCGAAGCCGAGCCATCGCCTACCAGCAGCTGGTGGCTGCGCGCAAGGGCGCTGACGCGGCCCTCGAGCGCATTGGCGAAGGTGGGGAGATCATCCGCCTTGCGCGATGAGAGCCGCACGATCGACTTGATCACCGAGAGCATGTTGCGCACGCGGTGGTTGAGTTCGTCCGTCAGCAGCCTCAGCCGCGCTTCGCGCTGCTTGGTCTCGGTAATATCGATGACATGGCCGATAATCTTCTCGACCTTGCCGCCGTCCATAACGAGCGGCTGGCCCGCAGCGCTGATCCAGCGTTTGTCACCGTGGGCATCGCGAATAGCGCAGTCGAAAGACCAGATGCCCTGGCTGGCTATGGCCGCACGCTGCTTGGCCTCGACCTCACTGCGCTGATCCGAAAGAACGTGGTCGATGAACATGTCGAATGTCCATTCATCCAGCGGCTGGTCATAGCCGAAAATGGCATCGTGCCTTCGATTGCGGACCGCCACTCCGCTCGCAATGTCGAGCTCCCAGATGCCGATCTGTCCTGCTTCGAGGATTAGGCGCAGGTGATCGGCGCTGAGTTTTTCAAATGGTAGGACATCGGGCATTGCGGCGAACGCGTAAGCAAAGCCGCGACGCAAGTCATCAAAATACGTTAAATTCCGGTCCTAGATTACCGGCCAGTGCTGTTAAGTCGCTCAATCCTCGACCGCGAGCAGGTAAAGCTGGCGTGCAGCATCGATGGGCTTCACCTCGCCTTCCACCTCGTAATGCCAGAAGGTCCAGCCGTTGCAGCTGGGCGCGCCCTGCAAATCCTTACCGAGGCCGTGAATGCTGCCGGTTTTCTTCTCATGGGCGAGCGAGCCATCGGCACGGACCGTTGCCGTCCAGCGACGCTTCTTGTCGAACACCTGTGTGCCGGGCGCGATGAAACCGTTTTCGACCAGCGCACCGAAAGCCACCTTGGGGGCGCTGCGCCCTGCCTGCATGGTGGTGAGCGCGCTTTCGTCGAGCGGCAGTTCCTTCTCGATCCGCTTTAGCGCGGCGTCGCGATAATTGCGCTCGCGCTCGCAGCCAATCCATTGACGCCCCAGCCGCTTGGCGACCGCGCCGGTGGTACCGGTGCCGAAGAACGGATCGAGCACGACGTCGCCCTTCTCGGTGGTCGAAAGCAGCACGCGATAAAGGAGTGCCTCCGGCTTCTGCGTCGGGTGGACCTTGTGGCCGCCTTCTTTGAGCCGTTCGGCCCCGTTACAGATCGGCAGGACCCAATCGCTGCGCATCTGGAGCTCGTCGTTGAGCGTCTTCATCGCGCGGTAGTTGAAGTGATACTTCGCCTTCTCGCCCTGCGAACACCACAGCAGCGTTTCATGCGCGTTGGTGAAGCGCGTGCCGCGGAAATTGGGCATGGGGTTCGACTTGCGCCACACGATATCGTTGAGGATCCAGAAGCCCAGATCCTGAAGGATCGCGCCGACGCGGTAGATGTTGTGATAGCTGCCGATCACCCACAGCCCGCCATCCGGTTTCAGGATACGCTTGACCTCGGTCAGCCATTCGCGTGTGAATTTGTCGTACAGCGCGAAGCTGTCGAACTGGTCCCAGTGATCGGTGACCGCATCGACGTGGCTGCCGTCGGGCCGGTTGAGATCACCGCCCAGCTGGAGGTTATACGGCGGATCGGCAAAGACGAGATCGACGCTCGCACTCGGGATCGAACGCATCGCTTCGATGCAGTCGCCATCGAGAATTTGCCCCACCGGCAGATCACGTGCGATTTTGCCCGCAACTTGCTTCGCTTTTGCTTTCCCAACCGTCTGGCTGCGCGTTTTCGTGGTCTCGAGGACCGCCATCACATTACCCCCGCTTGAAGTTATCCACAGGGTGAGTCCAAATGGATTCCGGGTCAAGTCAGATATTTAGGCAACGCGTTGCAAGACGATATTAACCATGGAAGAACGAAACGAGTCCCCCACCAGATGTAGAGTCCGGCAGCCGCGCGCAGACTCCAGATACTGGGGTGTGTCTTTCCGGACTCGGATCGCAACTTTTGCTTCCGCACGCAGTTCGGCCAAAATCCGCCAAACTTGCAAAATCGCCTCGACCCATCATATCAAGATACTGAATTGAGGGGGGTTTTTAACAAATGATGCAATCGATGGAACAGCGCGGTAGCGCTGACGAGCATCTCGACATGGCTGTGGCCGCTGGTCACATCGGGATCTGGGAACTGGATACCGTCACGGGCAAGGCGTGGCGCAACCTCACGCATGACCGTATCTTCGGCTATGAAACGCTGCGCGACAGCTGGACCTTCGATGATTTCCTCGACCACATTGTGGAAGAGGATCGCGATGAGGTCGAAGCCACTTACTCCGCAGCGCTTGCTGATGGGGTGGACTGGGCCTTCCAGTGCCGCATCAAGAGGGCCGATGGGCTTGTCCGCTGGATCGATGCGCATGGTCGGCACTTGCCCGGCGATGACGGAAAGAATGACCGGCTGATCGGCCATGTGATCGACATCACCGAAACCAAGCGGGCAGAAGAGCATCTGCGGCTGGTTACCGCCGAACTCAATCACCGGCTGAAGAACATCATCGCCTCGATCAGCGGACTGGTCAGTCTCGCCGCCCGGCAGGAAGGAGACCGCAAGGAAATTTCCGAGACTCTCACCGCCCGGCTGGCTGCGATCGGCAGAAGCCACGATCTTGCCTATCGGGAAAGGAATACGGCTGTCGCAGTCGAGCATATCCTGCAGACCGAACTGGATGCTGCTCCGAAACTCGCCTCGCAGTTCCGGTTCGAAATCGATCCCAAGCTTTACGTAACAGCCTCGCTTGCCGAACGCCTGACACTCGTGCTCCACGAGCTCATGACGAACGCGATCAAATATGGGGCGCTGTCGACCAGCGAAGGTCGGGTCAGCCTGAAGACACACAGCAATGAGGATGGCGACATCGTCCTGCGGTGGGCAGAGAGCAACGGGCCCGAAGTTAGCCAACCGTCAGGCGACGGTTTCGGAAGCAAGCTCATTCGCAGTTCGCTGAGCGCGGATGCCAAGGTGCAACAGTCGTTTCCGCCGGAAGGGGCAATATGCACCATCACCTTTCCAGCCAGCACCTTCGTCGATAAGGACTAACCGCAGGCAAGCCGAATTTTGCGCGGTTCAATCCACGGGAGAGAGGCCCGGATCGACCCCAGTCATTTCGACTGATTTTGCCCATAGCCGACTGGCCAGAAGCGGATCTTGCGCAGTCTTGGTGGCGACGGCTGGCCCGGATACCTTCCCGCTCATTTCGCGAAACCCGTAAGGCCCGAAATACTCCCCGCCCTGCACACCTGCATCGGTCGCCGCCTGAAGCGCGGGCAGCGCCCCCTCGTCCGATGAATTCAGGAACAGGCCCACGGCCGGGCCGAAAATCTTTCCGGCAAAGCCCATGTGGCGCGTGAGGTTGGTCTGCGCCACCCCCGGATGCGCCGCGGCCGATTTCACGTTCGACCCTGCTGCGCGAAGGCGGCGATCCAGTTCGAAGGCGAATAGCAGATTTGCAAGCTTGCTCTGGCTATAGAACTTGCTGCGCGAATAGCCTTGCGAAGCATCGAGGTTGTCGAAGTCGATCGCGCCGTCACGGTGAGCGATGGACGACTGGCTTACCACCCTCGCCCCGCCATTTTCTGCCAGCTTGTCGAGCAAGAGGCCGGTGAAAGCGAAATGGCCGAGGTGGTTGACCGCGAACTGCAATTCGCAACCGGTCGACCCGTGCGACAGGGGCGGGAACATAACGCCCGCATTGTTGATCAGCAAATCGATGCGGTCTTCCTTGCGCGCCTCTTCGGCGGCATCGCGCACCGACGCGATATTGGCGAGGTCGAGATGAAGATAGGCGAGATCGGCGCGCTCGGGACCGCTGGAAATGTCATCCATCGCGGCATTCGCCTTGTCCGCATCGCGGCAGGCCAGCACCACTCTTGCGCCTTTTCGTGACAGACCCCGTGCGATTTCCAGCCCTATGCCGGTGTTGGCCCCGGTAACGATAGCGGTCTTGCCCGTGAGGGTTGGAATATCGGAAAAAGCAAAGGTCACGCGAACATCTCCATCTGGCTGACCGGGGCGAAGCTGCGGCGGTGCAGCGGGCTCGGTCCATATGTTCGCAATGCTTCCATGTGCTGGGCCGTTCCGTAGCCCATGTTGCGCTCCCAGCCGTAATGGGGATGCGCAGCGGCCGCCTCGCGCATCAGGCGGTCGCGATATTCCTTGGCCAAAATACTGGCGGCAGAGATGCAGGCTTCCTTGCCATCACCGCCGACGATGGCGCGTGCAGGCCAGCACCATTCCGGCCGACGACCGGCGGGCGTGAGATTGCCATCGATCAGGACTTCTGCGGGTTCCGCGCCCAGCGCCTGGATACAGCGCTGTGTCGCCAGCGTCATCGCCAGCATAGTTGCGCCGAAGATATTGAGGCGATCGATTTCGTCAGGCTCGATCACGGCCAGACCCCAGGCGCAGCGACGCTGGATTTGCGGCTCGAGCCTGGAACGCTTTAGGGCGGAAAGTTTTTTGGAATCGTCGAGCCCGCCGGGACATGGCTTGCACAAAACCACCGCAGCGGCCACCACTGGTCCGGCCAGGGGACCACGCCCGGCCTCGTCCACGCCCACAATGAGCGGGGCCGTGCCCAGACCTTTCTCGGGAGTTGATGAAAACATGAAGCGACTATCCGTTATTGCCGCCACCCTATCGCCTGTCGCGCTGCTCGCAAGTTGCGGAAGCGGATATTCCACCGGAGAACCAACTGGCGAGGCGGTTTCGACCCCCAGCCAGAATGGCGATTTTGAGGGCGAGTTTGCCATCACCGAACATGGCACCTTCAACGAACCCTGGGCTTCGGCCTTCGTACCCGGCACGCAAAAGCTGTTCATCACCGAAAAACCCGGCACTGCGAAGGTATACGATGTTGCCACCAAGCGCACCGCGACGGTCAGCGGCCTCCCGCAGGTCGATTACGGCGGTCAGGGGGGTCTTGGCGATGTCGCCTTCCTGCCCTCTGAAAGCAGCAGTTCGATCAATGGCCGTACGATCTATCTCAGCTGGGTCGAAGCCGGCAGCGGCGATACGCGCGGCGCGGTCGTCGGGCGTGGGCAGCTGACCTGTTCGCAAGCTGAAGCCTGCAGAATTCAGGGCCTCGATATCATCTGGCGTCAGACGCCCAAGGTGGCCGGTCGCGGCCACTATTCGCACCGCATCGTTTTCAGCCCCGACGAACAATATATGTTCGTGACCAGCGGGGAGCGTCAAAAGAAGGATCCTGCGCAGGATCGGTCGAATACGCTGGGCACGATTGTCCGCCTCAACCTCGACGGTTCTCCTGCTGCGGGTAATCCCTTCGCCGGTGAAGGCAGCCCGACCGACGAGATCTGGACCTATGGCAATCGCAACATGCTGAGCATCGATTTCGATAGCGCAGGCCGCTTGTGGGAAATCGAGCACGGCCCTCAGGGTGGTGACGAACTGAACCTGGTCGAGCCTGGCAAGAATTACGGCTGGCCGGTTCGCTCCAACGGCATCAATTACGACAACTCCAACATTCCCGATCACACGGCCGATGACGGTTTTACCAAGCCGGTCATCAGCTGGTCCCCCGTCATCGCGCCGGGTAACATGATCTTCTATCAGGGCGACCTTTTTCCTGGAATGGATGGGGACCTGATCGTGGCGGGTCTGAAGACGCAGGCACTGATCCGCGTTGCCGTCGATGGAACCGATGCGCGTGAAGTTGCCCGTTACGACATGGGCGAGCGTATCCGCCAGGTCGTCGAGGGGCCGGACGGCGCCCTGTGGGTGCTGGAAGACGGCGAAGGCGGCCGCTTGCTGGAGCTTCGCCCCGAATAAGGCGATTTTGTTCGACAGCTTTGGGCTGCGCCCCTAACGGCGCGGCCCATGGCGACTCTGGTTCCCCTCGACGCAATCGACCCGGCTCTGGTCGAACAACTTCTCGACGCTGCTTTCGGCGATGGCCGCCATGCGCGAACGGTTTACCGTATCCGCGAAGGCGTGGGGCATTTGCCGGGCCTCAGTTTCGCCGCGGTGGACGATGACGATTATCTCGCCGGGTCGATCCAGCTGTGGCCCGTGGCGCTGACCGATCCCAAGGGCCGCCCGCATCCGCTTATCATGGTCGGTCCGGTTGCCGTCATGCCGGGAAGGCAGGGCGAAGGTTTCGGCAAGGCGCTGATGGCTGCCAGCCTCGGCGCGATCGATGCCGCATTCGAAGACGGCGCACCGCCCTATCCGCAAGTGATGATCGGCGATCCAGATTATTACGATCGCTGGGATTTCACCGCCGAACACACAAGCGGATGGCATTGCCCCGGTCCTTTCGAGCAGGAGCGGCTGCTGCTGCGCACCGGCAATCCTGCGATCCTGCCGCCCGAAGGTATGCTGGGCCCGTGGACGCCGGAAACGAGCCAGGCGGCCGGCTGACGCATTCGCTTGCGCGGCACGAAGCGCCGCGTCATCCATTGGTGCATCGATGGTCTATACCCCGCCCCCCGAACTCGCAGGAATGAGCCTTGCCGAAATTGCCGAGGCTGTGGCCGAACGCCGCCTGCCGCCGGTCGAACAATGGTCGCCCGACAATGTCGACGAAAGCCATATGGTCATTCGCGCCGATGGCACCTGGCTTCATGACGGCAGCCCGATCACCCGCCCCGCCATGGTCCGCGCCTTTTCCGGCCTGCTGAACCGCGAGGAAAATGGCAGTTACTGGCTGGTGGTGCCTTATCAGAAGCTTTCGATAGAGGTGGAGGATGCCTGTTTCATCGCCACCGACGTCAGCCGCAAGGACGGCGATCTCGCCTTCCGTCTGAATACCGACGAACTGGTCGTGGCCGGACCGGACAACCCGATCCGTGCAGAGGGCGATGCCGACAACCCGGCCTTATATGTGCATGTCCGCCGTGGCTGCGAGGCGCGTCTGAACCGCTCCACCTACGAACAACTGGCGCAGATCGCCTTGGCCGAGAGCGATGACTGGACCGTAACCAGCGGCGGCGATAGCTTTTCCCTCATCCCGGCATGAGCGCCATTTTCGAGCGGCTGACTGACCTGTTCACGCAGGGGCACGCGCGGGATGTCGCGGATTTGCTGACCGACGCCAGCTTCGCCGATCTCGATCGTACTGCCGATGCCGCCGTGCTGATCGCGGTCACCGAATGCGACAATCCCACCGTCCTGCTGACCCAGCGCCCGCGCACCATGCGCGATCATCCCGGCCAGGTCGCCTTTCCGGGCGGCAAGATCGAGCATGGCGAAGACGCGGTCGAAGCAGCTTTGCGTGAAGCCTGGGAAGAACTCGGCATCGAAGGTGAGAAAGTCCGCATAATCGGAACGACTGACCGTTATCAGACGGGTACGGGGTTCGACATCACTCCGGTGCTCGCAACTGTGCCCGCCGATCTCGCCATCCGCCCCGACCCGCGCGAAGTCGAAAGCTGGTTCGAGGCCCCGCTGGCCAAGCTGATGGACCGTTCCGCATGGAGCGAGAACGAAGTCTTCTGGAAAGGTTCGATGCGCCACTATTACGAGATGGATCACGAAGGCTATCGTATCTGGGGTGTCACCGCCGCCATCTGCATCAATCTGTCGCGCCGTCTGGCGTGGCTGGACTAGAGCAGCAGCCATAATGCGTTCGCGCTGAGCTTGTCGAAGTGCCGCACTTCACTTAGGCGCTGCGCTCGAAGAAAGAGCGGTGCTTCGACAAGCTCAGCATGAACGGAACGAAGGTTGGCCACTTTACCCCAAGCAGACTGGACGAAGCGCGAAGACCTGGCGCAGCTGATTGCTGCGCTTGGCGCGGACAATACGCGCTATGTCGGCGGAGCTGTGCGCGACAGCCTGCTGGGCAAGGACATTCACGACATCGATTGCGCGACCCCGCTGCATCCGGCCGAGGTCATCGATCGCTGCAAGGATGCAGGGATACGTACGATCCCGACCGGCATCGACCACGGTACGGTCACAGCGATCCTCCCGCAGGGCAATGTCGAGATCACCACACTGCGCCGCGATGTTTCCACCGATGGCCGCCGCGCCACGGTTGCCTTTGCCACCGAGTGGAAAGAGGATGCTTCGCGCCGCGATTTCACCATCAACGCGCTCTATGCCCACCCGGAAACGCTGGAAATTGACGACTATTTCGGCGGTGTGACCGATCTGGAAGCAGGCCGAGTGCGCTTCATCGGAGATGCGCGCGAGCGGATCCGGGAAGACCATCTTCGCATCCTGCGCTATTTCCGTTTCCAGACCCGTTTTGGCGATGACTGGGACGATGAAGCTACCGCAGCGTGCGAAGAACTTGCCTCGACGCTCAAGGGCCTGAGCCGCGAGCGGGTTGGCTGGGAATTGCAGAACCTGCTCGCTTTGCCCGATCCTTCGCCAACCGTCTTCAAGATGCGCGAACTCGGCGTGATGCAGCAAGTGCTGCCCGAATGCGGCAAGCGCGAGGCGGAGAACCTTGCTCAGCTCGTAAAGACCGAGCGCGATTATGAGATCAGTCCCGACGCGATGCGCCGGCTGGCCGCAATGCTGCCCCCCGTTCCGCCGGTCGCCGAGGCAGTATCCGCCCGCCTGCGGCTTTCGCGAAGCCAGCGCGAACGGCTCGCCTGCGTCGCGGCACGAGACACGCGCGATATGAAGGGCCCGCTCGCACTTGCCTATTATGAAGGGGTAGACTGCGCACGTGATCGCCTGCTCATTCTTCGTTCCGATCCCAGTATGCTGGACGATTGGGTAGCGCCGCAACTCCCACTCAAGGGCGGCGAGATCGTTGAACGGGGCGTTGCCAAAGGACCGCAGGTCGCGCGTATGCTGCAAACGGTGGAGCGGCGCTGGGTGGATGCAGGATTTCCCGATCGCAAGCACGTCCTTGCCATGCTGGACGAGGTTCTGGCCGCGGAATGATGCAGCGCAAAACCACAGATTACGTCCTTCAAAACACCATCTTCAGCTTCGCTTAAGCTGCGGTGCAGCATAAGGCTTGGTGAAGCGGTTGCCTCTCGGGGACCGGTTTGCCATAGAGCAGGTCGTTTCCTCGGAGGGGGAACTGGCGGCCTTTGACAGAGACTTACAGTCTTCCCGCCGCTCTAACAATTCAGATTTGTCCGCCGGGCGTCCTTTTGCGCGCAGCGGACCCGTAAGTTTAACACGTCCAGGAGATACACATGAAATTCGCGAAGCTGGCCATCGCCTCCGTCGCTCTTGCTGCAACCCCGGCGCTTGCCAACGACCAAGTCGTCAGCGGTGCTACCGTGACCGGCCCCGAAGGCAATGCCGTGGGCACGATCGTCGCAGTCGAAAACGGCACCGCCGTGCTCGACACAGGCAAGCACAAGGTTCCGCTGGCAGTCGACATGTACGGCCAGGGCGAAACCGGCCCGACCATCACCGTGACCCAGGCGCAGCTCAACAGCATGATCGATGCTCAGCTGGCCGAAGCGTCTGCCAAGCTCGACGCCGCACTTGTTCCTGGCGCCACCGCCATGGATGCGGAACAGGCTCCGCTCGGAACTATCGTTTCGGTTGAAGGCAATAACGTGGTTGTCGCCCGCGGTGGTGACGAGACCAAGAAGGTCGCCCTGCTGCGCGAACACTTCGCGGCCACCGACAACGGCCTTATCGCCCTGCTGACCAACGCCCAGATCGATGCGGCAATGGCGCAGGCAGCTGCCGCAGCACCAGCTGCCGACGGCGCAGGTCAGTAAACACTAGTTAAAGTTTCTCTGGAGCCACCGAGAAATCCAGAGAAATCCCCGCCAAGGGGATTAGGCCGGAGGCGATCACTCGCTTCCGGCCCTTTTTTTATCACGTAAAAGTGTTGTCGCGCGGGAAGCCTTGCGGTGGAAGCCGGCCGGCACCACCGCGCGCAACCTTCCACTGCCACATCTCGCTTTCGGTGCGGGTTCGGCCTTCCTTACCGCCCATGGTCCAGCTCAAACCTTCTTCCATGGTGAAGGTCGTAGCGTCAGACAGCCCGCCATCGCGGTAATTCTGCAGCTTGTTGCCCTGCCCGCGAGTCATCTGGGGAAGTTCTTCAAGATTGAACACAACCAGCTTGCGGTTCTCGCCCACCACGGCCACGTGATCGTGCGCCTTGTCGATCGGCCGCGCCACTTTCAGAACGGCCTTGCCGGGCAGGTTTACGACTTGGCGGCCTTTGCGGGTTTCGGCGAGCAATTCGTCGGTCACGGCCGCGAAACCCTTGCCAGTGCTCGCGGCGAGCAACAGGCGTTTGCCCGGCTCGTGCACTATTACCGAGATGATATGCGCGCTGGTCTCGATATCGAGCGTGTTCCTTACCGGTTCGCCGAAACCGCGCGCGCCGGGCAGCTTGTCCGCGCCGAGTGTGAAGAAACGGCCCTGATCGGTGGCGAGCAATAGTTTGTCGGTCGTCTGCGCATGGAAGACGAAAGCCGGGCCGTCGCCTTCCTTGTATTTGAAGTCCTGATCCAGCGGCAGATGGCCCTTGGCCCCGCGGATCCAGCCCTTCTGCGACAGGATGATGGTGACCGGTTCTTTCTCGATCATCGCATCCATGCTGAATTCCACTGCCGGCGCAGCTTCTTCGATGGTGGTACGGCGGCGGCCCAGATCGGTATCCTCGCCATATTCCTTGCGCAGCGCATTCAGATCGCGCTTCAGGCGGGTGCGCTGGCGGGCCGGACTGCCGAGCAGCTTTTCCAGCTCGTCCTGTTCTTTCAGCAGCTCGTCCTTCTCGCCGCGCAGCTGCATCTCTTCCAGCTTGCGCAAGCTCCGCAGGCGCATGTTGAGGATGGCTTCGGCCTGCCGATCGGTCAGGCTGAACTCCGCCATCATCACCGGCTTCGGCTCGTCCTCGGTGCGGATGATCTCGATCACCCGGTCGAGGTTGAGGAAGGCAATAATATAGCCTTCGACCAGCTCAAGCCGCCGGGCGATCTGGTCGAGGCGGTGCTGGCTGCGCCGTTGCAGAATGTCAATCTGGCTGGCGATCCAGTTGTCGAGCAGTTCCTTCAGCCCCATCACCATCGGCGTGCGGGTCGCATCGAGCACGTTGAGGTTGAGGCCGAAGCGCGTCTCCATATCGGTGAGCTTGTAGATGCTCTCCTTCAGCAATTCCGGATCGATATTGCGGCTGCGCGGGATCAAGACGATGCGGATCTGTTCGTCGCTTTCGTCGCGAACATCTTCGAGGATGGGCAGCTTCTTGTCCGAGATCGCCGCCGCGATCTGCTCGATCAGCTTGCCCTTGGCGACCTGATAGGGAATTTCGGAAATGACCAGCTGCCACTGGCCCCCGCCAAGCCGTTCGACACCCGCTTCGCGGTCTTCGGCCTTCTCAGCCTCTGCCGCATGAAAGCGGCCGCGCACGCGGAAGGATCCGCGGCCGGTTTCATAGGCATGGCTGATGGTCTCCGCGCTTTCCGGCACGACACCGCCAGTCGCAAAGTCGGGACCCTTGAAGATTTCCATCAGCCGCGCGTGTTCGACATGCGGATTGTCGATCACCTCCAGCGTCGCATCCACGATCTCGGCGACGTTGTGGCTCGGGATGTTGGTGGCCATGCCGACCGCGATCCCGCTTGCGCCATTGGCGAGCAGATTGGGGAAGAGGCCCGGCATGATCTCCGGCTCTTCTTCCTCGTTATTGTAGGTCGGGATGAAATCGACCGTGCCGGCGTCCAGCCCTTCCATCAGGCGCATCGCCGTCTTCGTCAGGCGCGCTTCTGTATAGCGATAAGCGGCGGCATTATCGCCATCGATATTGCCGAAATTACCCTGTCCCTCGACCAGCGGATAACGCAGCGCGAAGTCCTGCGCGAGGCGCACCATCGCATCGTAAGCGGCGGTATCGCCATGCGGGTGATATTTACCGATCACTTCGCCCACCACGCGGGCGGACTTCTTGAACCCGCTGGCCGGATCGAGCTTGAGCTGCCGCATGGTCCATAGCAGGCGCCGGTGGACCGGCTTCAGCCCGTCGCGCAGGTCGGGCAGCGAGCGGGCGGTAATCGTCGACAGCGCATAGACGAGATAACGCTCGGACAGCGCGGAATCGAAGGGCGCGTCGACAATAGCGTCGAACGGATCAGCGCCGGAATCGTCAGGGTCGGTAGTGGCCATGAAGCCTGCCCTATCAGAGCCACGGCTCACCTGTCACCGCGGAACGGCACGTCATCCCCACACGTTGCATGGGTAACACGAAATCAAAGGAATACACCCATGACCAAGCACGTAATGATCCTCGCCACCGACGGCTTCGAACAATCGGAATTGATGAAGCCCAAGGCCAATTTAGAAAACGCCGGCTTCGAGACGACTGTGGTCAGTCTCGAGAAGGGTGAAATCAAGGGCTGGGACCAAAAGGACTGGGGCGAAAGCGTCGCGGTCGACAAGACGGTCGATGAAATCAGCAATTGTAGCGAATACGATGCCCTGCTTCTGCCCGGCGGCCAGATGAATCCGGACATCCTTCGCATGAATGATCGTGCCGTCGCGATTGTCCGCGAATTCGGAATGGCGAACAAGCCGGTTGCAGCAATCTGCCATGCGCCATGGCTTCTTGCAGAAGCCGACCTTGTGAAAGGCAAAACTGTAACGAGCTGGCCTTCCATTCGCACCGATCTCAAGAATGCGGGCGCAAATGTCGTCGATCAGGAAGTTGCCGAAGATGGCAATTTGATTACCAGCCGTAATCCCGACGATATTTCTGCATTCAGCAAGGCATTGATTGAGAAGCTAGGCGCCACTGCTGATAAGAGCGCGATGGAAGCCGCCTAACTGATTTGAAATTACTCGGAACCCCGCTGTCACTGACAGCGGGGTTTTGTATTGCGTGGGACCCATTTCAATCGCGATTCATTAGAACGGCATGGGGAATTCATTCAATCGCACGATAAAAAGCCTATTCCTGTTGATATTGGCATGCTTCGCCATGCCCCTCGCGGCTCAAGCCAGTCGGGAAGTCGCTTCGGGTTCGGAAGCTTATGTTTACGAAATCGAGCGCCTCCAAAATGCAACTCCACCTGGAGAAACTCCTCTCGATCTCGATACGCCCTTGGGGCTTCTCGAAAGCTTCATGGCTGCTGGCGAGCGGGAAGAATGGTCGAAGGCTGCCGCGGCTCTTGACCTGGCCAATGTCGAAGGCAGTTCTCGCGACCCGGAGGTACTAGCAGCAGAGCTGTACGATCTGCTCCATCGATCGCTTGTAGTAGACTGGGGCAGCCTTCCTGATCGACCTGATGCAGTCGATACAAAGACAACTTCCAAGGATCCCATGGCCGGCGTCCCTCGCCGAAGCCTGACATTAGGGGTGCTTGAACTCTCGAATCGAACCGTGCCGATCCGTATCTCTCGCGTTCTTGCGCCCGGAACCGAGCCTGTCTGGGTTTTCAGCAGGCAAACCGTCGAGAACGTCCCCGCGCTCTACGAGATTTACGGTCCAACGAATTTCGAGAAGTCACTGCCCAATTCGCTCCGCAAACAGGCTTTCTGGACGCTGGCATGGTGGGAGGTCATCGCCTTGCCGCTCATCCTCCTGGCGGCAGCGCTTGCGGCTGCGCTGACCTATCTCGCCATTGACCGCCTGCGAAAAAGGCACGACGAAGAATCGAAGTTCCACAGCGTCCTGCAGGCGATCCATCTGCCTGCCACTTTGCTCGCCTTCGCGGGTACGTTCGCGATAGTCAGAGCTACCTTCTTCAGGCTTTCGGGGCCGGTCAAGGATCTGCTCGACCCCCTTCAGCTCATCCTGATCATCCTCGCAATTATTGGCATCGCGCTATCGGTAATCGAGGCGCTGTTCGATCTAGCTACATCACGGCGGACAAAGGAACTCGAAGCGCCTGACAATAACGAAGATCGCAATTTCTACACCAAGATGAGCGCTATTCGGCGCATCGTTACCGTTCTAATACTTCTTGCCGGGATCGGCTTCCTGCTGGTCGCGAGCAATTTGTCGAATACTCTCGGGTTTTCCATCATAGCTTCAGCGGGTGTCCTTGGCATCGTACTGGCCTTCGCCGCGCGGAAAGTGCTGGGCGACATCATGGCGAGCGTACAGATCGCTTTCGCTCAGACCGCCCGAATCGGCGATGCCATCTTTTTCGATGGACAATGGTGCTTCGTCGAGAAGATTGGTTTCACCCATTTGCGTCTGCGGACATGGGACGAACGCCGCGTGATTGCCCCCGTCAGCGACTTTACCAGCAACAGTTTCGAGAACTGGACCAAGCAGGATGCCTCTCTGATGATGCATGTCGAGCTTGAACTGGATAACCGGGCGGACGTCGAAAAACTGCGCGGTCCATTCCGCGAATTCATCGAAAACGATGAAGATGTAGTCGATCCGAAAGATGCGGAATGTCAGGTTGTTTCGCAAAACGCAAAAGCCATGGTGGTGCGTTTCATGGCACGATCATCCGATCCCAAGTGCGGTTGGGACATGCATTGTCGCCTGCGCGAGCATATGCTTGCGGCCGCTTCCCGGCTGGATGCAGCTTCCGGCAACGAACCTGTCCCCGCCTTCATCCCCAGGGAACGTGAAGTCCGCATGGATGCGACAGAGGATTAGGCTCTCTGCTTATCCAGTGATCCGCAAACGCCTTTTAACGTGACATATCATGGCTCTCGACGGGAATGGATACAGTCAAACCTTCTAGATCAGGGGTCAGGACGATCTGGCAGGACAATCGGCTCGTCCGGCGAACACCGGCGGCCAAGTCGAGCATGTCCTCCTCTTCCTCGCTAGCTTCGGGAATCCGGTCGAACCACTGGCTGTCGACAACCACATGGCAGGTCGAGCATGCCATCTGCCCTTCGCAGGTTCCCTCAAGCGGCATTCCGGCAGCCTGGGCGACGCGGAGAAGCGTATCGCCCTCTTCGCCTTCAGCAACGACGCGATTGCCTTCGCTGGTGATGAAATGAACTTTCATAGAGCCCCCTGAGCCTTCGCAGCCTCGTTGATAATGCTGCCAGCCTCCTCGATTTCCTCGAGCGTGGTGTAGCGCCCGAACCCCAGCCGGATCGAACATTTCGCCAGTTTCTGAGGCAGTCCGATCGCCTCCAGCACATGGCTCGTCCGGCCCGATCCGCTGGCACAGGCCGAACCGGCGGAGAACATGACGTTGCGGCACTCGCTCATCAGCCGGTTCACATCCAGCCCGCCGCCATTGGGGCCGCGCGGACGGATGTTGAGATTGCCGTGATAGCGCGCTTCGGCGCTGCCGTTCAGTTCCCAGTCCTCGAATATCTGCGCGGCGCGTTGCCAGAGCTTCTGTACGTGTTCGGCATCCTGCTCCATCCGGTCTTTCGCCTCGGCAGCCGCCGCACCCATTCCCGCGATCAAGGCCGGAGAAAGCGTGCCCGATCGCAAGCCGAATTCCTGCCCGCCGCCGGTCTGCACTTCTGCAAGCTCCACCCCGTTGCGCACCCACAGCGCGCCCACGCCTTTGGGGCCGTGGAACTTATGCGCGCTGATGGCGATCATGTCGGCGCCGGTTACTTCGATCTTGCCATAGGCCTGCACCGCATCGCAGAAATACAAGGCGTTGTTTTCCTTGGCCTTGCGATGCCATTCGACCGTGGGCTGGATAGTCCCGATCTCGTTATTCACCTGCATCAGGCACACGAGCCGCGTGTCCTGCGGCAAATCCTGCTTGGTATTGCACTGCCCGTTCTTGGCGACATTAAGGACGTGGCAGGTGCCTGCATCGCGCGCCGTGTCCAGCACCGCGGCATGTTCGATGGCCGAAACCGAAACCGTCCCGCCCGTACCGCTGCCGCGAATGGCCAGATTGATGGCTTCGGTTGCCCCGCTGGTGAAGATCACCCTACCCCCGCCGGGAAACAGGGCGGCGACCTGATCGCGGGCGAATTCGATCGCTGCCTTGGCCTGACGGCCCATCTTGTGGGGCGAGTGCGGATTGCCGAAGCCGGTTCCGCCCGGCCCGTCGAGCCAGCGCAGCATGGCATCGCGCGCTTCGGGGGCAAGCGGAGTGGTGGCCTGGTAATCGAGGTAAATCATCGGTGCGCAGACGTCCCTATCCGTTCGCCCTGAGCTTGTCGAAACCGCAGGTGGGCAAACGCCCTACGGCCGTACTTACTGCGGGTGCCGCGCCAGTCAAAAAGAACAGCGGTGCTTCGACAGGCTCTGCACGAACGGACACTACTGTTTCGCCAACTCAAGCCATACCACGCAGAACCGTTCCACCTCTTCGCGCGTGGTGCTCCAGCCGAAGCTGGCGCGGATGGTGCGGTCGGCGATTTCGGGTTCGACCTGCATGCCCTCCAGGACATGGCTGGTCTTCATCGTGCCCGAAGAACAGGCAGAGCCCTGGCTGACCGCGATCCCTGCCATGTCGAACCGCATGACCTGCGCACTGCCGCTCATCCCCGGCATTGCAATCGCGCGGACGAAGGGCGTGGGGTTGGAAAGCCGGTCGGAAAGCCAGGTGCCGCCCATTTCGCGGCATTCCTGTGCCAGAATGTCGAGCGGTTCGAGCACGGCCGCATCGATATAGGGTTCGCCGCAAGCCTCCAGCGCCGCCGCCATGCCCAGCGCGCCGGGCATATTCTCCGTTCCGCGCCGATAGCCGCGTTCCTGCCCACCGGCGGGATCGAGCATGGCAAAATCCCTTACCAGCAGCGCACCGACACCGATCGGACCGCCGAACTTGTGCGCCGAAACGATCGCCATCTCGCAGTCCGGCAGCGCGAGTTTTCCGGCTGACTGGGCGCAATCGGCCAGCAGCATGCCGCCGGCCCCGCGCACGATGTCGGCAATGGCCGCCATATCCTGCCGATTGCCGGTTTCCGAATTGATCTGCTGCACCGCCACCAGCGGGCGTTCACGCCGCACCGCTTCGGCTAGCAATTCCAGATCGAGCGCGCCATCCGCCTGCACGAACAGCCTCTCGGCATCCGGCGCGGCTTTCAGCACGGCATCGTGTTCGATCGCCGAAACCAGCCGCGCCCCGGCCTTGGCATGGTTCAGCGCCAGCGCCGCCGCCTCGCTCGCGCCGGAGGTGAAGATCACTTCGCCCTCCCAGCCAAGCGCGCGCTTCACCCGCTCGCGTGCATCCTCCAGCGCGGCGCGGGCCTTGCGGCCTTCGGCGTGCGGACTGCTGGGATTGGCCCAGCGGGCGAAGCCTTCTTCCATCGCCGCCCGCGCTTCGGGGCGCAGCGGAGTGGTTGCGGCATGGTCGAGATAGATGCGGTTATTGACGGGACATGCTCGAATTTATTGCGATTTCGACGGTAAACACTATATAGCCCGCGACCCCGCGCAAAGCCCTTCCCGGGATCAGCGCCCCGAAAATTTCTGCCAAGGTACTTTCACCTTCATGCCTACCGTGATTTTTCCCGGCCCCGAAGGCCGCCTCGAAGGCCGCTTCTCTCCCGCCCCCCGGCCCCGCGCCCCCGTGGCGATGATCCTTCATCCGCACCCGCAAGGCGGCGGCACGATGAACGAACAGATTACGCAGCGTCTGTACAAGACCTTCGTGAATCGCGGTTTTGCCACCCTGCGCTTCAATTTCCGCGGCGTCGGCCGCAGCCAAGGCAGCTTCGACAACGGCGTGGGCGAACTGTCCGATGCCGCGTCCGCGCTCGACTGGGTCCAGCAAATCCATCCCGAAGCGCAGGTAACCTGGATTGCAGGCGTCAGCTTCGGCTCCCTGATCGGCATGCAATTGCTGATGCGTCGGCCGGAAATTCGTGGCTGGCTGTCGATCGGCGCGCCGGCCAGCATGTATGATTTCTCTTTCCTCGCGCCCTGCCCCGCATCGGGCATTTTCATCCACGGCGCGCAGGATACGGTCGTTCAGCCGAATGCGGTGACCAAGCTGGTCGAAAAGCTGCGGACGCAAAAGCACATCACCGTGCATCACGAAGAAATCCCGCGCGCCAATCACTTCTTCGAGAATGAGCAGGAAGAACTGATGAAGTCGGTCGACAATTATCTCGACTTCCGCCTCGATCCGTCCTGCCCCATCACCTGATGGTTCAGGCATTTCCAATGTGATCAAAAAGGGGCCCTGCGGGGCCCTTTTTATTGCCGCGGCGCCTACCGCACGGATGCATTCCATCAAACTCTTGCCAACAAACCGTAATGTTGTAACATTGCCGAGTCATGGGTTGCAATGGAAGAGGAGGCATCAAATGGCATATGTCGATCAGAAGCAGGGACCATCGCCGGCCGGGCTGGCCGGTGCCATCGTTACGCAGGCCGCGATCGGTGCCCTCGTGATTGCGGGGCTGTCGGTGGCCACAGGGGTCGCCGAACCGGGAGAGATCATCGATACCTTCGATATCCCCACGGTCCCCCCGCCCTTGCCCGAACCGGAGCCGCTGCCGGAACCGGAAACGACCGCCGAGCCAAAGGTTCAGGCAGACCCGCCGGTCACGGTGCCGAATCCCAAGCTTGAACTCAGCGATGAGAAATCGCAGTCTAAAACGACGACCACAATCGTGGATCTTCCCCGGTTGCCCGTGCCGATTCCCCAGCCGGAACCGCTACCCATACCCGCCCCTCCCGCGCCGGTGGCCACTTTCGATCCCGTCAGTGCCAAGCCGCGCAATGATCCGGGCCGATGGCTCGGCGATCGCGATTACAAATCGAGCTGGGCCCGGCGCGAGCTGACCGGCGACGCGAAATTCCAGTTGGACATCTCCAAGACCGGGGCTGTGACCGGTTGCCGTATCCTGGGCTCAACCGGGCATTCCGAACTGGACCAGGCAACCTGCTCGCTGGTCACCAAGCGTGCGAAGTTCGAGCCTGCCCGCGGTTCGAATGGCGAACCTGTCGCTGGAAAGTTCGTCTCATCGGTAAGGTGGCAATTGCCCCGGTAATCCGCCGCTTCAGGTGAGATTTAGCGCGAGCCTCGTTCGACCTTGTCGAGCGGGGCTTCGCCGTCTGTGGTGGGCACCGTCCAGATCGCCACATTGATCAGCGCGATGAAGGCCAGCACCACCATGAGGGCGGCGTTCTTCGCATTGCCCGTCCGCCGCCACAGGAAGAATGCCCCTGCCAGCAAGGCAATGGCGGCAAGCACGACGATCGAAAGCACGAGATCCAGCATGCCGCCTGCCTAGCGGGCGCGGTGCGATTCGCGCAATCCATCGGAACGCGCGTGTCGGCCTGCCGTTGATCGGGCAAGCATGCGGCATTCCGCCGCGAGCCGTATTACGGAGCATATTCGAATGGGCATTTTCAGCAGCATCAAGGACGCTATTTTCGGGAAGGAAGCTAAAGCCAAAACGCCTCCGGTCCAGACCAAGACAGGGAATGCGTGGGCCGATGCGCCTGTCACCCAGCCCCACGCAACTCCCGTTGTCGATGTTGAAAACAGCCTCGATTCCATGCCGGGTGCCGATCGCCTGAACTGGCGGACATCAATTGTCGATCTGATGAAGTTGATCGGGGTCGATTCCTCTTACGAAAACCGCAAGGCCCTTGCTCAGGAACTGGGCCGCCCGGAATACTCTGGTAGTGCCGAAGACAATGTCTGGTTGCACAAACGCACCATGCGCGAATTGTCCGCCAATGGTGGCAAGGTCCCGGCGGAATTTCTCGATTGATTTGACTTGGTTTTGTGAGGAGCGCACATGCTCCTCGCATGACCACACCGACATTTAATGCCACCCGCCGCCAACTTCTTGCAGGTCTTGGCGCGTCGACTGCTCTTACCCTCGGCGGATGCGCCACTCTCCCCAGGGGAGCCAGCTCCCAGTCGGTAGACCACCTGCTTGAAAGCGTCGCTTACAATTTACTTCAGCATGAACCTGAGCGCGCCACTGGACTTGGCGTCGACACGGGCGAACATGCGGCGCTCAGAAGCAAACTGGAAGATCAGTCGCCCGCCGGACAGCGGGCCTATGCCGCTACGCTCAAGCAAGATCTGGCGCGCGTTAGTGCATTCCCGCGCGATGGTCTCGATAGCACCAGCATAACCAATCTGGAGGTCATACAAAGCGCCTATCAACTAGCCTTGGATGGCTTTGCCCTGCCTTATGGTGACACACCAGTAGGCAACTGGCGTACGGCGCCTTATGTCGTAATTCAGAATGTCGGTGAATATATCGGCTTACCCCGCTTCATGCAGTCGACACACATGGTCGGAAGCATGGCAGATGCAGACGCCTATGTTGAGCGCCTCCAGCAGGCTCCCGCCACTTTCGACGGCGAACTCGCGCGGATACAATCGGCTCGTGGCATGGGCGTGGTTCCGCCGGATTTTCTGCTCGACAAGACCATCCGGCAGATGGAACAAACCATCGAGAGTGCAGGGAAGGGAGAGCTTTTTGCTGCTGACCTGCGCGCGAAACTTGTGGCCAAAGGTCTCCCCGAAACTCGGGCTGACCAGGCACTTGCGCTTGAACAGGGCCCAATCGCGGAGGCCCTCGGCCGCCAGCTTGCGGAACTCAAGGCCGAACGCGCTGTCGCAACCTCGGCACCGGGCATTTTCGCGCGGCCCTATGGCGATGAATTTTATGCTTGGGCATTGCGCAACAGCACGACCACCACTTTAAGCCCCGATGAAGTCCACCAGCAGGGACTTGAAGAACTCGAAGCCCTTCATGCGCGCATGGACCCGATATTGCGTAAGATCGGCTACACCGACGGCAGCGTCGGTGCTCGCATGAGCGCGCTGGCCGAAGACCCACGCTATCAATTCGCTGACGGCGATGCTGGCCGCGAGCAGATCATGGAATTCATCGAAGAGCGCGTTGACTGGATTCGCGCCCAGATGCCCCGCGCCTTCAACACTCTGGTGGATCCCAATCTCGAAGTCGTGCGCATTCCGGTAGCCGAAGAGGCTGGCGCCCCAGGCGCTTACGGGGGTGCAGGGAGCAAGGACGGGACAATTCCAGGGCGTTTCTGGATCAACCTCCGCACCACCGATCTGCACCGCAAATATGACCTTGCAGATCTTACCTATCACGAGACTATTCCCGGTCATGTCTGGGAAGGCGAATATTCCAACCGCTTACCGCTCATTCGTTCGGTACTGGCCTTCAACCCGTTCAGCGAAGGCTGGGCTCTCTACGGCGAACAGCTTGCGGATGAGTTGGGAGCCTATGACGGTTTCGAGGTGGGGCAGCTTGGCTATCTGCAGTCCCTCGCCTTCCGCGCCTGCCGCATGGTCGTGGATACAGGCCTCCACTCCAAGGGGTGGAGCCGGGAGCAGGGCCGCCAGTTCTTCATCGAGCGCAACGGTTCGAAACCGGAGGAAGTGCAAAGCGAAGTGGACCGATATTGCAGTTGGCCGGGCCAGGCGACCGGTTACAAACTCGGCCACAGCCGTATTGTTGCCCAACGGGAACGGGCGCAGGCGGCCTTGGGCAGCGCTTACGATTTCAAAGCCTTTAATGATGCCGTCGTCTTGGGCGGCAATGCACCAATGGATGTAATGGAGCACAATATCGGAAAATATATCTCTCAAGCAAAGAGCTGATTACTCTTTAAGTTTTTTTCGGACTTGATAAATCCGGAAGAAACAACGGGGGTTGAACGTGCGGGGTAAGCTCTTTCTTCTGGCGACGCTTTTTATCTTTGCGTCACCGGTGCAGGCCAAATGGCATCGCGCCAGTAGCGAACATTTCGTTATCTATGCCGATGACAGCGAAGATGATGTCCGGGAGTTTGCGGAGAACCTGGAAAAATACCACGCCGCAATGGAAGTGGTGACGGGAAGAGAGGTAGCTACACCTAGCCCCTCAAACCGCGTCACCATTTTCGCTGTGGGAAGCCAGCGTGATATTCGCAGGCTTGCAGGTTCCGTCGAAGATAATGTTGCAGGTTTCTATGTGCCACGCGCCGGCGCTTCACGCGCATTTGTCCAAGATATTCGAAACAAGAGCGGGTATCCGGATTTCTCTACCGTGGTTTTGCTCCACGAGTATGCCCATCACTTCCTTATTTCCTCATCGCGATATGCGATGCCGCGGTGGCTGAGCGAAGGCGCCGCAGAATTCTTAGCGTCGGCTAGTTTCGGTCGCGACGGCTCCGTCCAAATCGGGCGGCCCGCGATGCACCGCGCCGGAGAACTCGCTTATGCAGACGATGTTTCGGTCGAAGAGCTCCTCGATCCAGACCTATACGAAAAACGACGCGGAAACCGGCAGGATGCTTTTTACGGCATGAGTTGGGCTCTCTATCATTATCTGTCTTTCGAAGAATCACGTCGAGGCCAACTGACACAGTATTGGCAACTAATCAGGGAGGGACAATCATCGATCGACGCCGCCGAGAACGCTTTCGGTGATATTAAAGTGCTCGACCGCGAGATTTCCCGATATCTCCGAAAAAGCAGGATGTTTAGCTACAACCTCAAGCCCGACATGATTTCGTATGGCCCCATCTCGATCGAGGAGTTGCCCGAAGGCGAAGCAGAAATGATGGAAGTGCGCATGAAATCGCAGCGGGGCGTCAATCGTGAACAAGCGCTGAAACTGGTCATCGAAGCGCGAGACGTAGCTGAGAGATATCCTGCCGATCCAGGAGTCCTTGCCGCACTTGCCGAGGCTGAATTCGACGCGGGGAATGATGATGCAGCGATAGCCGCTGCCGATGCCGCGATTGCGATCGATCCATCGCGTCCCAATGCCTATGTCCAGAAGGGGTTCGCTTTATTTCGAAAAGCTGCGGAGGCCGATGATGGAGAGGCAGGCTACAGAGAAGCCATGAGGCCATTCTCGGCACTCAATAAGATCGAGAATGATCACCCGCTTCCTCTTATCTTCTATTATCGCAGCTTTGTGGCTCGCGGGGTCCCCCCAACCGAGCAGGCCAGGGCAGCACTCGAACGAGCTTCGGAGCTATCGCCTTTCGATCAAGGTCTCGGTGTAAATGCCGGGATAATGCTTGCTGGCGAGGGAAAGATCGCGCTGGCGCGCCAGACCTTAATGCCCGTAGCTTCAAGCCCCCATATCGGATCCCTTGGTGAATTAGCACGCGATACACTGGAGGCGCTAAAGAGCGCAGAAGAAGGCGTCGCATGGACCCCGGCGAACTGGAATCCCTTCGAATCCACATTCATGAATGACGAAGAGGCTGTGGCCCCGAGCAGTTGAAGTTTACCGAACCTCACCTTCGGTTTCGACCAGACTGATCTCGAACAGCGTTGGCCAGAGTTTGCCCGTTACAAACAGTCTGCGGTTCGCCGGATCCCAGGCGATGCCGTTCAAGACAGCGTCGCCCTCTGAATTAGGTATAGCCTGCACGACTGACCGAAGATCGATGAGCTTCCTCACCACGCCATCAGCAGGATCGATAGCGACGATGAACGGTGACATCCAAACATTGGCAAACACCAGACCATCGATCATCTCCAACTCATTAAGCCGCCTCAGCGGCCGTCCATTGAGCGTGACCTCTACACTTCTACGCACTGCATAGGTTTCGGGATCGAGTATACGCAAAAGAGCGCTGCCGTCGGAATGGATCAGGCCTTCAGGAGAGGATGTAAGGCCCCAGCCTTCCAGCGGATAGTCCGAATACGTGGAAACATGTTCAAGTGTATCGGCATTCCAGCGGTGGATCGCGCCGTTACGCCAGGTAAGACTGACAAACTCGTTCTTCCACAGAGCCAAGCCTTCACCGAATTGTTCGCTCGGGATCGCGCTTTCGGCAAGCGCCTTACCTGTGGCGAGATCGACCTTGCGCACGACCGACCGACCTTCCTGTCCCGTACTTTCGAACAAAGCGCCATCGTGCCACACTAGTCCCTGTGTGAACGCTTGTTTGTCATGCGGATAATGAGCGACTATATCGGCAGTGTAGACAGTCGGCCCAGAATATGGTGCCTCCGCGAGACTCGTCGATGGCTCCTGTGCCGTAGCCGCAGAAGGCACTGCGAGCGCAAACAGCAGAGAAGGTAGTGTCTTACGAAACAGCATCGAGGGAAGATGTGCCTTTTTAAATCTTGCCGCAAGCTGAAGCTAGCAAGACGAGTTGGCGTCGGGGGTAGAAACCACCTTCTATGCGCGATGCCGAAATTAAAACCCCCGGTCCACACCTAAGTATGGCCGGGGGTCTCCTCTCCAACTGTGTGCCCGCAAGCAGGTTATCAGGTCAGGCGGCTGCAGGGGCCGCGTCGCGCACACCTTGATCGACGTGGGCGGCAAACGGTTCGAAATTATCTACAAACAGGTGAACCAGCTTCGTCGCTGTGCGATCGTATTCTTCCTTGTCGTCCCAAGTGGAACGCGGGTCAAGGATTTCGCTATCGACGCCGGGCACGCTCACTGGAACTTCAAACCCGAAATTAGGATCCTTGCGGAACTCCGCGTCATTAAGCGAACCGTCGAGAGCGGCATTGAGGAGCGCACGGGTCGCCTTGATCGGCATCCGGCTTCCAGTACCGTATTTCCCGCCAGTCCAGCCGGTATTGACCAGCCAACATTGGGCCCCGCCTTCTGCAATGCGTTTTATCAGCAGGTTTCCGTACACACTTGGGTGGCGCGGCATGAAAGGTGCCCCAAAGCAGGTCGAGAAAGTCGCCTCTGGCTCGGTGACTCCGATTTCCGTCCCGGCGACCTTGGCCGTGTAGCCGGACAGAAAATGATACATTGCCTGATCCGGCGTCAGACGCGCAATCGGGGGCAGAACCCCAAAAGCATCTGCGGTAAGCATGATAACATTACTTGGGGGCGGCCCCATGTTCTTGTCGGACGTATTCGGGATCGACGAGAGCGGATAGGCACCGCGCGTATTCTCCGCGAGGCTGTTGTCGTCGAGATCAATCTCGCCGTTCTCGTCCATCACCACGTTTTCGAGAACAGTGCCTTCCATCTTGGTAGTGGCATAGATTTCCGGTTCGGCTTCCGGGTTCAGACGGATCATCTTGGCGTAACAACCGCCCTCGAAATTGAAGACCGCCGTGTCGGACCAGCCATGTTCGTCATCGCCGATCAGCGTTCGGCTAGCGTCGGCGGACAGTGTGGTTTTACCGGTACCAGATAGACCGAAGAACACCGCGCTCTTGCCATCGGGGCCAATATTCGCCGAGCAATGCATAGGCATCACGCCCTTAGGTGGCAAAAGGTAGTTGAGAACACCGAAAACGCTCTTCTTCATCTCGCCGGCATATTTGGTACCGCCAATAAGGATCAGCTTCTCTTCGAGATTCACTGCAATCACGGTCTCGCTGCGGCAGCCGTGACGTTCCGGATCGGCAGTGAAGCTGGGGAGATCGATGATCGTATATTCCGGGGTGAAGCTGGCAAGTTCCTGTGCCGTCGGGCGGACCAGCAAGGTCCGGATGAACTGGTTATGCCACGCAAGTTCGTTGATGACGCGCACATTCACTCGGTATTCCGGTTGCGAGCCGCCAAAGAGGTCGGCCACGAAAAGATCGCTCTTCTCGGCAACCGCTTTCATGAAGTCTTCCTTCAGCGCCGCAAAATGTTCGGGCTTCATCGATGCATTATTGTCCCACCACACCGTGTCCTCTGTTTCGGCGTTGCGGACGATAAACTTGTCCTTGGCGCTGCGCCCCGTGTGCTTCCCCGTCTCCACTACCAGCGGCCCATGCTTGGCACGGCGCCCCTCGCCCCGCTCGAGCGCGGAGGCAGTCAATTGCTCCGAGGTCAGGTTGGGGTGAATGTTGGCGGCGGTCTCGATGCCCTGCGCGGCAAGCGAGTGGGAAAGCTCGGTGGTCACTGAATTCTCCGGCGCAAAAGAGGCGGTAACGTAACGGGACTCGTCGGCGCATACGAATGCGCCGCTCTTGCCGCTGCCATTACGCGCCGATCATGCGAACGTCAAATCGCATCCGATAGAATTCGCTGGCGATTGAATGGAGCGCGTTGTCTTGCCCCTGCAACTGCGTTAACCGCAGCAATTATGCAAAATGTAGCCGGACAGGGTACGCCCCCTCAGGAAGACGATCGCACGGTCATCGCGCTGGTCGACGACGATCGCAATATTCTCACCACCGTATCGATCGCGCTACAGGCGGAAGGATTCGCAACCCGCGTATACTCGGACGGTGAGGCTGCGCTCTCCGCATTGCTGGGAAACCCGCCAGACCTTGCCATTTTCGACATTAAGATGCCCAAGATGGACGGAATGGAACTGCTTCGGCGATTGCGTGAACAATCTCCTCTGCCGGTTATTTTCCTCACGAGTAAGGATGACGAGCAGGACGAAGAGGCCGGTCTTCAGATGGGCGCGGACGACTATATCGCCAAACCGTTCAGCCTGCGCCTTTTGCTTGCCCGTATCCGCACTATCCTGCGGCGTTCCGACGCCCGGCGGCCTATGCCTGTCGACCCGGGTGAAAAGCCCGCGGAAATCATTGAGCGCGGCCGGCTGCGGATGGATCCTGCCCGCCATCACGTGACTTGGGACGAGAAACCGGTCTCGCTCACCGTGACGGAATTTCTGTTGCTCGAGGCGCTAGCCGCACATCCAGGCGTAATAAAGAGCCGCAATCAATTGATGGACGCTGCCTATCCAGACGACGTCTTTGTCGATGATCGCACGGTAGACAGCCATATCAAGCGCATGCGCCGCAAGTTTCGCAGCGTTGATGACGAATTCTCCGCCATCGAAACTTTATACGGCGCGGGCTATAGCTTCAGCGATGGCTGAACGGAAAAGCGTCCTTCGGGGCGATCCAAGGCTGGACAAGCTGCGCTGGTCGCGGCGATTGACGCTCACCAGCCGTATTCTATTTGTGAATGTATTGCCGCTCGTCCTGCTGGGCGGTGGTGTCCTTTATCTTGACAGTTACCGAACCCAACTCCTCGACGAGCGGTTCAAACTGGCATTGGTCGAGGCCCAAATCACGGCTGAGGCTCTCGCGGGCGCTACACCACAGCGTCAAGAAGCCCTGCTGATCCAGATCGGTAAAGAGCAGAGGCTCCGCATCAGGGTCTATGGGCCTGAAGGCAATCTGGAATCCGACAGCTTCCAGCTCGCGCCCCCAAGCTTCGAGCTTCCCGACCCGGCGGATGTAGACCAGACCGATTTTGCTCTGCGCACGGATCGTTGGTTCGATCGCGTGGTTGGCGCCCCCGCCCTGCCCGACTATCGCGAACCCGCCTCCGACAGCGTTGAAGCATGGCCAGAACTGGTTCGTGCCCGCGAGGAAAGCCTGACGCAGATCGTGTTGCGCGATGCGCCAGATGGCACCCATGTCATCAACGCCGCAGCGCCAGTTGGGCTCGATGGCGATACCTTGCTGATTACGCGCAACCCTGTCGATATCACACAGAGCGTCCGCGAAGCGCGCACCACGGTAGCCATGATCGTGTTGCTGTTCCTGCTCGTTTCAACTTTACTGAGTTTCTTTCTCGCACAAACAATCGTGCGGCCTTTGCGCGAACTGGTGCAGGCCGCCGTGCGCGTGCGCCAAGGTCGTGATCGCCAGGTAGAGGTTCCCCGCCTCCCCGACCGGCGGGACGAGATCGGCATGCTGGCCAGGGCCGTATCAGATATGACCGCCGCCCTGCGACACCGGATAGACGCGGTTGAAAGTTTTGCTGCCGACGTGGCGCACGAAATTAAGAACCCGCTAGCGAGTCTTCGCAGCGCAACCGAATCGCTGGGAAAGGTCGAGGATCCCGAACTGCGGCGCCAACTGCTCGATATTGCGGTACATGACGTGCGCCGCATCGACCGTCTGGTAACGGAGATTTCAGATGCTAGCCGTATAGATGCTGAAATGTCGCGTACGGAATTCGAGCGGGTGGACATGGCGGAATTGCTGCGCAATGTTGCCGCTAGCCGTGAAGAGCGCGGCGAAAACGAGGGGCGCATAGTCAACGTGTCCGCCGCCGAAAGCGGACTGGTCGTCAACGGCGTCGGGATTCGGCTGGAACGTATCATGGAGAATCTGCTCGACAACGCCGTTTCATTCTCGCCTGTGGGTGGCTCTATTGACGCAAGCCTAAACCGGCGCGAAGGGCGCGTTATCCTGACAGTGTGCGACGAAGGCCCGGGCATCCCGGAGGAGAAGCGAGAAAAAGTGTTCCAACGTTTTCATTCGGATCGCCCTGAAAGCGAGGATTTCGGCAACCATTCCGGGCTTGGTCTCGCGATCGGTCGGACAATTGCCGAAGCGCATGAGGGAACACTTCATGTTGAGAACCGCGCCGACGCCAAGAACGGCGCATGCTTCGTCCTGAACCTCCCGGCCTTGGCCAAATGAAGACTAAACTCCCTAATGTTACGGCCGTCTCTATCGATGGTCGCGGGCTGCTGATTGCGGGTGAGCCGGGCGCTGGTAAATCCTCGCTGGCTCTTGCCCTGATTGATCGCGGCGCCACGCTGATCGGTGACGATGGACTCATCATCGATGATGAAGACGGCTTTCCCCTCGCCTGCCCGCCAAAGACTACACGCGGTCTGCTGGAAGTTCGCAATGTCGGACTGGTTGAATTTACGCCAAGCGAGGCACCCGTTTCGCTGGTGCTGCAGCTTACTACCCTTGCTCCGCGCTACCCTATGGAACTCGCCACCACTAATCTCGGTGGAACAGCGGTTCCGGTCCTCCTGTTTCGCCCCGGCGATGCGACGCAGGCTTTGCGTGCGGAATTCGCGCTCGGCAAGCACGGGCTCCCGCTGCCCGAAACTCTCAACTCTTTCGACGAAGTCGAGCAGTGAACAAGACCGGCGCGACCCAGCAAATCCTTCTGGTCACCGGAATGTCGGGTGCGGGGAAATCGACTGCACTTCAGGTCCTGGAGGATCTCGGTTGGGAAACGCTGGATAATTTCCCCCTGCGGCTCTTAGCAAACCTGCTCGATACTTATGGTGAATCGCAGATGCCCATCGCCATAGGTCTCGATTCCAGGACCCGCGGTTTTGCTCCGCAAGACATCATCCGCGAATGCGAGGGACTGGGAGCACGAGATGGGGTCAATCTGACGACGCTCTTCATCGACAGTTCCGATGGAGAGCTACAGCGCCGCTATAATGAAACCCGGCGCCCTCACCCAATGGCTCGTGAACGGCAGGTTGCGGAAGGCATTAGGGACGAACGGAGCCTCCTCGAACCGTTGCGAAATTGGGCCGAAGTCCTAATCGATACGAGCGAATATTCGACCAACCAACTCCAGCAGGTCATCCGTGAACGCTTCGGCGAGAAAGATGTTCAGGGGATGACGATTACGGTGACAAGCTTCGGCTTCGCCCGGGGTATGCCGCCACTTGCTGATCTGTTGTTCGACATGCGGTTTCTCGACAACCCTCACTGGATCGGCGAATTGCGAGACCTGACTGGCCTCGACAAACCGGTGGCCGACCACATACGCAGAGATCCCGCATTTGACCCGGCGTTCACAAGCATCTGCAATACACTACTCGAATTGCTCCCGCGGTATGCAGCACAGGATCGGAGCTATTTGAACATCGGCTTCGGCTGTACGGGTGGGAGACACCGATCAGTATTTAGTGCGGAAGCCGCCGCGCAAGTCTTGCGTGAGGCCGGATTTTCGCCCACGGTTGTGCATCGCAACCTGGAAAGCCGGCCCGCCGATCCGTTCGAGCGCAGCTAGCCCAAGCAATGGTTAATACGCAAAGTCTACAATTTCGATACACGAAACGGATATCGATAACCGCATGATCGGCATGATCCTCGTCACCCACGGCAAGCTGGCTGAACACTTCATCGATGCGATGGAGCATGTCGTCGGTAAGCAGGAATCCGTGGCCACCATCTGTATAGGCCCCAATGACGACATGGAGCAGCGGCGCAAGGACATCGCCGATGCCATCGCCAGTGTCGACACCGGAGAGGGTGCGATCATCCTGACCGACCTTTTCGGAGGAACACCGTCCAATCTTGCGATCTCGTTGCTGGATACCGGACGGATCGAAGTTATCGCTGGAATCAATCTGCCCATGCTCATCCGCCTCGCCGGCGCCCGCAAGAGCATGAATGTGGTGGATGCTGTACACGCGGCGCAAACTGCCGGCCGAAATTACATTACCGTGGCAAGCGAATTCCTCGGCCAAGACCTCGATAGCGCGCGGAAAGCAAGTTGAGCGAAGTCAGGAAAAAGGTCGAGGTTGTCAACCAGCGAGGGCTGCACGCCCGAGCAAGCGCGAAATTCGTCGGCGCCGTAGCCGAACTTCCCGACAGTTGCAGCGTGCGCGTGGCGAAAGGTGACAATGAAGCTGCCGGAGGGTCCATACTTGGCTTGATGATGCTAGGCGCCGCCAAGGGTGACACGATCGAAATCATCGTAGACGGCCACAGTGCGGATGCGGTGTTGGCGGATCTTTCCGCGATGGTCGAGGACGGTTTCGGGGAGCCCTGAGAATGTCGGCGGACCGCCGGATAATCACCGGCTATTCAAATCCAACCGTGAAAGCGCTGCGCGCTCTGCGCGAAAAGAAGCATCGCAAGCGTGAGAAGAAGTTCCTCGCGGAGGGGCTGCGTTTGCTTACGGATGCGCGCGAGTGCGGGCACATCCCGGAGATATTGGTTCTGGCCGATAGGCGCGATCCTCATCCCCTGCTTACGGCGCTTGAAGATGCTGTCGATGCGAACGGGGGCGAAGTGATCGAAACCTCGCCGGACATCCTGTCCAAGATCACTGGCAAGGACAACCCGCAAGCTGTTACCGGGGTTTTTGCAGAGTTCGACACGTCTCTCAGCTCGCTGAAGGGGGACGCCTCAAATATCTGGCTCGTTGCGCAAGCCCTGCGCGATCCGGGCAATCTGGGCACTATGCTCCGCACCGGTGATGCGATCGGTGCAGGCGGACTAATCCTGATCGACGATTGCGCCGATCCGTTCAGCGTGGAAGCGGTGAGAGCGAGTATGGGTGCCGTATTCACCCAGGCAATCGCACAGACCGAATGGGCTGAGTTCGAACAGTGGCTGCGACAGGGATCAGGGCAATTGGTGGCGGCGAGTTTACGCGAAGCTCAGCCATATCGCGGCGCGCCCTATGCGGCGCCTTGCTTTGTAATGGTTGGTAATGAGAGCCGCGGTCTGCCTGAAGAATATGAGATGGCTTGCGATCTGAGGGTGACGATGCCGATGATGGGCCGTGCCGACAGCTTGAACGCTTCAGTGGCTGCTGCGGTGCTGGGCTATGAAGTGCTGTCTGGGCTAGGTTTGGATAAGTAGGTTTTTGAGAGACCAGCCTTTCGGATTAACCGAAAGTGCGAAGTTCGTCTGTGCCACCTTCAGCGATGATGTGTTCGAGGACCGCAGGGTAAAGCGGCTGGTCGAATTCCACCCCTGCCTGACGCTTTTCGATCCATCGCACCTTGGCATGCAATGGGCCAATCTTTCCGATGCGCAGCGTGATTGCGTCCCCTACCTCCAATCTCCCGACGATATCGTAGAACTGGCATCCGTATTCGGACAAGTCTTTGATTGATATATCGAAACGGATCCCTGTGCCACGCCGGTATCGCCCCGACGTAGAGATGGAATATCGAGGTTCTCTGCGTAGTTCCATCGGTCTGTTCCGGACCCCCTATCCAGCCGCGACCCAGGATTGCCGTCATTATTAAGGCGAAACGATACCGCAATTTTCTTAAGAAATGGCTAATCCAAATCCGGTCTGAATAATTACCGACTCCCCTCGATTTGAGCTGCGTCATCGGCATTGTATCTCGGCGTTGCTTCCACCTGCGGGACTTCGTCGATCTCTCTTTTCCCGATCTCGATGCCCTTGTCATGTAAGCGTCGCCCCGCCGACAGGACATTCCGCTCAAAACTGCCGACGAATTTGTTGTAATTGTTCACGGCAGTCTCCAGCCCGCCGCCAACACGTTTCATGTGCTCGGCTGCAACCGCAAGGCGGTCATATAGTTCTGCTCCGGCCTTGCCGATTTCCACCGCTTCACGCGCAATCGTATCCTGTCGCCATACCTGCGCGACAGTTCGGGCAATAGCGACCAAGTTGGTCGGGGTGGCAAGCAAGACCTTGTTGCGGAAGGCGAAGTCCCAGAGTTCAGGGTCGTGCTCGAGCGCGGCCGAGACAAAATGCTCGCCCGGTACAAACATGACGACATAGTCCGGCGCATCGTCGAACTGGCTCTGGTAGCCCTTGCTGCCAAGCGTCTGGACATGGTTGCGCATCGACTTGGCATGCAAATCGAGATGCCGTTTCCGCTCCTGATCATCCTCCGCCTCGAAAGCTTCCTGATAGGCATTGAGCGAGACCTTGGCATCGATGACGAGCTTCTTCTGCCCCGGGACATTGACGATGGCATCGGGACGCAAGCGCCCCTCGTCCGTTTCGATGGATTGTTCGAGGATGAAATCGGTATGTTCGGACAGGCCGCATTGTTCGAGCACATTCTGCAGCGCGCGTTCGCCCCAGCGCCCGCGCGCCTTAGGGGCATTGGTCAGGCTGTTGCCCAGCCGCTGCGCCTCGCGCCGGACCTCTTCCTGCCCGCGCTGCATCTCGGTAATTTGCTGGTGCAGCCGGCCAAAGGCATCGGTGCGCTTTTCTTCCAGCGCGGCGACCTGTTTCTCGTAAGCTTCCAGCCGCTTGCCGACCGGATCGAGCAAGGCGCGCAGCTTTTCTTCGCTGGTTTTTTCAGAGTGTCCCAAGCGCTCATTCGCCCGTTCTAGGAAGGCATCCTGCGCCTTGGTCAGAACGGCAGAGCCGGTGTTCTGAAATTCTTTCAGCAGTTCTTCCCGCGCTTCGATCAGAAGACGTTTCTGTTCATCGAAATTGGCGGTCTTCTCCTTCAGCGTGGCAAGCTCTGCACCCTGCGCTGCCTTCTCACGACGAAGGGCCTCCATACCCTCTTCATGGATGCGCCGTGTTTCGCGCAGTTCGGCATCGAGCGCATCGGCACGCTGGGCGCGGACAGTGGCATTTTCCAGATCGACAATGGCGCGGCGAAATTTCTCGTCCAGTTCCCGCGCTTCAGCATCGCGCTCACCATGGCGCGCTTTCCAATCTGATATTGGTCTTGATCCCAAGAACCAGCCCACGGCCAAGCCAATGAACATGCAAATAATCAGAAGCCCATAAAGAGCTATTTCCATAGCTTTTATCTCCACCGCAATTGGTGGCAGGCTTCACACCTGCCACCGTGCGGCTGAATCTTTAGGTGGAATACCACCAATGAAAGTTCGCCTCTGCCTCGGCGTCTGTGAAGAAACCGACTTGCGACTGACACATGCAGCTCACGCCATCAGATGACAGTAAGACCCAGTAGCAGAGATTTTCGATCCAGCGCAGCACATAGGGAGGACAATCCATGTCCATCTCCTTTGGTCTGCGATGTAAAAAACCGAGCGATCGGTGCAGTGAGGCTTTGGAACGAAGATTCACGCGTTCAGACCCGCATGGCCACCGTCTCTTGTCGGACTTTATGCGGCTAAGTCTTACTTGCGTCGGTTCGCCCGAGCGTATGCTATTTAATCACTCATCTTGAGCTTATTCGCCCTCCGGCGTTGCAACCGATCGTAAAGCCCCTCCTCCAGCAATGGAACGGAGAGGGAACATGGCATAGAAGTTCCTCTATGCCAACCCGATCACTTCAGATTGGATGTGGATACCGGAGACTAAGCCGCCTCGCGCAGCTTCTTCAGTTTCTTCAGCGCCATTCCGCGCTTGAGGCGCGATAGGTGGTCGATGAAGAGGACGCCTTCCAGGTGATCCATTTCATGCTGGATGCAGGTGGCCATTAGACCGTCCAGATCTTCTTCGTGCGTTTCGCCTTCCAGATCCTGATAGCGGACGCGGCAGGTTGCGGGCCGGTCGACATCTGCAAAGATATCGGGGACCGAAAGACAGCCTTCCTGATAGGTGGCGAGTTCTTCAGCCGGATCGAGAATCTCGGGATTGATGAAGACGCGCGGCTCTTTCCGCGTGGGATAGTGCACGTGTTCGTGGCCGCCGTGATTGCAGACTTCGCCCTCTGCATCTTCGTCCTCGGGTTGAAGGTCGATTACCAGCACGCGCTTGGGCACACCGACCTGAATCGCAGCCAGGCCGATGCCGGGCGCATCATACATGGTTTCGAACATATCGGAGACGAGCGTGCGGAGTTCGTCGTCGAACTCGGTAACCGGTTCGGACACGACTTTGAGCCGGGGGTCCGGCACTTCAAGAATTTCACGGATAGCCATGACAGGTCAAATAAGCGCGAAATGCGGGATTTTCAATCCACTTGGACCGGTCAGAGTGATCGCCTAGCCAAGAGGACGTCTCGCCCTTAAAGCTTGCGCCAGCGTTCCCTCGTCGAGATAGTCCAGCTCTCCGCCTACCGGCAGGCCATGTGCCAGCTGGGTTATGCGGACCGGGTATTCGTCCAGCCGCTCAGCCAGATAATGCGCGGTGGTTTGTCCCTCCAGCGTGGCATTCATCGCCAGAACCACTTCGTCCACCCCGCCCTCTTCGACGCGGGAGAGAAGGCTGGCAATGTTCAGATCTTCGGGCCGGATGCCGTCGAGTGCCGAGAGCTTGCCCCCCAGGACATGGTATTTGCCGGTAAACAGCTTGGCGCGATCCAGCGCCCACAGGTCCGCCACATCTTCCACCACGCACAGTCCCTTGCCATCGCGGCGCGGGTCGGCGCAGATTCCGCAAGGATTGGTGGTATCGACATTGCCGCAGACATCGCATTCGACCAAAGCTTCGCCCACGGTTGCCAGCGCTTCCAGTAGCGCGGGCAAAGCGCTTTCCCGGCGCTTCACCAGCCATAGCACGGCACGCCGCGCGCTGCGCGGGCCGAGGCCGGGGAGGCGGGCCAGCGCGGCTGCCAGCGTCTCGATCTCTTGCGATGCCATGACCGCACAGATAGGGGCCTTGATGGAACAGAGAAAGACCAGACAGGGACTTCATGCGCATTATCTTCATGGGATCGCCGGAATTTGCCGTGCCGACGCTAGAGGCGCTGGTTCATGCAGCGCATGAAGTAGTGTGCGTTTACACCCAGCCGCCGCGCCCCGGTGGCCGCCGTGGCAAGGAACTGACCAAGACGCCCGTGCACCAACTGGCTGACCGGCTTGGGATCGAAGTTCGCCATCCTGCTTCGCTGAAATCGACAGAAGAGCAGGAAGCCTTCGCCGCGCTGGACGCCGATGTGGGCGTGGTCGCAGCTTATGGCCTCATTCTTCCGCAAGCTATTCTCGATGCGCCGAAGCATGGTTGCTTGAATGTCCACGCCTCGTTGCTGCCCGATTGGCGCGGAGCCGCACCGATCCACCGGTCGATCATGGCTGGTGACGAGGTCACGGGCGTCACTATCATGCAAATGGAAGCAGGCCTCGACACCGGGCCGATGCTGGCCACTGTGCGAACACAGGTAGAGGAGAAGACGACCGGTGAATTGACCGAGGAACTGGCCGAATTGGGCGCCCAGTTGATGGTCGGCACGCTGATCGACATCGATGCCCTGCACGCAATCGAACAGGATGACGAAGCAGCGAGTTACGCCAAGAAAATCGACAAGTCCGAGGCGCGGATCGACTGGGCGAGGCCTGCCGCAAAGGTATTGCAGCACATTCACGGCCTTTCGCCCTTTCCCGGCGCATGGTTCGAAATGGACGGCGTTCGGGTCAAAGTATTGCGCGCCGAAATGGCGGACGGATCGGGGGAACCCGGCGCGGTGCTGGACGATGATCTTGCCATCGCCTGTGGCGAAGAAGCCATCCGCCCCACCCGTCTTCAGCGCGCGGGCAAGCCGGCAATGGACCGCGCCGATTTCCTGCGCGGCAATTCGGTGTCGAAGGGCGCCGTGCTGGCGTGACCCGCTTCGCGCTCACCATAGAATTCGACGGCACACCTTTCTTCGGTCTGCAACGTCAGGATAATGGGCCCAGTGTTCAGCAGTCGCTCGAAGATGCAGCTTTTCGCGTCACCGGGGAAGAAGTGCGCCTTCATAGTGCGGGCCGCACCGATACAGGTGTCCATGCGCTTGCCATGCGCAGCCACATAGACATCGAAAAGGATATCGCGCCTTTCAGGCTGATGGAGGCGCTGAATGCGCAGGTCCGACCCGACCCGATTGCGGTAACCCACTGTGAAGTGGTGGCCGATGATTGGCACGCGCGGTTTTCGTGCACGGGCCGCAGCTATGTCTATCGCATCGCCAATCGCCGCGCACCGCTGACGCTGGAGCGCAACCGTCTCTGGCAGGTTCCGCAGGATCTGGATCACGATGCCATGGACCGTGCTGCGAAAGCGCTGGTCGGACTGCATGATTTCACCACCTTCCGGTCCGTCCAGTGTCAGGCACAAAGCCCCGTCAAGACGCTGGACCGGCTCGATGTCGAGCGCGTGGGTGATGAGGTGCGCATCCACGCAGCGGCGCGAAGTTTTCTTCACCATCAGGTGCGCTCGATGGTGGGCTGTCTTGCACTGGTCGGCATGGGTCGCTGGCGCGAAGAGCAGATGGCGGAGGCGCTGGAGGCCCGTGATCGGCAGGCGCTGGGGCTAAATGCGCCGCCTCACGGCCTATACTTCGTTGAGGCGACTTATCCGGACGATACCTGACGTAACGGCACCCTAGCCAACTCTCCATTCGAGGCGTAGCGAAGCGGCCAAACAGGTTTCAATAACGCACCGAAAGGGAACAGGATGACTACTGGCAAGCAGCTTTTCACCACGCTTGAAAGCGACGGCACGCTCACTCTCGCGATCGAGGAGGTGACTTTCTCCGAGCCGAAAGGGAATCAGGTTCTGGTCAAGATGGAAGCGGCGCCGATCAACCCTTCGGACCTTGCCATTCTGACCGGTGCTGCCGATTTCGAGAATGCCGAGTATTCGCCGGGCAAGGTTGTCGCCAAGATGCCCGAACCGTTCAATTCCGGCCAGAAATCGCGGCATGGCAAGAAGCTTCCCGCAGGTAATGAAGGCGCCGGCACCGTTGTCGCCACGGGTAATAGCGACACTGCGAAAGCGCTGATGGGCCAGCGGGTTTCCTGTGTCCCCGGCAACGCTTTCAGCCAGTATGCCATTGCCGATGCGAACATGTGCCTCCCGCTGGGCGATCACAGCGCTGAAGCGGGCGCATCGAGCTTCGTAAACCCGATGACCGCCCTTGGCTTCGCCGAGAATGCGAAGATGGAAGGACAGAGCGCCATCCTCCACACGGTCGGCGCATCGAACCTTGGCCAGATGCTCAACCGTATCTGCATCGAAGACGGGCTTGGCCTCGTGAATATCGTGCGCAAGGCGGATCAGGCCGAACTGCTGAAATCGCAGGATGCGACCCATGTCGTTAACTCGTCGGATGATGATTTCATGAAGCAGCTTCGCGATGCGATCGAAGATACGGGCGCCTTCTTCGGCTTCGATCCGATCGGTGGCGGCAAGATGGTCGACAGTTGCTTCAAGGCCATGGAGCAGGTCGCAGTGGCGAACATGAAGGAATATTCGCGCTACGGTTCGAACCAGGCGAAACGCATGTTCATCTACGGCCGTCTGGATGTCAGCCCGACGACGCTGACGCCGTCATACGGCTTTGGCTGGACCTTGTCCGGCTGGCTCCTGTTCCCGTTTCTTCAGCACGCGGGCCAGGAAACGATGGCGCGCATGCGCAAGCGCGTGCTGGACAACCTCACCACCACCTTTGCCAGCAGTTACAAGGCGAAGGTCGATCTTGAAGCGATGCTGACCAAGGATGCTATCCTCGACTATCGCGAGATGAAGACGGGCCAGAAATATCTGGTCACGCCCCAGGGCTGACCTAACGACGGTCGAATTTTTGCTGGATGGCGGCGGGGTCGGTGATCCCGTCCGCCAGAAGCAATTGCAGAAGCACGCGCGCTTTCTGGGGGTTCAGGGCGCGCGCTGCGATAAATCCGTTGTCCTGATCTTCCGGCTCACGGTCGACAAGACCTTCGTCGGTCCGGCTAGCCCGGACTACGGGCAGGCCATTGCGAGCTAGGGCAAGCAGAGCCTGGCGAACCGGGCCTGGCATATTGCCCTCTCCCAGTCCGCCAACGACGATGCCCTTGGTCGCTTCACCGATTTGGCGCCTCACGACCGATTCATCGAGTCCGGCATAGGCGTAGACAATCACGACTTCGGGAAGGTGGTCGCGCCACGCGAATGCCGGCCCCCTGCCCTGCCGCCATGGCGCACCGAACCATTCCAGACTGGCAGGAGTGACGAGACCGATCGATTCGCGCGGGAAACCACGGAAGGCTTCCGTGCCGCGTGTGCGAACCTTGCGCACATCGCGCGCGGCAAACACGCGGTCCCCCATGACTACTAGGACACCGCGCCCTGCGGCATCCGGATCGCTTGCCACCCGTACGGCATTGGCGAAGTTGCGCAGGCCGTCATACCCCACCGCATCGGCAGGCCGCATCGCGCCCACTACGACTACCGGCTTGTCCGCCGGTAAGGTCAGGTCGAGCAGGAAGGCGGTTTCTTCCAGCGTATCGGTGCCATGAGTGACGATGATGCCGCGGCAATTGTCGTCAGCCATCGATTCCATGATCGCCGCATGGAGCGGATTCCACACTGCAGGCCCCATGTCGGCCGAATCGATATTGGCGATCTGACGGCCTGAAAGGTCGGCGCCCAGCCCCAGACCACCGACTTTTTCGAGATAATCTTCGATCCCGATTTCACCCGCGCGATAGTCTTTCGCTATCGCAGAACCGGCGATTCCCGCGATTGTGCCGCCGGTAGCAAGGACGGTAAGGCTGGTAGAATTCGTGCTTGTCATCATAAAGCGCACTAGCGGGAATTGATTTATGCGTCACGCACGCTATGTGGCGCTTCACCCGATGCTGGTCGGGGCGATTAGCTCAGTTGGTAGAGCATCTCGTTTACACCGAGAGGGTCGGCGGTTCGAGCCCGTCATCGCCCACCAGTTCAACGCTTCGGGTCTTCATTTCAGCCACAGCCTGAGCCCGTAGGCCACCGCGCCGAGAACGGCGACGCTGGCAATCCAGATCAGCACCATCCATCCCACCCGCCGCCAGAGCGGGGCTTTCTCCGCGTCTTCAGCGCCGGAGAGCGGATCGAACTTCATCAGTGATAACCTTCCGTACCCACCTTGCCACGGAAGACCCAATAGGCCCAGGCGGTGTAGGCAAGGATAAGCGGCATCGTAATTGCCACGCCGATCAGCATGAATATCTGGCTTTTCTCCGGTGCGGCAGCGTCCCAGATCGTTACGCCCGGTGGGATCACATTCGGCCAGATGGTCAGGCCAAGACCGGCCATGCCAAGGAAGAACAGCGCGATGGAAAGCCAGAACGGCTTGCTGTGCCGCTCCTTGCGGAGCGCCCCCAGCAGCGAAAGCGCAATCACAGCGGTCACGATCGGCACCCATGCGGTGATATAAATCTCGGGTGCGGTCAGCCAGCGGTCGGAGTATTCTGGATTGAGAACAAGGTTGTAGGCACTGACGGCCCCCATCAGGGCGAGTGTCGCCAGGAACGCTTTCTTTGCGAGTCCACGAGCATGGTGCTGCGCGTCGCCTTCAAGCTTCCAGATCAGCCAGGTTGCACCCAGCAGGGCATAGCCCGCCACGGTACCCACGCCGGTCAGCAGCGTATAGGGCGTCAGCCAGTCCCACCAGCTGCCCGCATAGGCGCGGTCCTGCACCTCGATCCCCTGCAGCATCGCGCCAAGGATCATGCCCTGCGACATCGCGGCAAGGAAGCTGCCTGCGGTGAAGCTGATATCCCAGAATTTCTCATGCGCTTTGTCGCGCCAGCGGAATTCGAAGGCCACACCTCGAAAGACCAGCCCCAGCAGCATGGCGATGATGAGCGGATAGGTCGCGGGCAGGATCACCGCATAAGCTAGTGGAAAGGCCGCAAACAGACCCCCACCGCCAAGCACCAGCCAGGTTTCGTTGCCATCCCAGACGGGAGCGATGGAGTTCATCGCCTGATCCCGCTCCTGCCCCGGTTTGAAGGTCGGGAAGAGAATGCCGATTCCGAGATCGAAGCCGTCCATCACCACATAGGCGAAGACGGCGAAGGCGATGATGAAGGCCCAGATGACCGTGAGGTCGAAATCAATTCCCATCGGTCGCCTCCTCCTGGCTATCTGGCAGCACGTCCGGGTCAGAACCGGGGTTCTGGGTCGGTCCCGGGGTTATACCTGCAGTACGGACCGGGCCCTTCTCCGTGCGCTTGACGCCCTTCTCACCAAGATGCGGCGGATGGCTCATCAGGCGGAGGATGTACCAGGTGCCCACTCCGAACACGGCGAAATAGACCACCACGAAGGCGATTAGCGAAGTTGCCACGGCAGGCGCATCGAGCGGGCTGGCGCTGTCTGCCGTGCGCAACACGCCATAAACGGTCCAGGGCTGCCGCCCCACTTCGGTGGTTATCCACCCCGCGATTACCGCCACGAAGCCCGATGGCCCCATGATCACGGCGGCGCGGTGCAGCCAGCTCCAGTCGTAAAGCTTTTTCCGAAACCGCGCGAACAGGCTCCACGCGCCTAGGCCAAGCATCAGGAAACCGATGCCAACCATGATGCGGAAGGCCCAGAATACGGGAAAGACCGGCGGCTGATCTTCATCGGCAATCGTATCGAGCCCTGCCAGCGGAGCGTCGAGTTCGTGCTTCAGGATAAGGCTGGAAAGCTTGGGAATGCCCACCGCATAATCCAGCCGCTGCTCCTTGTCGTTGGGAATGCCGAACAGATATAGCGGCGCGCCATCCGGGTGGCTTTCATAATGCCCCTCCATTGCCATGACCTTGGCCGGTTGATGTTCGAGCGTGTTCAGCCCGTGCATGTCGCCCGCGAAAATCTGTATCGGCGCGACCAAAGCGGCCATCCACATAGCCATCGAGAACATCTTGCGCGCATGCTGGTTGGTGCGGTCCCTGAGCAGGTGCCACGCGCCCACCCCGCCCACGACCAAAGCGGTCGTGAGGTAAGCAGCGATCACCGTATGCACCAGCCGGAACGGGAAGCTGGGATTGAAGACGATGTCGAACCAGCTCGCTTCGGGCAGAAGCTGGCCCGCGTCGCTCACGCTCCAGCCGACCGGCGTCTGCATCCAGCTGTTGACCGACAGGATCCAGAATGCGGAAATGAAGGTACCCAGCGCCACCATGAACGTGGCGAAGAAGTGCAGGCCCTTGCCCACGCGGTTCATCCCGAACAGCATGACCCCGAGGAATCCGGCCTCGAGGAAGAAGGCAGTCAGCACCTCATAGGCCATCAACGGTCCAAGGATCGGGCCTGTCTTGTCGGAAAATACCGACCAGTTGGTGCCGAACTGGTAGCTCATCACGATACCGGAAACGACGCCCATCGCAAAGGCGATGGCGAAAATCTTCAGCCAGTATTTGAACAGATCCTGGTAAAGTTGCTTGCCGGTTTTCAGCCACAGCGCTTCCAGCACTGCGAGATAGCTCGCCAGCCCGATCGAAAACGCCGGGAAGATAAAATGGAAACTCACCGTAAAGGCGAACTGTATGCGAGCTAGCAGAAGCGCGTCGGCATTTTCGAACATGGCTGGAGCCTATAGCGCGAAATTGTCCAAACCGCGATGAAAGCTGTGCATCACATGATGCGCGCGGCGCACCAGCTTATCCTACGCAGTCGGTGAGAAGAGCCGAACAGCCGCCCTAACCCGCTAAAGCCTGATCGATAGCCGCGCGGGCTTCCTCGCTTCCCCAATCGAAATCCCCCCGCACGCGCCAGACTTCTTGTCCGCTGGCATCGTAGAGAACCGTGGTCGGCAGCACAGTGTCGCCAAGAGCATATCCAAGCCCGGCTTCTGGATCGAGCCACGGTTCGAGATGCTCGTAGCCACCATCTTTGAAGAAAGCGGCGACCTTGTCTGCGCTGCCCATATCCTGGCTGACCGTGACCACTCGCAATTTGTCGCCATAGGCGCCCGCCAATTCATCGAGCAGGGGCATTTCCTTGACGCAGGGCGCGCACCATGTGGCCCACAGGTTGAGCAGCACGGGTTGGCCCTGCAGCGCCCCGAGATTGAGATCCCGGCCATCCGGGTCCTGCACATTCATCACCGGCATCAGCGTGCCTGCAGTGGAAGTGTCGATTTCCCCGGTTGCCGCATTTGAAGCACCGCTTTCTTGCGCCTGCTCGGGCGCGCTCCTATCGCAGCCCGCAACAGCCAGACCGAGGATACAGACGAACGTGAGCAACAAGCGGGACAATAAGAGCTCCAACAGCATGTGGGGCGGAAGGTTCGCCGAAGGGCCTAGCGCGATCATGCGTGAAATCAACGCCTCAATCCCTTTCGACAAGGCGCTGTGGCGCGAAGATATCGCGGGCAGCCGCGCGCACGTCGCCATGCTGGCGAAGCAGGGCATCGTGAGCGAAACCGATGCCAAGACGATCGACGAAGGGCTGCAGCAGGTTGCCGCCGAATATGAAGCCGACGGGGTGCCCGAAGACTGGGATCTCGAGGACATCCATATGACGGTGGAATCGCGCCTGACCGAAATTGTCGGCCCGGCGGCGGGTCGCTTGCACACTGCCCGCAGCCGCAACGATCAGGTGGCAACCGATTTCCGCATGTGGGTCCGCACGGCGATGCAGCGCGCCATTGCCGGGATCGACGCGGTTCTCGGCGGACTGGTCCAGCGTGCCGAGGAACATGCCGACAGCATCATGCCCGGCTTCACCCATTTGCAGACCGCGCAGCCGGTCACACTAGGCCATCACCTGCTCGCCTATTTCGAGATGCTGGTCCGCGATCGCTCGCGCTTCTCCGATGCGCTGGCGCGGATGGACGAATGCCCACTGGGCTCTGCCGCGCTGGCAGGCACCGGCTTCGATCTCGATCGCGATATGACTGCACAGGCGCTAGGTTTCGCGCGCCCCACGCGCAACAGCCTCGACGCCGTGTCCGACCGGGATTTCGCGCTCGATTATTTGATGGCGGCCAGCCAGTGCTCGCTTCACCTCAGTAGGCTGGCCGAAGAATTCATCATCTGGGCCAGCCAGCCATTCGGCTTCGTGAAGCTGCCCGACACGCTTTCTACCGGCAGTTCGATCATGCCGCAGAAACGCAATCCCGATGCCGCCGAACTCGTACGCGGTCACGCGGGCCGTGTGATTGGCTGCGCCACCAGCCTGATGGTCACCATGAAGGGCCTGCCCCTTGCCTATTCAAAGGACATGCAGGATGACAAGCCGCCCGTGTTCGAAGCCGCAGGCCTGCTCGATCTCAGCCTTGCCGCCATGGCCGGCATGGTCGCCGACAGCGGCTTCAACACGGACCGGATGCGCAAGGCGGCCGAGGCCGGCCACGCGACGGCCACCGATCTTGCCGACTGGCTCGTGCGCCAGGCTGACATACCCTTTCGCGAGGCGCATCATATCACCGGCGCAGCCGTAAAGCTGGCCGACGAGAAGCGTGTCGCGCTGGACGGCCTTTCGATCGAGGACCTGAAGGCCATCGATGACCGGATCGACGAACGGGTTTTCGATGCCCTCTCGGTCGATGCCTCCGTGGCTGCCCGTGCTTCCTATGGCGGCACGGCACCCATCCGTGTAAGGGAACAGGCGAAAGAAGCCCGCAAGCGGCTGGAGGAATTCTGATCTCTATGCGTACTATCGCCATTCTCGGCCTGGTCACCCTGCTTGCGGCCTGCGGACAGAAAACGGATCTCAAGCCGCTGGCGGGTGAGACCTTGCCGCCCACGCCCTATGGCGCGGAAGTGCAGCCGGATTCGCAGGATCTGCTTGCGCTCGACCCGCAGGCGGCGCCGGACCGTTCGGTTGAATTGCGGACGCGTTCGGAAGAACGGGAAGACGATCCTTTCGACCTGCCGCCCGAATGAATTGCACCCTGACAAGCACACATTGTTAGACACACCGCTCGGGATTGGGCAGAGGCGCCGCCATGGACCATTTCCAGCTTCGTGACGGCGCACTTTACGCCGAGAATGTCCCGCTTTCCGCGATTGCCGAAGATGTCGGCACGCCGGTCTATGTCTATTCGCGCGCCACGCTGGTGCGCCATGCGCGCGTCTTTCGCGATGCTTTGGCGGAGCTGAAAAACCCGCATATCGCCTTTGCGGTAAAGGCCAACCCCAACCTCTCCGTTCTGCGCGTGCTCGCCACTGAAGGCTATGGTGCCGACGTGGTTTCGGGCGGGGAACTGCGCCGCGCTCTGGCTGCCGGGATGAAGGCGGAAGACATCGTGTTCTCCGGCGTCGGGAAAACCCACGCCGAACTGCAGGAAGGCCTCGAAGCGGGCATCGGCCAGTTCAATGTGGAGAGTGAGGAAGAAGGTTACGAACTGGCTGCCATCGCCCGGCGGCTGGGGATGAAGGCCGCCTGTGCCTTGCGGGTGAACCCCGATGTCGATGCGCGCACGCATGAGAAAATCTCAACCGGCAAGCGTGAGAACAAGTTCGGCGTCCCGCTCGACCGGGCGGTGGAAATCTACACTGCGCTGTCGAAGGAAGACGGTCTCGATATGCGCGGCATCGCCGTTCACATCGGCAGCCAGCTTGCCGATCTGGAACCGCTGGAAACAGCCTTCGGGAAAGTCGGCGCGCTTATCGCGGAACTCCGCGATGGCGGCTGCAAGGTCAGCCATGCCGATCTGGGTGGAGGCTTGGGCGTTCCTTACAAGGCTGGCGAGGAGCTACCCGCGCCCGCTGAATACGGCGCGATGGTTGCGCGCGTTACCCGCGATTGGGACGTGCAGCTGATGTTCGAACCAGGCCGGGTGATCGCGGGCAATGCGGGTGTCTTGCTGACGCGTGTCATCCGGGTGAAGCGCGGGATCGAGCGGCCGTTCGTCGTGGTCGATGCCGCGATGAACGATCTGGCCCGCCCTGCTATGTACGGCGCCTGGCACGATTTCGAAGCGGTCCAGCCCAGCGGCGCAACGACCGTGGCGCACATCGTGGGGCCGATCTGCGAAACCGGCGATACTTTCGCGATGGACCGCGAATGCGATGAACTGGTTGCGGGCGATCTCGCCGTATTCCGCACCGCGGGGGCCTATGGCGCAACCATGGCATCGAGCTACAATTCACGCGGTTTCGTGGCCGAAGTGCTGGTGGACGATGATCGCTTTGCTGTGGTGGCAGAGCGGATCGGGGCGGATTCGATCATGGACGCCGAACGCGTGCCCGACTGGCTCGAAGGCTGATGCACTCGCTCCCCCTCTTCCACCGGATCGGGGGCGAGCGTGTCGTCGTGGTCGGCCACGGCGAAATGGCCGATGCGAAAGCGCGGCTTGTCGTGCGGGCGGGAGGCCTTCCTTGCCCGGAAACCGAGGCTCATTACGCGCGGCTCGCCTTCGTGGCGCTGGACGACCCGAAGGCGGCGGCTGCCGCGCATTTGCGGCTGAAGCGCGCCGGGCTGCTGGTGAATGTCGCCGACCAACCCGAGCTGTGCGATTTTACCCTGCCCAGCGTGCTCGACCGTGATCCCGTGCTGGTTGCCGTGAGCACGGGCGGTGCCTCGGCGGGCCTCGCCAAGCATTTGCGCCTGCGGCTCGAGACCCTTCTTCCACAATCGCTAGGCAAGCTTGCCCGGGCGCTTTCCGATGCGCGCGACGCAATGCGCCGCAAATTCCCGGACGGCGTCACGCGGCGGCGGGCGCTGGACGATGCGCTGGTAGCGGAAGGCCCACTCGACCCGCTGGAGACGCACGGTGACGGGGCGGTCGACGAATGGCTCAATGAGTCGCCGAACCCTAACGCGTCGGAATGCCATGACTTTGTTCTAGGCAGCGACGATCCCGACGATCTGACCCTGCGTCAGGCCCGGTTGCTGGGCAAGGCCGATGCGGTGCTGCACGATGCCGCCATATCCGAAGCGATCCTCGTCCGGGCGCGCGCCGATGCCCAGCGCATTGCGCTTCCGGCCAAGCCGCCGCGCGAAGGGCTTTCCGTGATCCTGCGCAAGAACGCTTAGGCGGGGGTCACTTCCCTGTCGCTGGTCAGGCCGATCGCTTCGAAATAGCGCGCCATGCTGTCGGCGGTCTTGTCCGCCAGCGCGATATGCGCCCGCCTGCCGTCATGCGGATCAGGAATACGCAGCAGGAGATCGGCATCCACCATCTGCCCGATCCACCTGAGCGCGGTCGTGGCGGGGACACCGGCCGCGATGCAGAGCGATGTCACGCTGACCTTCTGACGTTCGGCCCGCGCGGCCGCCAGATCGAGGAGGATATCCCACGCCGGATCGGCGAACAAATCCGCGTCGAAGAAATTCATCCGCAGCTGCCGCTGGTGGATCAGTTGCCGGATCGCCTCGGGCGGTGGCAGCTGGGGCACGCGGTCACGACCCGGCACGCGCTGATTGTCATCATGCCCGGTGAAGCCCTGCGTAGGAGATTCGAACCGGAAAGCCCCGCCATCTGCAGACCGGCCAGCAAAGATCTGGCCCGACAAGCCTTCGATGCGCTGCGCCATCCGACCGACCTGTTCCGTCAGGCGCAGCAGCATGAGCCGGTCGGTTTCCGACAGTTCCCGCAGTCGCAGATTTGGCACCTGCGCCAGCACGCGCCCGATCGCGATCACCCGCTCTGCCCGACCGGAATCGACGAGGATCTGCGCACCCGAAAGCGCGAAGCAGCCGAACACCGCATCGAGCGTTTCCATGATGGTGGAGACGACCATCTGCGCACCCGACTTGGCCGCGCGCACATCCAGCCGCGACAGCAGCGCCAGGGTCTGCGCATCCATCGAACGGCAGTCCACCAGCACCAGATCGCCCAGCCCGCCGGTCGATCCGCTGGCGAATTCTTCGAGGCTGCAACATTCCAGCACCCGGAAGCCCGCGCCTTCCGCATCGCCGCGCATTTCTTCGCGCGGGGCGTCGCGATCGCCGAGGATGGTAACGGTAAGCTGGCAGCCCGCCCCATCGTAAACTGGCTCGTAAGCGAAATCCTGCATCGAATCGGCCCTCATCAAACTTCCTGAGAACAAGTATGGAACAAACCGTGAATTAGTCAATAACTTGCCCCCGCAACCGCGAACGCCACCGCCCCACGCACCACGGCGCTCGCCAAGGGCGGCAAAAGCGATTAGGGGCTGGACCATGCATTTTCTCGACCAAGCCAAGATCTATCTGAAATCCGGCGGGGGTGGCCCGGGTGCGGTCAGCTTCCGGCGCGAGAAGTATATCGAATATGGCGGCCCCGACGGCGGCAATGGCGGCAAGGGCGGCGATATCATCTTCCGCGCCGTGCAGGGCCTCAACACGCTGATCGATTTCCGCTATGCCCAGCATTTCAAGGCACCGCGCGGCCAGCATGGCATGGGCAAGGACCGCACCGGCGCAGGCGCGGATGATCTCATCATCGACGTGCCGGTGGGCACGCAGATCCTGTCGGAAGACAAGGAAGAGGTGCTGGCCGATTTCACCGAAGTGGGCCAAGAAATCGTCTTCTTGGAAGGCGGCATCGGCGGGCGCGGCAATGCGAGCTACAAAAGCTCCACCAATCGCGCCCCGCGCCAGCACCAGCCCGGCATGCCGGGTGAGGAAATGTGGGTCTGGCTGCGGTTGAAGCTGCTGGCCGATGTCGGTCTGCTGGGCCTGCCCAATGCGGGCAAGAGCACGCTGATCAACCAGGTCACCAACACCAAGGCCAAGGTCGGCGATTACGCTTTCACCACGCTGATCCCCAAGCTGGGCGTCGTGCGGCACAAGGGCCGCGAATTCGTGCTGGCAGATATTCCCGGCCTGATCGAAGGCGCGGCGGACGGCGCCGGTATCGGTGACCGCTTCCTGGGCCATATCGAGCGCTGCCGCGTGCTGATCCACTTGATCGACATTGCGGGCCAGGATCCGGCCGAAGCCTATAACACCGTCAATGCAGAGCTGGACGCTTATGGCGAAGGGCTGGCCGACAAGCCGCAGCTGGTCGCGCTGAACAAGCTCGACCTTGCCGATGCCGAACTGGGCAAGGCCTTTGCCGACGAATTGCTGGCCGCCGGGGCCGACAAGGTGTTCAACATCTCCGGCGCGACCGGCGAAGGCATGGAAGAACTGCTCGACGGCGTTTTGTCCTACCTGCCTGACCGCACCTCCACCGAAACGCAGGCCGAAGAGGTCGAGGACGAGGCCGACGAGCCCGACTGGTCGCCCATCTGACGCCCATGGGCATCGCCAGCCTATCCGATCTCGCGCAGGCGAAGCGCATCGTCATCAAGGTCGGTTCGGCCCTGCTGATCGAACGCGGGCAGGCTCGGGCCGAATGGCTGGCCACTCTGGTTGAAGAGATTGCCGGGCTGGCGAAGAACGGCACGCAGGTCATCGTGGTATCATCGGGCGCGATTGCGCTGGGTGCGGCAAAGCTGGCCCTGCCCAAGGGCGGGCGCGCCAGCCTTGCCGATGCGCAGGCGGCCGCATCCGTGGGCCAGGTCGAACTGGCGCGGCTATGGTCCGAAAGGCTGGCCGATCACGGGCTGACGGCGGCGCAGATGCTGGTCACGCTCGACGATCTGGAAGATCGCCGCCGCTATCTCAACGCCTCCGCCACGCTCGAACGGCTGATCGAAGCCGGGGCGATCCCCGTCATCAACGAGAACGACAGCGTGGCGACCGAGGAAATCCGCTTCGGTGACAATGACCGCCTGTCCGCCCGCGTGGCACAGGCGGCGCAGGCGCAGGCGGTGCTGCTCTTGTCCGATGTCGACGGGCTGTACGATCGCGACCCCGCCGATCCCGAAGCCAGCTTCATCCCCACGGTCGAAGGTGTGACCCCCGAAGTCATCGCCATGGCCACCGGCGATTCCGGATCGGGCATGGGTTCTGGCGGGATGCTGGCAAAGCTCCAGGCCGCCCGCATTGCTGAGCGGGCCGGGATTGCGCTCGCAATCATCAATGGCACGCACAATGCTCCGATAAACAAGGCGCTATCCGCCGGTCGCGGCACGATCTTCCTGCCGCAGGGCGATGAGAGCGCGCGCAAGGCATGGCTTTCGGGCCGCCTTGCCCCCGCAGGCGTGCTGACGGTCGATGCCGGTTGTACCGAGGCCTTGGCGAAAGGCGCCAGCCTGCTGGCCGCAGGGCTAACCGAGGTCGAAGGCGATTTCCGGCGCGGCGATCTGGTGGCGATCTTCGGGGCCAAGGGCGAACGTCTAGGCCAGGGTCTGGTCGAATATACCGCCGCCGAATGTCACGCCATTCTGGGCCTGCGCGAGGAAGAACAGGCGGCAAAGCTTGGCTATTCACCGCGCGCGGCCGTGGTCCACCGCGATCACATGGTGAAGGCATGATCGTTGCGCTGACCGGAGCGACCGGCTTCGTTGGTCAGGCGGTGCTCGATGCGGCTGCGCGGCAGGGCATTGCCATTCGCGCCCTCACCCGGCGGCCGCAGGAAGATCGCGACGGCGTGATCTGGATTGCGGGCAGCCTCGATGATCCCGCCTCCCTCGAAAAGCTGTGCGAAGGCGCGGACAGCGTGGTGCATGTGGCGGGCCTGACCAATACGCCCGATCCCAGCGAATTCGAGCAGGCCAATGTCGTCGGCACACGTAATCTGCTGGGCGCGGCACGTAAGGCGGGCGTGTCTCGCTT
>NZOF01000057.1 GCA_002695185.1 Erythrobacter sp.
CTCATCGAATATCCGCAATATACCCGACCTCAGGAATGGGAAGGGCGCACGATCCCTGAAGTGCTGCGATCGGGGGATCATGCGAAAATCGCTGCTTGGCGCAAGGCAAGAAGCGAGGAAGACACACGGTTACGCAGGCCGGACCTTTGGGATCGCTATTGTGGCGATCGGGACCAGTCTGCCTCTGGCGCGCGGCACAAGAAGTAGGAAGACCAGGACTATGAACCTGATCCAGCAGCTCGAAGCCGAGGCAATCGACCATCTCGGCAAGGACATCCCCGAATTCCGTGCAGGCGATACCGTCCGCGTCGGTGTGAAGGTTGTCGAAGGCACTCGCGAGCGTGTCCAGAATTTCGAAGGCGTTGTCATTGCCCGCTCCAACCGCGGCATGGGCAGCAATTTCACTGTCCGTAAGCTTTCGTTCGGTGAAGGCGTGGAGCGTGTATTCCCGCTGTATTCGCCGATCGTCGACAGCATCACCGTGGTCCGCCGCGGTATCGTGCGTCGTGCGAAGCTCTACTATCTGCGCGGCCGCACCGGCAAGCGCGCGCGTATCGCGGAACGCCGCGACAACGCGCCGAAGGCATGATTGTCAGGGCTTGAAGTCCGCACTCAGCCGAATAATTCGAAGGGCGGTCCAGCTGGGCCGCCCTTTTCGTTTTCAGGGTCAGTTCGACAAGTCGTAAAAGGGCGACGCTCCGAAAAGCGCCGCCCTCGTGACGTGGGGATCATGAGAGGCCCGTGAGGGCCCGAAATGATGTCACCGGGAGGCCTGTGAGCCGGAATAGGCCACCCCAATGACAAGTCCAGTTTCTGCCAGCAGCAGCTTAAGCAAGTTTAAGGAAGCGCGCTTAACCTCAAATTAGGTATAAAAAAGCGCGCGGCGTTTGTGATGCTTGCTTTCGGCTCTCGTGCTTGCGAGGACGAGTGGAAGATTTTCCGGGAGAAACCATGAAGTCGCTTCGCCTCGCTACAGCTCTCGCGCTGGGCACCTGTCTCGCCAGCCCCGCGTTGGCCGACCACCATAATTCCTCGCAGGAGACCGCCGCCATGGACCTCACCTTCGAGCGCGTCTTTGCCTCCCCCAGCCTTGATGGACCGAGCCCGCGACAGGCCAAGTTATCGCCCGATGGGCGCTATCTCACCGTACTGCGCAATCGCGCCGATGATCTTTCCCTCTACGATCTCTGGGCCTTTGACCGGCAGGCTGGCGAATGGTCGATGCTGGTAGATAGCGAAAAGGTGGGATCGGGCCGCGAACTGTCCGAGGACGAAAAGATGCAGCGCGAGCGTGCGCGAGTCGGCAATTTGACCGGGATTATCAGCTATGAATGGACGTCCAACGGTAAGGCGATCCTCGTACCTCTGGATGGCGACCTTTATCTCGCCAGCCTTGACGGGCAGGTAGTCCAGGTCACCGATACCGAGGAAAGCGAACTGAACCCGGCGCTTAGCCCGCAGGGGAATTTTATCAGCTTCGTGCGCGATCGCCAGCTCTGGGTGGGGGAAGTTACTGGCGATGCTGCACCTGTAACGCCGAAGGAAGGCGCGGACATTCGCTGGGGCGAAGCCGAATTCGTCGCCCAGGAAGAAATGGATCGGATCGACGGATACTGGTGGAGCCCTGACGAGAGCCGGATCGCTGTGGAACGTTTCGATGAAAGCGGCGTGGGTATCGTAACCCGCGCTGCCATTGGCGCGACCGGTACGAAGGTTTTCGACCAGCGCTATCCGGTTGCTGGCAGCGATAATGCCGTGGTCGAATTGTATGTAATGGATCCCGACGGCCAGAACCGGGTGAAGGTCGACCTCGGCGACAATCAGGATATCTATCTTGCCCGTGTCGATTGGGCGGGAGACGAACTTTACGTCCAGCGGGAAAACCGCGAGCAAACCAAGCTCGATATGCTTCGGGTCGACCCGAAAACCGGAGACAGCACGGTTTTATTCACCGAGAATGCCGCTGTAGAAGATTACTGGATCAACCTGTCGAACAATTACAAATGGCTCGACGACGGCAATCTCATCTGGTGGTCCGAGCGGGATGGATATGGGCATCTCTATCTGTTCGACAATTCCGGTTCGCAGGATTGGAAGCAGCTAACCAGTGGCGAATGGGTGGTGACCAAGCTTGTCGGCGTCGATCAAAAGGCTCGTCGGGTATTCTTCCTCGGCACGAAGGATGATGTGCTTGAGCAGCACGTCTACGCTCTCGATCTAGACAATCTGGACAGCGTCACGCGGCTCACCGAGCGGGGGTTCACGCACTCCGCCAGCATGGATGAAAAGGGCCAGACCCTACTCATCGGGCGCTCCAACGACGATACCCCGCCACAAAGCTATATCGCAGACGCGACTGGCAAACGCCTCGCCTGGATCGAGGAGAACAAGCTTGACGGGGACCATCCTTACGCGCCCTATTTGGCTAGCCATCAGCCGACTCAATACGGCACGATTTCGGCCGAAGACGGTACGCCACTTTATTGGGAAATGGTCACTCCAGAGATGGAGCCGGGCAAGCGTTATCCGGTCTATTTCTATCATTATGGCGGACCCGGTCCGCAGACCGTCAATCGTGGCTGGAACGGCGCGTTGAGGCAGGCCATCGTCGACAAGGGCTATATCTGGTTCGCGCTCGACAATCGGGGCAGCGCCAACCGTGGCGTGGCTTTCGAACAGCCGATCTATCGCGCCATGGGTACGGTCGAGGTGCGAGATCAGAAGGCTGGTGCCGACTATCTGAAGACACTTGATTTCGTAGATCCTGACAAGATTGCCATCGATGGTTGGTCTTACGGCGGCTACATGACGCTGAAGCAATTGCAGGCCGATCCGGGACTATATGCTGCCGGCATCTCCGGAGCCCCCGTTACCCGTTGGGAGCTTTACGACACCCATTATACCGAGCGTTTCATGGGTACGCCGCAGGCTGACGCCGCGGCCTACGAAGCGGCCTCCGCCATCCCGAATGCCGCCAAAATCGTCGATCCCCTCCTGCTCATTCACGGAATGGCCGATGACAACGTCGTATTCGAGAATGCGACCGAAATCATCTCGGCCATGCAGGAGGCCAATGTACCGTTCGAGATGATGCTATACCCAGGTTACACGCATCGCGTATCTGGGGAGCAGATATCGCCACACCGCTACAACACTGTATTCCGCTTTCTCGAGCATCACGGTGTGACCCCGCCAGAAGAGGGCGGCGAGTAACGGTTTAACCGGGTCAAAGGAATGTGCGCTTGCGGGCGCACCGCTAATCGCTATCTCGGCGGCGAAAGAATTGGAGAAGTATTTTGGGTTATCGTGTTGCCATAGTCGGCGCGACCGGGAACGTCGGCCGTGAAATGATGCAGGTTCTCGCCGAACGCGAGTTTCCTTGTGACGAAGTGGCGGCGGTGGCGAGCAGCCGTTCGCACGGCACCGAGGTAGAATTCGGTGACACAGGCAAGATGCTGAAGTGCAAGAATATCGAGCATTTCGACTGGGCGGGATGGGACATCGCATTGTTCGCTGCCGGCAGCGGTCCAGCAAAGGAATATGCTCCCAAGGCCGCGGCGGCCGGTTGCGTGGTGATCGACAACAGTTCGCTCTATCGCATGGACCCCGACGTGCCGTTAATTGTGCCGGAAGTGAATCCCGATGCGATCCACGAGTACAAGAAGCGCAACATTATCGCGAACCCGAACTGCTCCACCGCTCAGCTGGTGGTAGCTCTCAAGCCGCTTCACGATGCGGCGACGATCAAGCGTGTCGTCGTGAGCACCTATCAATCGGTTTCCGGCGCGGGCAAGGCGGGGATGGACGAGCTATTCCAGCAAAGCCGCGCAATCTTTGTCGGCGACCCGGTGGTGCCGGAAAAATTCACTAAGCAGATCGCTTTCAATGTCATCCCTCATATCGACGTTTTCATGGACGATGGCTCGACCAAGGAAGAATGGAAGATGGTCGTCGAGACCAAGAAGATCCTCGATCCCAAGATCAAGCTCAACGCCACTTGCGTAAGAGTCCCGGTCTTTGTCGGTCACTCGGAAAGTGTAAACATCGAGTTCGAGAACGAGCTCTCGGCTGAGCAGGCTCAAGAAATTCTGCGCGAAGCCCCGGGCATCATGCTGATCGATAAGCGTGAAGATGAAGGATATGTCACCCCGGTAGAGAGCGCGGGCGACAGCGCTACCTATATCAGCCGCGTACGTGATGATCCGACTGTCGATAACGGTATCGCCCTGTGGTGTGTATCGGACAATCTCAGGAAGGGCGCTGCGCTGAACGCGGTGCAGATTGCGGAACTGCTGGGGCGCGAATGTCTTAAGAAGGGATGATCCGCAAAAGTCTTTCTCTCGCCCTCGTTCTCGTCCTCGCGGCCTGTGGTGGCGAGGCCGATAAGCCACAAACCGATCCATCCCAGCTTGATCGTGGGGCATCCGAGGGCAGGCTTGCCGATGCAAAAGTTGTTGTAGATTCCAACGGCCTCGCCGTTCGGCAAGGCGATGCACGCGAGGCTCCGCGTTTTGGTACGCCGCGAGGGGAGGTAGACGCTCTACTGACCCTCGCTTACGGAGCGCAGCCCGAAAGGTCCTCCAATGACGAGTGCGGTATTGGCCCGACCGACTTTTCCCAAAGCGGCCCGTTGAGGGTGGCCTATCAGGACGACAAATTTGTCGGATGGTTTGTGGGTGAAGGTAAGGGCAGTCCGGTCGTAACCGCAGATGGCGTCCGTCCGGGAACATCGATGGCAGCCTTGCGTGATGAACGATCAGTACAAATCATTGCCGACAGCACCCTGGAAGGAGAATTCCAGTACGAGAGCGCCGATTACGGTATGATAACGGGTTTCTTCTCCGGCAGCCCGACTGAGGGAAAAGTAACCGGGCTGGCAGCGGGAATGAGCTGCTTCTTCCGCTAGCTACTCGCCGGGAGGGGGAAGATTGCCCGTCGGCGCGGAATTCTTTTTCATGAGAAACGCTAGCGGCACGGCTGCGAAGCTCATCCACATCATCAGGTAATAATCGTCGATATAGGCGATCATCGCTGCTTGCCGGGTAACCTCTCCATCGATCACCCGTAAAACCGCGTCGCCCATATTCTGGAACCGGTCCACGGTCGAGACATCGACCGAATTCAGGACGCTGCTCGTTACGTGGCCCGCAAGGTCCGAATGGCTTGTCTGGGTGTTTCGGGCCAGCATGACAGTCATCAAGGAAATGCCTGCAGACGCCCCGAGGGAGCGGAGCAAGTTCAGCAGGCTGGAGCCATCCGTGCGAAGACGAGGGGCGAGGGTGGCAAAGGCGCTCACATTGAGGGGAATGAAGACCAAGCCGATGCCCAGACCTTGTACCAATCCCGAAAAGACGATGTTGTAGCGGTCGACGGCGAGGGACCAATGGCTCATCTCGTACAACGAAACTCCGCAGATCAGAAAACCCACAGCAACAACTGGCCGCGCATCGAAACCTTTTCGCATCAGAAACCCCGCGACCTGCATCGAGAGGAGCACCCCTATACCACGGGGCATCAGTACCAGTCCGGTGTCGATCACATCATAGCCGAACAGGCCCTGAAGCATCGGCGGCATCAGCGCCATCACCGAAAAGAGCACTGCGCCGATAACCAGCATAAAAAACAGTGCGATTACGAAATTACGGTCAGCGAAGAGGGCGCGGTCGAAAAGCCCATTCCTGGCCGTGCCAAGATGGATCACAGCCATCCAGGTCGCAGAAATGCAGAGAAAAGCGTAGGTCCAGATTTCGTAGCTGTCGAACCAATCAGCCTGCTGTCCTCGGTCCAGCAGCAACTGGAACGAGCCGAGTGCGATTGCCAGCAATGCAAAACCGAAGATGTCGAAACGTCGCGTGAGTTGCTCCCGGTGGGGAAGGTTCGCCATCAGGATGGCGAGGCTGAGAATGCCGATGGGCAGATTTACGTAAAAAACCCAGCGCCAGTTCCAGTTTTCGGTAAGCCAGCCACCCAACACCGGGCCCAGGATGGGGCCGATCATGATCCCCATTCCCCAGATGGCCATCATCTGCGGATGGCGGCTGGGTTTGGTAGTATCGAGCATGAAGCTCTGGCTGAGAGGAGCGATGAAGGCGCCAGCCACACCCTGCGCCGCGCGAAACAGAACCATTTCCTCCAGGTTCTGCGCGATGCCGCACAGCATCGACGTGGCGACAAAGCCCGCTACGGATAGAATAAACAGCCGCCGAGCACCGATTCTATCTGCAAGCCAGCCCGTGATGGGCAAGGCTACGGCAGAGGCGATTATGTAGCTCGTCAGCACCCAGGTAACGCTTTCGGCGGTAGCACCTAGAGCGCTTTGCATATGCGGTATGGCGACGTTGGCGATCGTCGTATCCAGTACCTGCAACAATGATGCGCCCATAATGCCGACAATCAGCAGCATGTGATTGGCCACCGGAAGTTGCGCTTCATCACGTGGCGGAGAAGCGGATCCGGCGGAGATGGCAGCGCTTGCCATTCGCTTACTTCGTGTCGTCGGTGAAGACGGTGACTTCTGCGGACAGGCCCGCGATCAACTGGCGTGGACTCTTGCCGTCGATCGCAATGCGGACAGGTACCCGCTGCGTCACTTTGACCCAATTTCCGGTAGCATTCTGTGCCGGAAGGACCGAAAATTCACTCCCGGTACCCGCCCCGATAGATTCAACTCGACCCTTGAGGACGAGATCGGGATAGGCGTCGAAATGAATTTCCGCACGCTGGCCGACATTCATGTCGTCGAGATCGGTTTCCTTGAAGTTCGCTTCAACATAGGAACTGCCCTCGGATACTAGGGTAACCGCTGGCAGACCCTGAACGAGTTGCTGACCGATTTGCAGGCGATCGGCCTGCGCCACTCGGCCAGCAGAAGGAGCACGTACTTCAGTACGGCTCAATGCAAGCTCTGCAACTTCCTTCTGAGCTTTCGCTGCCGCCAGCTGCGGATTTTCGCCCGGTACGGCAGAACCGGTGGCCAGCTTTGCCTGCGCAGCGTTTGCTCGCGCCTGCGCCTGACGCAACTGTTCGCGAGCCTGATTGACCGCATGCTCAGCGGCGTCATGCTCGGTCTTGGTCAGGAAACCGCGCTCGTACAGGGCATCCTTGCGGGCGAAATTGGCCTGCGCAAAGCTGATATTCTCACGAGCGGCTGAAATGTCGGCCCCCGATAGATCGGAGGAGTTAGAAAGCGCAGTCACATTGGCTTGGGCCGATGCTATGGCGGCATTCGCTTCTGCGATTTGCAATTTGTAAGGTTCGGGATCGATGCGGAAGAGGAGTTGTCCTTTCTCGACTTGCTCGCCATCTTTGACAAATACCTCAACAATCTCGCCGCCAACCTGCGCACTGACAGCCACCTTGTCCTGTTGAAGATAGGCGTTGTCGGTAGAAACCGTGCCCTGCAGAGAAAGCCAATAAACAAGGCCGCCCACTAGCAATACCAACGGTACCGCTAGCATTAAAACGATTTTACCCCAGCGGCGTTTCGGCTTCTGGGTTGTCGTTTCCTCAGGTTCGGCAGCGGAAGTGATAACGGGGTTTGCTTCAGCCATCGATCATTTCCGGCATAGTGCGTTGAGCTGTCATATTTTCGCCGACAATCTCAAGAAGCCTTGCCAGGCGTTCACGATCATCTGTGTTTATTCCATCGAGGATATCTTCGACCAATTGATCAACGATTGCCCTTAGCGGCAGGACGATATCCTCTGCCTTATCGGTCAGTGTCAGAATTCGTGCGCGTCGGTCTTCCGGATCGGGTTTACGTTCGATCCAACCCGCTTCTTCCATGCGATCGGCTAGCCTGGTTAGCGTAATGGGTTCGACCTCAATACGCTCCGCATAGAAAGCCTGGTTGCTTTCCGGAAACTTACCTAGGGCGAGCAGCAGTCTCGCCTGAACCGCGGTCAAACCGAGATCGCGGACACGGAGATCGAACAGGCGCCTCAGTTGACGCGAATTGTCCGACAGGAGATATCCGATATTTGGTGCCATACGAGGTATATAATAAGCATGCTTATTATATCAAATTGCGTAATATGAAACAGCGATAGACATTTTCTCACCTCCGGGTGTGGCTTCCCACGAAGCGAAGGGAAGGTTGGATGTGGTTTACGTGGAGAGCTCGCATGCGCTGCTAGACGTATCGGTCCTGCCCCAACAAAGCTGTCAGTTTCAGACCCGTGTAACTCGACAAGGATAGAACCCACGATGAAAATTGAGATGTTCGAAAGCTTTGATGGCACGCGCCTCGCTCTTCATCGGACCGGCGAAGGGCGCGCGCTGGTGCTTTTGCATGGCCTGTTTTCAAGTGCGGAAATGAACTGGATCAAATGGGGCCATGCACAGCTGATCGCGGAACGGGGTTACGAGGTGATCATGCTGGACTTCAGGGTTCATGGGGAAAGCGAGGCTCCGCAGGATGCCTCTGCATATCCCAAGAACGTGTTGGTTCGTGATGTCGCGGCGGTGATCGAGTATCTTGCGCTCGACGAATATGACCTCGCCGGTTTCTCGCTCGGTGCACGAACCGCCCTGCATGCTTCGGCGCATGGTATTGTGCAGCCCGCTCGGTTGATCGCTGGGGGGATGGGGACTGCAGGTTTAGGCGATTGGGAAAAGCGCAGTGCGTTCTTCAAGCGAGTTATAGACGAGTTCGAGAATATCCCGAGGAATGATCCGGCCTACTTCTCAATGCAGTTTTTAAAGTCGCAAGGGATCGACAGGGTGGCCGCTCGCCACCTTTTGGAAACGATGCCAGATCTCGATCTTGCGATGCTTTCCAACATCACAGCGCCCACCTTCGTGGTCTGTGGTGACGAGGATCGTGACAACGGCTCGGCTGAAGATCTCGCCGGCCTGTTGCCCAATGCTACTTTCGAAGAGGTTCCAGGCACCCATATGGGTAGCGTTACCAAACCGGAATTGGGACAGGCTATGGCGAACTGGCTTGGCGATCCGGCTTGATTATGCTCGATCGGCGGTGCAATCCGGTCTCCAAAGATATCAAATTCCATCTCTCAGGGAGATAATCAGAATGAAGTTCGCGCCCGTTGCTCTTTCCGCGCTTGCAATCTCGCTTGCCGCTTGCACCACGGCCAATGCCGAGCCGGTACGCGATACCGGAGTAGCTGCAGCAGATCCTTATCCGATGACACCCCAAGGAGCTGCAGACTGGGTGGCAATGGTCGAAAAAGACATGTTTGATTTTGGGGTCGAATTTGCTCAGGTCTCCTGGGTCAACTCGACCTACATAACGCATGACACCGATGCCCTAGCGGCGAAATATGGTGCGGAAGCGACGGAAAAAACTGTAGCCTACGCGACAAAGGCAGCCGAGTATGCCCGGGTGCCGGGCCTCGACCCGGAAGTTGCGAGAAAGCTCGACATGCTGCGGAACGGCATTGTGATGCCCGCTCCTGTTCGTGATGGAGCTGCAACCGAACTTAACGAGATCGCTACCAGTCTCAACAGCCAGTACGGGAAAGGCAAGGGCGTCCTGAACGGCGAGGAAATCTCAGGCTCGGATATCGAAGCCGAGATGGGCAACCTCGAGCGAACGCCTGCTGAATACGCAGAAATGTGGGAGAGCTGGCATGATAATGTCGGCGCTCCGATGCGAGACGATTATCTGCGCATGATCGAGATCGCCAACGAGGGCTCCAAGGAACTCGGCTTTGCCGATCTGGGTGCGATGTGGCGCTCGAACTACGATATGGATCCCGACGCCTTTGCTGCCGATACCGAGCGCATGTGGCAGGAAGTGAAGCCGCTTTACATGGCGCTGCACACTTATGTGCGAAGCAAGCTCAACGAAAAATACGGAGATGCCATCCAGCCTGCTACCGGACCTATTCGTGCCGATCTGCTCGGAAACATGTGGGCACAGGAATGGGGAAATATCTATCCGCTCGTCGCCCCCGAAGGGTCGGGCGATCTGGGCTACGATCTCACAGACCTCATCGAAAAGAAGGGTTATGACGAGAAACAGATGGTTCGCGTGGGCGAGGACTTCTTTTCATCGTTGGGTTTCGAGCCGCTGCCTGAAACCTTCTGGGAGCGTAGCCAGTTCGTGAAGCCGCAAGACCGGGAAGTGGTTTGCCACGCCAGCGCCTGGGACGTGGACAACGTCGACGATCTTCGCATCAAAATGTGCATCAAGCGTAATGCGGACGATTTCATCACCATCCACCACGAGCTTGGCCACAACTACTACCAGCGCGCGTACAACAAGCAGGACTATCTGCATCTGAATGGCGCAAACGATGGCTTCCACGAAGCGATCGGAGATATGATCGCGCTGTCGATCACACCGGAATATCTGGTGCAGATAGACATGCTCGAACCTTCAGATGTGCCGAGTGCGGATAAGGATATCGGCCTTCTGTTGCGTCAGGCAATGGACAAAATCGCCTTCCTTCCCTTCGGGCTCATGGTCGATCGTTACCGCTGGGGCCTTTTCAATGGGGACATTTCGGCAGACCAGCTGAATACAGGGTGGAACGATCTTCGCCTGGAGTATCAGGGAATTACGCCACCGGTTGCGCGCGATGAGAGCCAGTTCGATGCAGGGGCGAAATACCACATCCCAGGTAATGTGCCTTACACCCGCTATTTCCTCGCGCGAATATTGCAGTTTCAGTTTTATAAAGCCGCTTGCGATCAAGCTGGCTGGGAAGGCCCGCTGCATCGCTGCTCGTTCTACGGCAACAAGGAAGTTGGGAAAAATCTCGACGCAATGCTCGAAATGGGCGCAAGCAAGCCTTGGCCTGATGCGCTGGAAGCGTTCACTGGCGAGCGTCAGATGAGCGGGAAGGCGATGGTCGAATATTTCGCACCACTAAAGGCGTGGCTCGACGAGCAGAATGCAGGCAAGGAGCAAGGCTGGTAAAAGCCAGGGGAGGGGGCTGCTAGAATGACCGAACGAAAGTTGTTGCCAGCGGTGGGCTGGCGCGAACTCGTGCATTTGCCCGATCTGGGCCTTCACGCAGTTCCCGCCAAGATCGATACTGGTGCCCGCACATCGTCTCTTCACGGGGAGGTGCTGGAGGAATTTGAACGTGACGGTCAGAAATTTGTGCGGTTCGCGGTTGATTTCAGTCAGCAGCATGTCCGGCAGGTTTGCGAAGCTGTGCATGTCGATGTGCGCGGCATCACAAGTTCGAACGGTAAGACTCAGTATCGGTACGTTATCAAGACCCCGCTGAAAATTGGCGATGTCGAATTTCGTGCTGAAATCAGCCTTGCCGACCGAAGCGACATGAAATTCCCCATGCTTATTGGGCGATCCTCACTCCGCCGTCGATTTGTAGTGGACTCCGGTTATTCGTGGTTGCAGACGCCGGAAATGAAGGTCCAGAAAGGCCACAAGCCATGAAAATCGCGATGCTGGCACGCAATGCTAATCTCTACTCGCACAAGCGATTGAAAGAAGCGGCAGAAGAGCGTGGACACGAGCTCGACATTCTCAATACCACGCGCTGCACTGTCCATATCGCAAGCCATCGGCCTGAAGTTTATTACGAAGGAAAACCGGCCAGCGGTTACGATGCCGTTATTCCCCGGATTGGCGCATCTATCACGCAATACGGACTTTCCATCCTGCGGCAGTTTGAAATGCGCGGATGCTGGCCATTGAACGAAAGCGTAGCGATCGGACGCAGTCGCGACAAGCTGCGCAGCATGCAAATCCTTGCCAAGCACGGTCTTGGTTTGCCGCTTACAGCATACGCCAATGATCCAAAGCAGGCAGAAGAGATCATTCGCGCGGTCAATGGGCCTCCGGTCGTGATCAAATTGCTGGAAGGCACTCAGGGGATCGGCGTCGTTTTGGCCGAGACGATGAGCAGCGCCAAGTCTGTGATAGAGGCATTCCGCGGTGCCAATGTGAATATCCTAGTACAGGAATTCATCAAGGAAGCCGGGGGGACCGATATTCGGGCCTTCGTAGTGGGCGGTAAGGTCGTAGCAACCATGAAACGTACAGGCGCGCCTGACGATTTCAGAAGCAATCTCCACCGTGGCGGAAGTGCCGAGCTTATCAAGATTACCCCCGCTGAACGTTCGACAGCCGTCGCGGCTGCAAAGCGCATGGGCTTGAATGTATGCGGGGTCGACATGCTTCGCAGCAATCACGGCCCGGTCATTATGGAAGTCAACTCGTCCCCGGGTTTGGAGGGAATCGAGCAGGCAACAGGGATGGACATCGCTGGCAAAATCATCGGCTTCATGGAAGCCAATGCCAAAGTTGGAAAGACCAAGACAAAGGGGCAGGGCTGACGGAGCTCAAAAAGTGACCTTCACCGTGCCTCAAATAACGTATTGGTGATGGTCATAGGAGCGTCACTGGTTTCTGTATCTCCAATGCAGATTTGCTTGTAGTCAGCATGACCAGAATACGATGTCATGCTTAAGTTATCAGGACCTACACAGGAGGCTTCTGGCATTGCGATATGGATCCAGAAGGATTTCCTGCTCCAGAGTTATCTAAACGGCGGTTCGTTAAATGCGCGCAACTTGCGACTGTGGAGCTTCGGCCCTTCCTTGCGCAGCAAATCGCATGCCGTCACACCGATCTGCAAATGGGCGGCGATCGCTTCTTCGTAGAACTTGTTCGCCTGCCCTGGTAGCTTGATCTCACCATGCAACGGTTTGTCGGACACACAAAGCAATGTCCCGTAGGGCACACGGAAGCGATAACCCTGTGCTGCGATCGTTGCACTTTCCATGTCGATACCGACGGCACGGCTAAGCGATAGCCGCCGGGCCGATTGGGTATACCGCAGTTCCCAATTGCGATCGTCAGTCGTCACCACGGTGCCTGTGCGCATCCGCTTCTTGAGGTCGTTACCATGTTCGCCGGAAACAGTTTCTGCCGCTCCGGCCAGGGCTTGCTGGACTTCTGCAATTGCGGGCAAGGGAATTTCAGGGGGGAGTACAGGGTCGAGGACATGATCATCACGCAGATAGGCGTGGGCGAGGACGTAGTCGCCGATCTTTTGACTGGGTCGCAACCCACCGCAATGTCCTATCATCAGCCAAGCTTCAGGTCGAAGCACTGCCAAATGATCGCAAATCGTCTTGGCGTTGGACGGCCCGACCCCGATATTGACTAGCGTAATGCCGTCCCGACCTTCTCCGACCAGATGATAGGCAGGCATCTGATGACGACGCCAAGCCGTATCTGACAATTGCGCTCGAGCATTCTCGGTCGGCTCGGTGATAAGCAGTCCGCCCGCGCCAGCGAGGGCGGAATACCCATTCTTGCCAAGCTGCGAGCCGGCCCAGTCAACGAATTCGTCAACATAGCGATGATAGTTTGTGAACAGAATGAAGCGCTGGAAGTGTTTGGGATCCGTCCCCGTATAATGCGCCAAGCGTGCTAAGCTGAAGTCTGTTCGCAATCCATCGAAGAGCGATAGTGGAATAGGCTGTTCCGGATCGGTAAGTTCGATGCCGTCTGCTAGCTCATCGCCGATGTCGGCCAAGTCTGTGGATGGGAAGTGCCGCGCGATCTCATTGGGGTCGATCCCCGCAAGTTCTGCTCCTGCTTCGCCATCCAGAACATACGGAAAAGGAATTTCCTGACGGGAAGATCCGACTTCGATTTCGACTTCGTAATTGCTCTCAATCAGCTCGATCTGTTCGCGGAGGTATTCTCGAAACAGGCTCGGCTTGGTGACCGTGCTGGAATAAAGGCCGGGAGTGTTGAGGCGGCCGAATGCTCGGCTGGCACCTTCGGGTAGCTCGCCGCCACGGAAGAGCACTCGCAATTCGGGATACGCGTAGCTTCCGTCCTTGCGTCGCTCAGCGGGCGGAGTTTCCCTTTCGCGGCCGAATGCGATGACATCATCTCTAAGCCGCGTGACTGCCGCGTCATAGACGTTTTGAAGCTTGTCGAGGATCTGTTCGATCGAATCCATGCTGGCCTTTTTCTCCTGGCTCTTTTCGTTTTCGTGACGCCCCTCTGCCACAAGTAGGCATCTGTTACAAAAAGGGCGCGGAGACCGAAGCCGCCGCGCCCTGATTGTCTAGTGGCTTGAGGACTTAGCTATCGCTATCTTCAGGCTTGGTTGCTTCGATGAGGGCCTCCGTCTGAGTGGTGCCTTCTTCGGTGCTGACGCCATCTTCGAGCATGTCGGCAGGAATTTCGCCAGGCTCGAGAGTCGAGTCTACCGAGTTGGCTGCAGCCATCTCTTCGATCTCGCGCTGCTCGTCTTCGAACATCTGGGCAAGAACATCGACGCCCTGGCTCTGCAGTTCGGCTTCGTCGTCCGAACGGGCGACGTTAGCTTTCACGTTTACCGAAACTTCGGGGTGAAGGTCGACCCGCACTTCATGCATGCCGATCGTCTTGATCGGGTTGCCCATGATGACCTGCTTCTTGTCGATCTCATGGCCTTTGGCTTCTAGTCCGTTGACGATGTCACGCACGTTGACGGAGCCATAAAGCTGACCGGTGTTCGACGCTGCTCGGATCAGTACGATCTCGACACCATCGACCTTTTCGCCGGCCTTTTCAGCTTCGGTACGACGTTCCGCGTTTTCCTTTTCGAGGCGGTCACGGTTGGCTTCGAAAACCTTCTTGTTCGCTTCGTTAGCGCGTAGAGCCTTCTTCTGCGGAAGCAGGAAGTTACGCGCGTAGCCATCCTTCACGGTGACAACATCGCCGATCGTGCCGAGCTTTTCGATGCGCTGGAGGAGAATGATATCCATGTGGTCTTCTCCTTACTTCACGATGTACGGCAGCAGGCCGATGTGACGAGCGCGCTTGATGGCCTTGGCCAGTTCACGCTGCTTCTTCGCACTTACGGCGGTGATGCGGCTAGGGACGATCTTGCCACGCTCGGACATAAAGCCCTGAAGCAGACGGACGTCTTTGTAATCGATCTGCGGTGCGTTCTTCGCGGAGAACGGGCAGGTCTTGCGGCGGCGGAAAAACGGGCGGGCCATCAGTCACGCTCCTCACGGTCACGGCGCTTCTTCGAATCGCGCTCATTCTTGCGCATCATTACGCTGGGACCTTCTTCGTGCTCATCGACACGAATGGTCATGTAACGGATGACATCTTCGTTAATGCGCGTCTGGCGCTCAAGCTCGGCGACGACGGCACCGGGGCCTTCGATGTTGAGCATCACGAAGTGTGCTTTGCGGTTACGGTCGATCTTGTAGGCGAGATTCTTGAGACCCCAGGTCTCAGTCTTGGTAACCTTGCCTTCATTCGCTTCGACGATTTCGGTCGCCGTGGCTGCGAGCTGGTCCACCTGAGCTTGACTCAGGTCCTGCCGCGCCAGGAAAACATGCTCGTAAAGAGCCATGTCCTTATCCTTTCACTTGCTGGCCGATCGCTGGCTGATCCGCGGGATTGCGGGGCCCCTCCGGCTTTCTTCTTATCTCCCGACCGACTCTTCCGGCAGCGAGAGATGCGCGCACATAGCGTGTTTTGTCGATTGTGCAAGCAGGAGGAAGTGCTTGTGAGAGCGGAACGGGCAGGGCAGGGCGTCGTTGGCTTGCCAAACTAAGGAGATAATGTGTGCCCGGCGGACTTGTTGCTCTTTTAGATGACGTCGCGGTCATCGCGCGTACTGCTGCGGCATCCGTCGATGACATCGGCATCGCTGCCAGCCGGGCAGGCAGTAAGACTGCGGGCGTTGTGATCGACGATGCGGCTGTTACTCCAAGTTATGTAACCGGCCTCGACCCCAGCCGCGAACTTCCGATCATCGGAAGGATTACGCTTGGAAGTCTGAAGAACAAGCTGCTGATTCTCTTGCCTGGTGCGCTTTTGCTGAGTTGGTTCCTTCCACAGGCGATCGTTTTCATTCTCATGATGGGAGGATGCTACCTCTCCTTCGAAGGGGCTGAGAAGGTCATCGAAAAGCTTGGCGGTAAGAAGCACGGCCAGACCCTCGAGGACGATATCAAAGACCCAGCTGCGTTCGAAAAGCAGCGCACAGCCAGCGCCATACGCACCGACTTGATTCTTTCGGCTGAAATCATGGCGATTACTTTGAACGAGGTTGCTGACGAGAGCTTCATAGTTCGCGCTGGGGTTCTCGCGATAGTTGGAATAGCGGTCACTTTGTTTGTTTATGGTGCCGTCGCCCTCATCGTAAAAATGGATGACGTTGGTCTCCATCTTGCAAAGAAGAGCTCGTCATCCGCTCAAGCTGTCGGGCGCACTCTTCTGAAGGCAATGCCTTGGTTGCTGAAGGCGCTTTCTTTTATCGGCACGATCGCGATGTTGTGGGTAGGAGGGGGAATCCTGCTCCACGGGCTACATGAAATTGGTTTCCACGGTCCGTCAGATTGGGCGCAGGGGATTGAATTAGCGGTCGAAAATGCAACAGGTGCATTGTCGTCTATTTTGGGTTGGCTAAGTTATGCATCCATATCGGCTCTAGTTGGACTTGTAGTCGGCATAGTATTGACTTTAGTAATACATAAAGTCTTTATGCGAGATGGTGCAGCTCACTGAATATTTCCGGATGTCTCGTTTCGGGGCGCCATCATGTTCAGGATATTGTGGGAGTGCTGCACCATCGATAGCTTTTCGTACGCCGAAAGGCCTTTGAGAACTTGGGGGGTGCATGAGCCAAAGGGGGTTGGCGGCATTTATTTACGCGGTCTGCGTATTATGGCTCAACATGGCCATTCCCGTTGCTGCGCGGGTAACTCCCCTTGCGCCGGATCTTTGTGTAGGTGCAGCTAGTTCTGCTAGCGAAGCGCTCGCGTTACCTCGCACCAGTCTGGATTGCGGCCCCGATCGGTTCATTAATGATGGACCTGTGCTTCGATCTCGTATCGAAGTGTCCGATAATTCCCTCCCTACAACCGGCCCATTGATCTGGCAGACGGAACCCGCGCTCTTCGACGCGATGCTGCTGCAATTCAGCTATGCAGACGGTTCGAAGAAACTTGTAGACGTGGATCGTCAGATGGCTGCGAGAAACTGGTTCGTCCGAGCACGTTTTAGCGTTCCAGTCCCAGATAGTGCCTCTCAGCTCGTGGCAATCGATACAGTAGTAGAACGGCCCCGTACGAGATCGATAGTAAATGCAGCGACTTTGGTTGACCAAGAGGATGCATCCGACGAGCACTACGTAAAATCGCTCATTTATGGTTTGGCTTGTGGATTGCTGCTGGTCCCAATTTTCTTCGATCTAATGTTTTTCGGTTTGCTCCGTTTTCGTTTCATACTCTGGCATGCAGCTATGTCAGGCTCGTTTCTAACTTTTATTTTTTCGAACTCCGGCCTGATATTTCATTTTTTTCCAAGTACGGAATTAGCTTTTCGCTTCCATCTGAACACACTGTCGCTCGCCGCCTCGATGGTATTCGCCGTTTTGTTCACCCTTGATATCCTTGAGGAGAAAACTGTCCCAAGAAAGTTATTACGCGGTGTCCTCGCGCTGACGATCGTTATGGTTACGCTAAAACTGATCACCTTGCTGGATCTCGAGATTTTCCGGATTAGCGCTCACAGGTTATTTATCCTCAGCTTGCTTCCTATAGTCGCAATTACCTTGCTGATCGCCGTTTGCGCTTTCAAACGCGGCAGCCGCGCAGCAAGTTATTTATTGGTTGCATTCTCCGGGGCAGCGCTGAGTGGAGCTATAAAGCTCTGTATGGAGCTTGGATTTGTTTCACAGCTCTTTCCCTTGGACGATCTGGTTTGTATGTCGATGATCCTGCTCGTCCTGAGCACATCTGCAGCAACAGGCGACCGCTTCCTAGTTCTTCGCATGGAGCGCGATCGAGCCCGTTTCAGAGCACTGAAGCTTAGCAAGATGGCATTGAGCGATCCTCTCACCAAGGTGGGGAACCGACGCGCGTTTGATGCAATGGCGACGGTAACAGATGGTAATGCCTTACTGGTGATCGATATCGATCACTTCAAATCCATCAACGATGCGTTCGGCCACTGTACGGGCGACATGGTACTATCCCGTCTTTCAGATATGCTCAGGCGTTTTTTCAGTGATCGAGGGGCATCGGTTTACCGCCTTGGCGGGGAAGAATTTGCGATAGTCTTACCTGCACAAAGCGAAATAGCGCTTCGCCACTGTGCGGAACTTTTGCGCGAGGCTGTCGCAAGGGAAATTAGTGATCCGTCGAACTCTACACCGCGCATAACCATCAGCATCGGTGGAGCTTTGGGAAGAGGAAGGCGTCGCGACCGGGTCTTTTTCGAAGCCGATCAAGCTCTCTATCAAGCAAAAAAGTCTGGCAGGAATTGCAGCGTCATTTGCGATGCCGCGACTCCCGCCTCGATTCCCAGACAACCTGCTTTTGCGAATTAGGATAACTGCGTGAATATCGATTTCGCGTAATCGGCCAGTGTATCGTCGCGCGCACCCATGACTACAATGCGGTCGCCTGGTTTGGCCAAATCGAGCAGACGCTCCCGGACGCCTTCTCGAGTGGGGAAATATTCCGCAAGCTTTCCTGCCGCTTGGACCATGCTGACAATACGCTCACTACCTTCGCTACGGTCTACTGTCCCACCGAAATAAACGGGATCGGAAAGGATCAGGACATCATCGTCGGCTAACTCATCCACGAATGTCTGCGCGAGTTCCTGGCCCATCTGTCTCAACGGTCCGTAGCCATGGGGCTGGAAAAATGCGAGCACGCGGCCGGGGTGCGTTCGTAAGGTTCGCAAGGTTGCTGCACATTTTTCAGGATTGTGCCCGAAATCGTCGATGACAGTGATGGCGTTTTCGGTAGTTCCCTTGATATCAAACCTGCGGGCGAGGCCATCGAAGTCTGCCAACGCATCGACGGCTGCAGCAATAGGAATGCCCGCAGCGACGGCTCCGGCTATAGCTGCAAGAGCATTCGATAAGTTGTGACGCCCCGGCATGCTGAGACGAAGCGCGTGTTCGCTCTTGTCGTAGCGATCGACTACCAGCGCTGCCTGTTTGGTCGACCCTTCGGCAATGCTGCCCGGTACAATGCCGATTTGCGCCCTTTCCTGTTCAATCCCAAAGGTTATTACCTCATTCGCCTTAGGAAGTAGGGTCAGCGCTTCTTCGTCATCCGCATTAATTACTGAAATGCGGCTTCGGGAGAGATAATCACCGAACAACTCACGCAATTCTTCCATACTTTTGTGATCGAGACTTACATTCAAAAGTATCCCCACTGCCGGACGATAAAGCGCAATTGATCCGTCACTTTCATCGACTTCGCTGACGTAAAGACTCTGTCCGCCTACCAGCGCACTTGCGAAAGGTCGCTCCGGAGAAACGAAATTCTTCATCACGGCGCCGTTCATGATCGTCGGTTCCCGACCGGTGGCCTGCATCATCCAACCGAGCATTCCGGTCACTGTCGATTTGCCGCTTGTTCCTGCAACCGCCAATCCAGCACCGCTGGTATTGAAGAGGATGGAGTTCAGTTCCGCACGGGTCATCCGCATGCATCCGAGTGCGTTCGCTCGGCCTATTTCTGGCACGCTATCCTCGACCGCAGCCGATGCCACTACTATCTGATCTCCCGAAACGATTCCGCTTCCGTCCTGCGGGTGAAGTTCGAAACCGTCGCGTTGCAGCGCGGCGAATTTTTCGCGAGACCTGCCTTGGTCGTAGCTTCGGTCGGATCCACTCACCTTTACGCCGCGCCCTTTCAGGATCTGCGCCAGCGGGAGCATTCCGGACCCGCCAATGCCAACAAAAAAGAAAGGGCGGGCAAAAAGTGTGTCTGGGCTGGTGATGTCGGTCATTGCACGCTCGCTATGCAGTTGTAACGGTCATGACAAGGCGGCATGATCGCGAGCGTGCACCGATCAATCCGAAAAGTCGCCATATGCGCCCCGGCAACGCCGCTTAAACGGAAACATGCTGATTCTGTTCTCGAATTGGCCCAACGCGATTTCCCGGGGATCGAACTGCAATTTCATGAACAGTGTTTCGAAACTGAAGGCCATTTTGCTGGGGCCGACAGGCGGCGCCTTGCGGCTTTGCTTGAGTTTGCAAACGATCCGCATTTCGACGCAGTCTGGTTCGCTAAAGGTGGATATGGCTCAAACCGAATAACGGCTGATTTCGTCACTGGGGCGAACGGTGCGGCGCGAGAAAAGTTCTATCTGGGTTATTCCGATTGCGGCACTTTGCTGGGTGCACTGTATCGTGAGGGCATCGGATATCCGGTTCACGCTCCCATGCCGATCGATATTAAACGTAACGACGGTGAAAATGCGGTTCGTCGCGTACTGACTTGGATGCGGGGCGAGGTTGACGGTTTGGAGCCCCCAATCTCAGATCGTCCAAGGGTTGCCTTCAACCTATACACTCTCGCCATGCTTGTCGGGACGAAGATGATGCCGGTCCTCGACGGGCACGATGTGTTGATCGAAGAAGTAGGCGAGTATGAGTATGCAATTGACCGGCTGATGTTTCACCTTGTCGAGCACATCGGCGGAGTGGCCGGTATCGGGCTTGGCGAAGTAACGGCAATCCCGAAGAACGATAGGCCCTTTGGAGCGTCACCAGAGGAAATCGTGCAATACTGGTGTGAACGCTACGGTATCGACTACCTCGGCCGCGCGTCCATTGGGCACAGCTCTGCCAACAGGATCGTACCCTTCGGCCTTGAGGCCGGAGCACACCGAGCCTAAGCGCGGCTCCGACAAGGAGAGATTCATGACTGCATTCATCTTCCCCGGCCAGGGGAGCCAGAAAGTCGGTATGGGCGTCGAACTCGCCGAAGCCAGCGCCCACGCTCGCGAGGTTTTTCAGGAAGTCGACGAAGCGCTGAACCAGAAGCTTTCCCAACTGATGAAGGACGGGCCGGAAAGCGAATTGACCCTGACCTCCAATGCTCAGCCGGCAATCATGGCGAATTCTATCGCTACGATGCGAGTGCTTGAAAAGGAGTTCGGTGTTAAATTGGCTGATAAGGCCGAATGTGTGGCGGGCCATTCGCTTGGCGAATATTCTGCGCTTTGCGCCGCCAACGCTTTCGGGTTGGCCGAGGCTGCAAAACTCCTTCGCCTTCGCGGTATAGCCATGCAGGACGCCGTCCCGATCGGAGTGGGCGCGATGGCGGCCTTGCTCGGAGCCGACATCGAAAAGGCCACCGCGTTGGCTGAAGCCGCCGCAGAAGGCCAGGTCTGTGAAGTCGCCAATGACAACGATCCGACCCAGGTCGTGCTATCGGGCCATGCAGAAGCGATCGAGCGCGCTATCGAAATGGCAAAGGATCACGGCATAAAGCGTGGAATCAGACTTCCCGTTTCCGCGCCGTTCCATTGTTCTCTCATGAAGCCAGCGGCACAGAGGATGAAGCTTGCGCTGGCAGAGACCCCTCCTGCGGGTCTAAATGTGCCTCTCTATGCGAATGTAACCGCAGCTCGCGTAACGGATCCGTCCGAAGAACAGGGGCTTCTTGTCGACCAAGTAACGGGCCGTGTTCGCTGGCGCGAAAGCGTCTTGGCTATGCGCAAGGCAGGCGTCGAACATTTTGTCGAGTTGGGTGGAAAGGTCCTCGGACCGATGGTCGGCCGCATCGATAAAGAAGCTCTCACGACGAGCCTAGTCACCATGCAAGATCTAGAGAATTTCGCGAAGGAAAACGGTTGATGTTTAATCTCGAAGGCAAGACTGCCCTGGTAACCGGGGCTAGCGGCGGGATAGGCTCCGCGATCGCTTATGCGCTAGCGCGCCAAGGTGCGCGTCTTGCGCTCTCCGGCTCTAATGGTGACAAACTGCGCGCCTTTCGCGAGCAACTCAACGCCGACACGGGCGCGGATCATGTCGAGATTACATGCAATCTTTCGGATGCCAAGCAGGTGGAAGAACTCGTCCCCGCTACGCTCGACACTCTCGGTAGCATGGACATTTTGATCAACAATGCAGGTATCACCCGCGATAATCTGGCCATGCGGATGAAGGATGAGGAATGGGATGACGTGATCCGCGTTAATCTCGAAGCGAGCTTCCGCCTCATGAGGGCGAGTGCCCGCCCAATGATGAAGGCTAAGGGCGGCCGCATAATCTCGATCACGAGCGTGGTCGGACACACGGGCAACCCCGGTCAAATGAACTACGTAGCAGCGAAGGCTGGGCTCACTGGTATGACCAAAAGCCTCGCTCAGGAATTGGCTAGCCGAAATATTACTGTAAATTGCGTAGCGCCGGGCTTCATCCGCACCGCGATGACGGATGCGCTCAATGACGATCAGAAAGCAGCTATCAATGGCCGCATTCCGATGGGCCGCATGGGCGAGGGCAAGGAAATCGGCGCTGCTGTATCTTATTTGGCCAGCGACGAAGCTGCCTATGTCACCGGTCAAACCATCCATGTGAACGGCGGTATGGCGATGATGGGCTAATTCCTTTGGGGTTATCCCCAAGGGAAGTCTGTCCATTGGCGCACGAAACTTGCGGGGCGCGGCAGCCCCGCTAAGGTCGCTGTCCGTATTCCGGCGCTGGTGGGGCGATTCCGGCCTTCACCACGCCAAAAAGGGACGAAAGAAGGACCATGAAGGCCACAATCGAACGCGCGACTCTGCTGCGCTGTCTCTCCCACGTCCAGTCGGTGGTCGAGCGTCGCAATACCATTCCTATCCTGTCGAATGTGCTGATCGAAGCCGAAGGTAACGGTCTCCGTGTCATGGCTACCGATCTGGACCTGCAGGTGGTCGAGCATATCGAAGCCGCCAGTGTGGAAAGTGATGGAGCGATCACTGTTTCAGCTCACCTTTTGTTCGATATCGCGCGTAAGCTTCCCGAGGGTAGCCAGGTAAGCTTGGAGACCGCTGAAAACCGGATGGACGTCAAGGCCGGACGCAGCCGGTTCAAATTGCCGACCCTGCCTCGTGATGATTTCCCCGTAATCGTCGAAGGCGACCTTCCAACGAGTTTTTCGTTGCCGGCTAAAACACTTGCTGAAATGATCGACCGGACCAGGTTCGCGATTTCGACCGAAGAAACGCGATACTATCTCAATGGTATCTTCCTGCACGTTTCGGACGAGGATAAGCCGGTCCTGAAGGCGGCAGCTACCGACGGACATCGGCTCGCGCGTTTCACATTAGCTCGTCCGGAAGGTGCGGAGGGCATGCCCGACGTGATTGTACCTCGGAAAGCTGTTGCTGAGTTACGCAAGCTGCTCGACGAGAAGATGGATGGGGAGGTGCAGATCGACCTTTCCGCCAGCAAGATTCGCTTTACCATGGGGGGCGAGGGCGGCGTCGTTCTCACCAGCAAGCTGATCGATGGTACCTTCCCGGATTATTCTCGTGTCATCCCGACTGGGAACGACAAACTGCTCAAGATCGATCCTAAAAGCTTCTTCGCCGGCGTGGACCGCGTTGCCACCATCGCTACTGAAAAGACTCGGGCTGTGAAGATGGGGCTCGACAAAGATCGGGTTACGCTGACCGTCACGTCGCCAGATAATGGGACTGCATCGGAAGAACTGGCGGCCGAATATGCAGCTGATGGTTTCGAAATTGGTTTCAACGCAGGCTACCTCAAAGATATTTTGAGTCAGATCGACAGCGATGAGGTGGAAATTCATCTTGCCGATGCTGGGGCGCCGACATTGATACGCAAGAATGATGACAGTCCTGCGCTTTATGTTCTGATGCCAATGCGTGTGTGAATTTGGGAAAGAGGGGCGCAATAATCAGCGCCTCTCTTTCCGTTTGATCATAAAAGCAAACCGGATTTTCGGCTGCTTACCGTTTGGCAGCAATCATGCTTGCAACATCAACGAACTTCTCTCTCGGTGCTCCAGTGCGCGCCGCTGCGATTTCAGCGTCCTCGATCTTTTGCCAATCTTTGAAGGTCACGATGTCCAGCCCCCTCTGTTCGGCTAGGTGATCGAAACCTGTTCGACCTCTTTTGCTCCTTCCGGATCCAATATCTTCTGAAACGAGTTCGATGACATTATAGCCATCGGGCCGGTTTGTTCCGATAGTGCCGGTCGGCCCACGCTTGGCCCAGCCTACGCAGTAAAGCCCCGGAAAAATGCGCCCTTCGGTGCTTTCGAAACGCCCTGCGCGCTCGTCAAATGGCACGTTACCCAAGGGCGATGCTCGATAGCCGATACAAGTGATCGCAATGTCAGCAGGCAGACGTTTCAATTCTCCTGTACCCACTGCGCGACCGTTCTCGACTTTCATCCGTTCGATTTCCAAACCCTTCAGCTTTCCGTCCTCGCCGAGAAAGGCTCGCGGTCCAAAGAAGAATTTAAAGTCGATGCCGATCGAGGCCCGGCTCCGGCGAGTTGCCGGCAACTCCGCAAACCGCCGCAAAAGATCGACCGACTTGCGCACGCCCGGTTCAAGTTCCGCATCCTTGTCGGCAAGAGGAAGGTCGTCCTTTTCGACCAGAGGCGCAGCACGTTCCAACTCCAGAAGTTCGCCAAGTTCCTTAGGTGTCATCATTATTTGATGGGGCCCGCGGCGCCCTAGGATAGTAATGGTCTCCAGTGTCGACGCTTTCAAGGCTTCTAAAGCGTGCGCGACGATATCCGACCCCTCCATTTCTGAAGCTGTTTTTGCGAGTATCCGAGCCACGTCGAGAGCGACATTGCCCATACCTATGACGACAGCGTGCTTGCCTGAAAAGTCAGGATCAAGATCGGCAAATTTTGGGTGGCCATTATACCAACCTACAAAAGCGGCACTGCCAAACACGTTTGTAAGTTGATCGCCCTCGAGATCGAGTTTGCGATCATCAGGTGCGCCTGTCGCAAGAATGACCGCGTCGTAAAGATCTCGCAACTCAGCAACCGTGACGTCCCGCCCGATACGCACATTGCCGACAAACCGAACGTTGTCCGACAAGGCTGTCTTCTCATACCGCAGGGCAACCTTTTTGATCGACTGATGATCTGGCGCCACACCGGTTCGTATAAGGCCGTAAGGTACGGGGAGCGCATCGAAGACATCTACGCGGACATTGTTGCCCCACTTTTTGCTCGCGGCTTCCGCCGTGTAGTATCCAGCGGGGCCGGAGCCAACGATAGCAATTTGGCGCATGATGCCTCCCTGCAAGTCAGAGTGCATCATGGCGTCGCCTCCCCTCGCTGGCAATACACCTGCCCCTATGGTTATCCCTTTGGTAAGCAATTCTGCATATAACCTGTTGGATGATCGCGAAAATGGCGTGCGCCAGCTGGAGCAGGGGCTGACTGAAATGCCGGGGTTGTTTTCGAAAGGCTCCAAGGGCGATCCCGGTTTTACGGAAGATGCATCAGTCATCCCGATCGCGGAGACTGATTACATCCGACGGGTCGAATTGTTGGACAGTTTCGAAAATGCGGGTCTTGGCTGGTTCTGGGCGACCGATCACTTAGGACGCGTGATTTACTTGTCCAAAAACGCGAAGGAGCGGTTCGGACTTCATGACGCGCAGGTGATCGGAAAGCCGCTCACTAGCCTTTTCATAACTGACGACGCTTCGATGTTTGAGGAGGACGACGTCTCAACGCGACCGCTTGCCTATTACCTCGGTGCACGAAATTCGATTACTGAGATGCAAGTGAAACTCGCATCTCGCAGGGAAGAAATATTCCTCGAAATAGCGGGCAAACCGCAGTTCGATTCACGCCAAAGCTTTCTTGGCTATCGAGGCAGCGCGAGAGACATCACCCGAAGTAGGGAGACACGGCGGGATGCGCAGCGCCTTTCTCTCTATGACTCGCTGACCGGGCTTTCTAATCGGCTACGAATGAGCAGGAGGCTTGAGACGATACTCAAACAGTATCGCAATGCAAAACGGGTGTGCGCCCTGATCATGCTGGACCTCGACAGGTTCAAGCAGGTTAACGATACTCTAGGCCATCCAGCAGGGGACGAGCTTCTCAAACAGGTCGCTGCACGACTAAAGCAAATTTGCGAGACGCGCGGTGAGATCGGCCGATTGGGAGGCGATGAATTTCAGATAATTCTTCCTGACATAGACGATCGCGGCGAGCTCGGAGAACTGGCGGCACGGGTCATCCAAATGCTCGCGCAACCTTATTCGGTAAATGGTTCGCGTGCAACGATTGGAGCCTCTGCCGGAATAGCAATCGCTCCATACGATGGGGTGGATTCAGAGGAGCTCGTTAAGGCTGCCGACCTTGCGCTATACGCAGCAAAAGGTGGAGGCCGAGCTCAATACCGGTTCTACTCAAGCGACCTTCAGGAAGACGCGCAATTGCGACGGCATCTCGAAGAGGACCTTCGCGATGCGGTGCAGCGCGGGGAAATGCTGATGCATTACCAACCCATTATCAAGGCGGGAGATTATAAACTCTCAGGGTTCGAAGCATTGATGCGGTGGGATCACCCCGATCGTGGATTTGTTTCACCCGAGATATTTATCGCCTGCGCCGAAGATATTGGAATTATCGACAAGCTAGGCGAATGGGCCTTGCGAAAGGTCTGCGAGCAGGCGCAGGAATGGCCGGTGGAATTACGCGTTGCGGTGAATGTGTCTCCAACGCAGATAAATAGCGGCGACTTCGTTCAGACCGTTCAAAGAGCGCTGCAAAAGTCCGGTCTGAGCCCTGACCGGCTTGAGTTGGAGATTACAGAGAGTGTGTTCGCAGGGGATGATGAGCAAACCCTGCGAATATTCAAAGAATTGAAGGAGCTTGGCGTTCGCCTTGCCCTGGATGATTTTGGCACGGGTTATTCGTCGATGAGCTATCTTCGACATGCTCCATTCGACAAGATCAAGATCGACCAGAGCTTCGTGCGTGGATCGACGGAAAAAGGAAATAACAACTCCGCTATCGTCAGTGCAATCGTGAGTTTGGCCCAGGCGCTTGATATGGAAACGGTCGCTGAAGGCACCGAAACCCACGACGAACTCGAGCTCGTAAAGGCTCGCGGTGCTAGCCATATCCAAGGATACATTTTCTCGCGTCCCATTTCACACGAAGAGGCGCTCTCCAGATTAGGTAAAGGAGATCTCAAATATGAGCCGAGGGGGCCGGAAAAACATCGTGCCGAGCGCAAGACTGTACTGCGTAAAATTGGCGTGATACATGACGATCATCGCTACAAAGTAATGCTTCGAAACATATCAAAGACCGGCGCCCGCATCGAAGGCCTTCTCGATGTCCCTGTAGGAACGAAATTCGTTTTGGATTTAGGAGACGGGCAACTGGCGGTCGCCACTGTTCGAAGATCAAGAAATCATACTCAGGGTGTCGAGTTTGAAACTTCTTTGGTGAGTGATGGCGTCGACGGGTTATGTACACGCCATCGCGTTTCGCCATATGAAATTGAAGCTGCTGGCCGACCTCTAACGGCGCTGACGAGAGATGCTTACGGCCAGCTAGCGGTTCATGGGCAAATGTTGAGCATTCCAAGGTTCGCCGAAAAGGGTGATTGATCTACTCAAAGTCGGAATTTTTTACATCAACGGCCTCTTTGTTAGCCTAATCCTAACCAATTTTTCCTAGTCCGTCGGCACGCGATTTGTTGATAGGTTGAAACCATATGGGCGCGAGCCCCTTTTCCGAATTCTTCAAAGTTCGCAAAGAACCGGCAGCTTCCAAGTCTGAGGATGGCAGTCCCCCTTCGACTTTGCAATTTTCTGCCGCTGACAAGCTTGAAATTATCGAACAGCTGGAAATCTCGGGTGCTGCCTGTTTCTGGGCCACGGACCCGCGTGGTATCCTGAGCTACCTTAGCCCGGCGGTACGTCAGAACCTTGGCACGAAGACCGAAAGCGCTTTCCAAGTGCCTCTCCAGCAAATCTTCGAACCGCTGGAAGACAACAAAGAAAGCCGCTCTCTCGGACTGAAGCTTGGTACTCGTAAAAGCTTTTCGAACCTCCTGGTAGCCGCGGGCGACCGGACCTGCGATTGTTTTCTTAGAATTTCCGGCAGACCGCTATTCGGCGATAAGGAAGAATTTCTCGGGTTTCGCGGAACTGCGACCGATATTACTGCGGAATATCGCCACGAAGAGGAAGCGAGCCGTCTCGCCAAATTCGATACGCTTACTGGCCTAGCCAATCGCCATCGTATGGAGCAGCGTATCGATTCCACTCTGCAGACTTTTCGCGCTGCCAAGCGGGCAGCGGCTCTGCTCATGTTAGACCTGGACCGGTTCAAGCAGGTCAACGATATCCTCGGACACGCAGCGGGTGATCAATTGCTGCAACAAGTTGCCGAGAGGCTCAATCAAGCAGTCGCCGGCCGCGGTGAAATTGGCCGCCTTGGTGGAGATGAATTCCAAGTTCTAATTCCTGACATGGATGATCGGGGCGAACTTGGAGAAATAGCCAAAAAGGCCATTCAGATCATTTCCCAGCCATATTCGGTCGAAGAAGGCCGTTGCACTATCGGTTGTTCGGTAGGAATCGCCATTGCGCCATACGACGGGATCGAGCGGGAGGATTTGACCCGCGCCGCAGATCTCGCGCTTTATGCCTCCAAGAACGGGGGGCGCGGACAATTTCGCTTTTACGCGGCTGATTTGGAACACGAAGCCACTCTTCGAAAAAGGATGGAGGATGATCTGTCAGCCGCGATTGAGGCTGGCAATTTCACCATCGAATATCAGCCGTGTGTCGATCTCAGCACCAATCGTGTCGTAGCGCTGGAAACCCAGTATTGTTGGGAGGACGTGGAACGGGGGCGGGTTTCCCAAGAGACCTTCTTACCGGTTGCAGAAGGAAGCCGCTTGATCCTTCCGATCGGCGAATGGGCATTGCGCAAAGCATGCGAGGATGCATGTAAATGGCCGTCCCGTCTGCGTCTCTCGATGAACATATCTCCGGTGCAGTTTGAAGCGGCAGGGTTTGCCGAGATGGTCGCGGATATATTGGAGGAAACCGGGCTTGATCCCTCACGGCTAGACCTTGAGCTCAAGGAATCTGTGCTGCTTGGCGACAGTAGCAGGGTCACAGCCGCACTCGGCTCCCTATTCAAGCTCGGCGTGCGGCTTACGCTCGACCAGTTCGGTACCGGTTTGTCGTCTCTATCTTATCTCCGGCGTGCGCCGTTCAGTACTCTGAAGATTGGTGGAAGTTTCTTCGAGCCAGTGATGGGAAACGATCTAGGCGACATGGAGCTTGTCAAAGCGGTTGTCGCCTTGGCTGGTGCGATGGGCATGGAAACCGTCGCCACAGGGGTTCACGCGATGGATCTCATGGCTGAGCTAAAGAAAATCGGCATTGGCCATGTCCAGGGTTTCGTCTTTTCGGATGCGGTCCCGCAGCAAACAGTTCTTGAGGAAATCACTCACGGCATTTGGACGCTCGAGCCGACAGATCAGGGCAGCCAGCGTGCCAGTCGGCGCACGGTTTTTCGCAAGATTGGGCTCATTCATGAGGATCATTACTACGACGTCACTCTCCGCAACATGTCTCGTTCCGGGGCGATGATCCAGGGATTGCAGGACGTGCCCATCGGGACTCAGTTTGTGCTCGATTTCGGGCAAGGACAGCTTGCGGTGTGTACGGTGCGAAGAACGATGGGCGATACACAAGGTGTCGAGTTCGAGCAGGAGCTGGTCGACGACGGGGCGGGGGGGCTGTGTACCCGCAGCCGTGTAAGCCCCTATGCGTTAGCAGCGGCTGGTGCTCCGCTGACCGCGCTCCCCGCGGGCAAATACAGCCAAGCGCCGCAAGCCGCGCTAGGTAGCTTCGCGCAGTTCAAGCTGTCGCCCAACGCCCCGAAACAGGGTGGCGGACCGCAAGAAGGCTGATCACGCGCTTTGCTGCTGACAGGGCGGCGTGGCGCGGCTAAAGGGCGCGGGCAATGACCGACCTTTCCAAGATCCGCAACTTTTCCATCATCGCCCATATCGACCATGGCAAGTCGACCCTGGCGGACCGGTTGATTCAGTTCTGCGGGGGGCTGACCGATCGCGAGATGTCCGAGCAAGTCCTTGATAACATGGACATCGAGAAGGAGCGTGGCATCACCATCAAGGCGCAGACCGTGCGCCTCAACTACACCGCCAAGGATGGCGAGACCTATGAGCTCAACCTCATGGATACGCCCGGCCATGTGGACTTCGCCTATGAAGTTTCGCGCAGCCTGGCCGCGTGCGAGGGTGCGCTGCTGGTGGTCGACGCGGCGCAGGGCGTGGAAGCGCAGACGCTCGCCAACGTGTACCAGTCGATCGAACATGACCACGAAATCGTCCCCGTCATCAACAAGATCGACCTGCCGGCGGCCGAACCCGACAAGGTAAAGGCCGAAATCGAGGACATTATCGGCCTCGATGCTTCCGACGCCGTGCTCACCAGTGCCAAGTCCGGCATCGGCATCGAGGAAACGCTCGAGGCGCTGGTCCAGCGCATTCCCGCCCCCACGGGCGACCGTGACGCGCCGCTGAAGGCCATGCTGGTCGATTCGTGGTACGACCCCTATCTCGGCGTGGTCATCCTCGTGCGGGTGATGGACGGGGTCATCAAGAAGGGCCTCAACGTCAAGTTCATGCAGGGCGGCACCCAGCACCTGATCGACCGGGTCGGCTGCTTCACCCCCAAGCGCACCGATCTGCCCGAACTGGGCCCGGGCGAAATCGGCTTCATAACCGCGCAGATCAAGGAAGTCGAACAGGCCAAGGTCGGCGACACGATCACCACGGTGAAGGGCGGTTCGCAAACCGCGCTGCCCGGCTACAAGGAAGTGCAGCCCGTGGTCTTCTGCGGCCTCTTCCCGGTCGATGCGGCCGATTTCGAGAAGCTGCGCGAAAGCATCGGCAAGCTGCGCCTCAACGATGCCAGCTTCACCTTCGAGGCCGAGAGCAGCGCCGCGCTGGGCTTCGGCTTCCGCGCCGGCTTCCTGGGCCTGCTGCACCTGGAGATCATCCAGGAACGCCTCACCCGCGAATATGATCTGGACCTGATCACCACCGCCCCTTCCGTGGTCTACCGCATCCAGCTCAACAAATCGCGGACCGACCCAGCGCAGGAAATCATGCTCCACAACCCGGCCGACTATCCCGATCCCAGCCGGATCGAACAGATCGACGAACCGTGGATCAAGGCCGTGATCTACACGCCCGACGAATATCTCGGCTCCATCCTCAAGCTGTGCCAGGATCGGCGCGGCGTCCAGATCGACCTGACCTATGTCGGCGGCCGCGCACAGGTGACGTATGAATTGCCGCTCAACGAAGTGGTGTTCGATTTCTACGACCGCCTGAAATCCATCAGCCGCGGCTATGCCAGCTTCGATTACGAACAGATCGGCCTGCGCGAAGGCGATCTGGTGAAGATGAGCATCCTGGTGAACAACGAACCGGTCGATGCCCTGTCGATGATCGTCCACCGCGATGTGGCCGAAAGCCGGGGCCGCGGAATGTGTGAACGCCTGAAGGACCTCATCCCGCGCCATTTGTTCAAGGTGCCGATCCAGGCCGCGATCGGCGGCAAGGTCATCGCCCGCGAAACCATTGCCGCCATGCGCAAGGATGTGACCGCCAAATGTTACGGCGGCGACATCAGCCGCAAGAAGAAGCTGCTGGAGAAGCAGAAGAAGGGCAAGGCCCGGATGCGCGAGTACGGAAACGTCTCGATCCCACAGGAAGCTTTCATTGCAGCGCTGCGTATGGGAGAAGAATAACGCGCATCCCGCGAATGCGGTTCGCCCATGGCGATCCGGCCCTGCGCAGTTGGGGAGGGATGCACGCATTCCGCATGGGGCCACAACGCCCCGCTGCGGATCGAAGACCGGCGGGCCACGCGGCCCGTTTCGTCAAAACCTGCCTTTCACGCCGGGCACGCCCCGGCCAACCAGAAGAGATACTGCCCCATAATGGCTGGATATAAAGACCCTACCTTCGAAGACCGCGCCGCCCTGGCCCAGAAAGCCCGCGAGAAAGCGCTCAAGAAGCTCGCCAACAAGCCCGTGGTGGACGAAGAAACCATGGCCAAGCGCAAGGCCGCGCAGGAAGCCCGCGAAGCCGAGGCCGCCGAAAAGAGCGCCGCCAAGCGCGCCGCGCGTGAACAGGCCAAGGCCGAAAAAGCCGCCGCTGCCAAGGCCGCCGCAGAAGCCGCTGCCGTGCCGGAGCCGACCGAGGCTGAACTAAAAGCTGCGCGTGATGCGAAGTATGCGGCACGGAAGGCGCGTAAGAAGCGGTGAGAATGGGGGGCTGGGTCGCGGGATGCGCGTTAGCATTCCGTAGAAGTCGGTTGTTGCGGCGCTGGGGATAATCCCCAACCGGTCCACTTCACTAGCTTGATCTTAATCGGACACCATCTATTCTAACTTGGCTGAGCTGGCCACATGGTTGGGGCACTCAATGAGCGCCACGGCTACAGTGATTAGCTTGTTTGGGTTTGGCATCACTGCCGAGCTTGGACACTGGGGTGCCGA
>NZOF01000058.1 GCA_002695185.1 Erythrobacter sp.
CTGAACTTCCAGGCGACTGTGTAAGCTATCGAAATGAGGGGTCCCTTTTAGACGCCGATCACCCCGCTAACGGGGTCCTTTTTGCACGCCGATTCACAATGTAGGCTTGGAAAGCCTTCTGGCTACGCCTAAATATCGAATGGACGACTATTTTGACGACGAGGGTAGTCTCTCACTTTTCAAGCTGATGAGCCCCAGCGACCCGGCGCGTGCCGCTGATCCAGCTACCCGCTCGTTCCGCTGGGCGTTGGCGGAACAGAGGTTGGCGCAGATGGCGGCAGAGGCGGAGGAGCGCGTCCGGGTTTTGAAACGACGCGGTTCACCCGAGTTCTGACCCTATCCTAGCACCAGCCTCCATCTTAAACCGAAGGAGCCGGAATGCCCGGTGGCTGTCGACTTGCCCTGCGCAGAGGAAGCAACAAGCGATGCGCAATATCGCGGTGCTTAGCGCCCTAGGCAGGGAATGATTAAGTCATTGCTTCATCGAAAAGTGAAGGGCGCGGCATAATCCCCTGCGGTCTGCCACAGTTTGGCGGCAATACCGTGCATCTGCCTCATCGCTGGCTTCTTCAGGTCGTTCGCGTGATAGGGGATCACGACATGCGCCTTGGCGCGCGAGATTGCCACGTTGATCAGGCGGTCGCCTTCCGCCCCGTTGAAGAAGGTGCTCGACGCGTCCACCGGGTCGAAGATCACCAATGTGCGCTCGCTGCCCTGTGCGCGATGCACGGTGCCGACGCTGACTTTCGCATGATCGCGTCGGAGCATGGATCGCAGCAACGCCACCTGTGCCCGGTATGGCGTGAGAACCACGATGTCCTTAGGGTCCACATAGGAACCTGCAAGTTCATCGAGCGCGGCGAGGACGAGCTTCGCAGACTCGAACCGGATGAAGCCGCCGTATTTCGTCGAGAATGTCGCCTCCTCGCGCACGGGGTCGAAGCAGACTCTCGGCACTTCACGGCCATTAACGAAAAAGGGCGAACGGCTCGCCCGCCATCCCTCGTCGCGGTTGGCCTTCTGACAGACAAGTAAGTCGCCGCCATAGAATGTCGCGCCGACGATGTGGCAGATGGCCTGCGCCATACGCGATTGCTCGTTCAGTCGCACGGTTCTCACATGGGCAAAGACATCGAAGGCGGTGCGGGTGAGAGCCCCGCGAACAGCCGCGCTATCCGATCTGGCGATGGGGGAAAGCTGCTGGGGATCGCCCGCGAAGATCGTCTGCGCGCCCAGCGCGGCCATCATCATCGCGGCGGGGCCGAGCACCTGTGAGGCTTCATCGCACAGCACGAAAGGGAAGCGCGGGTTTTGCAGGCAGTGATGCCAGCGCACCGCCGTGGCGACGGTGACACCGACCACGCGGGCGGAGGCGGCAGTCGTCTCGATATCCGCGCCCAAGTTCGTCCGGGCGGCATCCAACCGGTCCTTCCACTTCACATAGTCCACGATCTTCGTCTTGGGCGGCTCGGAGGCTTCGAGCACCAGATACTCGTTTACCTTTTCAGCGATCCCCGGTGCGAGCAGATGTGGCCGATCGACGTATTTGCGTGGGTCAAAGTGCGCACCGATCCGCTTCACCTGCGCTGCGAGATCACGCCTGCCGATCCGCTGCAACCAGTCATCGATCGCGAGAATGGCCGTGTCCACGGCGACGTTCGTCGGCCCAACGACGAGAATGCGGGCCTTTGAAAAGCGGCGCAGCAGGTAGGCGGCGGTGGCTCCGATCGTGAAGCTCTTGCCGGTGCCGGGGGGACCGATGACGATCGAGCACCGGTAGGCGGTGTTTTGGACTGCCTCGACCTGCCTTTTGCGCAGGTCGGCGAAGTCGGGCGGGAGTGGCCTCACCTCCTGTATGGGATCGAGATCGACCTTCGATTGCTGGAGCGCCTTGGCGGCTCGCGCTGCCATCGGTCCCTGCCACATGTCGATCAGCGGGCCGAGAAAGTCGTTGAGGAAAACCCATGCGGTCTCACCCTCTTTCGGTGCTGCGCCTTCGAGCGGCTGCACCACCACCCGGTCGTTATCGACATCGACGAACTTGATGATCCCGCCGAACTCAAGCTCGTGGCCCCAGCGAATGCGACCGCCTTCCAGCCCCTCGTCCAGCGGCACCTTCTTGCGCGCGGCACCCGGCTTCATCGACATGGTGATGAACTCGTCCGCCCATTCGGCCCCCAGAATAGTGAACGGGGCACCCTGAAGGGTGAGCGCCCGCTCGCTGGTCAACGCCTCTATGATCCTCTCGCGCGTAAGCCCCACGAGCGTCCCCCGATGCCTTGAGCGGAAGAGTGGCAGCAAGGACAAGCGTTTGCAATGCGGATGCCTTTTGCTGGCAGGAAAGCGTCCTCATGTCTATGCTGTCAGGATGAATCCTGTTGAGATCGACGACGCCGTTTCTACCCTCGCCCAGCAGCCCTTCGAGGCGGGTGAGTTCGTGTTCGAGTTCCTCCGCGCATTCGGGAACCCGGAAACCACGATCAAGCGGTTGCGCTCTGGCTCCACCAACCAGTCGGACGTGCCCGGTGCCGTGCTCCAGCGGAGCAACATCCATATCGCAACGTGCCCGACTGGTGAGGTCGATGCGACACTGCGGGCGTTGCGGGCCAGCCCCAAGACTATCTCGGCCAAAGCGCGGTTCATTCTCGCCACTGATGGTGAGGCATTCCAAGCCGAGGACATGACCAGCGGCGAGACGGTCGTCTGCGCCTATCCTCAGTTCCCGGATCACTTCGGCTTCTTCCTGCCGCTCGCGGGCATCACCACCGTCCCGCAGGTTCGCGAAAGTTCGTTCGACATCAAGGCGACGGGGCGGTTGAACCGGCTCTACGTCCAGCTTCTCACCGACAACCCGGAGTGGCGGACGGTCGAGCGCCGCGCCGACATGAACCACTTCATGGCGCGGCTGATCTTCTGCTTTTTCGCCGAGGATACCGACATTTTCGTCGGCGAGGGGCTGTTCACGAGCACGATCGAGCAGATGACCGCGCGGGATGCCTCGGACACGCATGTGATCCTGAGCGAGGTGTTCCGCGCGATGGACACCAAGCTCCGTGATCGCGAGGCGGCGAAGGTGCCGCGCTACGCAAACCAGTTCCCATACGTGAACGGCCAGCTTTTCAGCGGCAGCACGGAGACCCCCCGGTTCAGCAAGATCGCGCGATCCTTCCTGCTCCACATCGGCGGGCTGAACTGGCGCAAGATCAACCCGGATATCTTCGGCTCGATGATCCAAGCCGTCGCGGACGACGAGGAGCGCGGTGCGCTCGGGATGCACTACACCAGCGTTCCCAACATCCTGAAGGTGCTCAACCCGCTGTTCCTCGACGACCTGCGAGGCAAGCTGGAGGAAGCGGGCGACAACGGGCGCAAGCTCCTGAACCTCCGCAACCGCATGGCGCGGATCAGGGTATTCGATCCGGCGTGCGGTTCGGGCAACTTCCTCGTCATCGCTTACAAGGAGATGCGGGCGATTGAAGCGGAGGTGAACCGGCGGCGCGGTGAACCCGACCGCAGGTCCGACATCCCGCTCACCAACTTCCGGGGCATCGAGCTTCGCGACTTCCCAGCAGAGATCGCACGCCTTGCGCTGATCATCGCGGAGTATCAGGCGGACGTGCTCTACCGTGGGCAGCAGGAGGCGCTGGCTGAGTTCTTGCCGCTGGATTCGCAAAACTGGATTACCTGCGCCAACGCGCTGCGGATCGATTGGCAAAGCATCTGCCCTCCCACAGGGAACACTGTGAAGCTGGTCGGCGACGACTTATTTGGCACGCCGCTGGATCAAGCTGAGATCGACTTTCAGAACGAAGGGGGAGAGACGTATGTCTGCGGCAACCCACCCTACATGGGTGATAAAATGCAGTCTGAGGTTCACAAGGCTGATATAGAGCTTGTAGCAGCCACGCGTATCGATCGTTGGAGATCACTTGATTACATTTGTGGCTTTTTTCTAAAGGCAGCAGACTTCATAAGAGATTGCGGCGCTACCGTGGCTTTTGTTTCTACTAAGTCTATAACGCAGGGTCAGCAAGTGCCGTTATTCTGGCCGGAGATGCTGCGGAACACCCATATAGCATTTGCGCATCGCTCATTCCCTTGGAAAAATCTTGCCACCAACAATGCGGGAGTTACCTGCGTTATTATCGGGCTTGCGCCTCGACGGCAGACTGGCAAACGCGAAATCTACTCGCAAAACGAAGTGCGCGATGTGGATTCAATATCACCTTACCTGACAGCAGGCGACGAGATAATCATTACGGCATCGCCGCGTTCTATATCAGGTCTTCCTAAAATGGCTCTTGGCAACGTTCTGAAGGACGATGGCCACTTACAACTCGATACCTCTGAAAGAGCGATTGTAGATCGCGATCTGCATCCGAAGAAGATGACCCGCCAGATTGTGGGATCGACCGAGTTTATTAAAGGGCTAACCAGAACGTGCCTTTACATCTCTGATGGCGACATTGCTTTGGCACGTAGCTCTAAGATCATATCGGAAAGACTGGATAGGACTGGAGCATACCGGATGCAAAGTCCGGCTCCAGCATTGCGAGATTTGGCTCGTGCACCTAACCGGTATTACCATCATATGAAAGCAGGCGAACAATACATGGTTGTTGTGCCTCGCGTAACATCAGAAAATCGTGATTTCCTGCCGGTTGGGTTTCTTCCAAAGGGTGTTCTTATTAGTGATAGAAACTACGGCCTTCCCGACGCACCAATATGGGTTCTCTCCCTCGTAGCCTCTCGTTTGCACTGGGTCTGGATCGGCACTGTTTGCGTTCGGATGAGAACTGACTTCTCATATTCGAACACCTTGGGCTGGAATACCTTCCCCGTTCCGCCTTTGACCGAGCGGCACAAGGCGGACTTGACCCGCGCGGCTGAGAATATCCTGCTCGCTCGGGAGGCGCATTTTCCCGCGACAATAGCCGAAATGTATGATCCCCAACGCATGGATCGTGACTTTCCGAACCTCCGTGCCGCGCACGGCGCCAATGACGAGGTGCTCGAACGCATCTACATCGGTCGTCGCTTCCGCAACGACACAGAGCGGCTGGAGAAGCTATTCGACCTCTACACCAAGATGACGGCCAAGAAGGCTGCGTGAGCGTGGCTACGCCGATCTTGGACGCACCCGAGCGTGAGCAGGCGCGGCAGCACGCACTCATCAATGATCTGCGCGCACTTCCTGCCGAGGCCGCATGGGTCGAGTTCAAGGAAAATAACACTGACCCAGAGTTGATCGGCAAGCTGATCTCAGCCCTGTCGAACGCGGCGCGGCTTTCGGACCAGCATTTCGCCTATGTGGTCTGGGGCGTCCGCGACGAGGATCACGCGGTCACCGGGACGACGTTCGAGCCGTCCGCCGCGAAGCACAAGAATCAGCCGCTGGAGTTCTGGTTGAGCAAGTGCCTCCAGCCCTCAGTGGCATTCTGCTTCAAGAGCATGGATTATCAGGGCCATCGGCTCGTTCTCCTTGAGATTCCGGCAGCCGCGACCAGCCCCGTTGAGTTCGAGCGAACGGCCTACGTCCGCATCGGGAGCGCGACGCCACGCCTGTCGGACCACCCTGAGCGCCAGAAGCTGCTCTGGTCCAAGCTCCAGTCCTTCGCATGGGAAACCGGGCTCGCGGCGCAGTTCCTGACTGGCGACGAGGTGCTCGCGCGCCTCGACCACACCAGCTACTTCGACCTGACCGCCCAGCCCCTGCCGGATAACCGGGCTGGCATCTTCGACAAGCTCCAAGCGGATCGGCTGATCGAGTCCGATGTCGGGGGCAAGTGGAATATCACTAACCTCGGCGCGATCCTGTTCGCCAAGAACCTGCACGACTTCTCGACCTCGCTCGCGCGCAAGGCCGTCCGGTTCGTCTCCTACGAGGGCAGCAACCGCGCGACTACGGTGACGCACCGTCGTGACGGGCAGAGGGGCTATGCGAACGGGTTCAAGGGTTTGACCGACTACATTCATACCCTGCTGCCCAACAACGAGCATATCGGCACAGCCTTTCGTGAGGAGCAGCCTCTCTACCCAGCCATCGCCATCCGCGAGTTGATCGCGAATGCTCTGATCCATCAGGATATGACGATCACCGGCACGGCTCCTCTCATCGAGTTGTTCAAGGACCGGCTGGAGATTACCAATCCGGGGCAACCGCTGGTCAAGCCGGATCGCTTCCTCGACTCGCCGCCTCGCTCCCGCAACGAGGCGCTCGCTTCGCTGATGCGCCGCATGCGCCTCTGCGAAGAGCAGGGCACCGGAATCGACAAGGTGCTGGCCTCGGCGGAGCTTCACCAGCTTCCCCCGCCTGACTTCCGTGAGGAGGATTCCTCGGTGCGAGCGTCGCTGTTCGCCCCGCGCCGCTTCGCGGAGATGACGCAGGATGAGCGCGTGCGGGCATGCTACCAGCACGCGGCGCTGAAATACGTCAGTGGCGACCGGATGACGAATGCCAGCCTGCGCGAGCGGCTCGGGATTGCCGAGGGGAATGCTTCTCAAGCCTCGGCGGTGATCAAGCTGGCCCTAAAGGAGCGGCTGATCCGTCCCGGAGACCCGGAGCGCCCTCGCGCGGGGTATGTCCCTTACTGGGCATGAGCGCGGTATGTTTTCATCGGGTTTTGATTGGAAGGCGGGTGAGAGGTGGGAATGAAAGGGGAATGTGGCGGAAAACCGTGGATAATCGGGCGCGCGCGTTCCCGCTTTGGTCTTGATCGGGTTTTGATTATCGGCCTTCCAGAGCCGAGAGATAGCCTGTCCGAGCGAAGGCGCTCGGCAGGCCGGGTTGACACATATCAGGTGGAAAGCACGATAGCTCAATGACTTCAGCCGCTCCTATCCCAGCCGTCTCGTTCAAGACCGCCCGCACCGGCGCATCCGCCAAGGCGAACGAGCTTGGCATGCGCCCCATGCAGGAGCGAGCCTATGACCGGCGCGGCGAGCAGTATCTGCTGATCAAGTCGCCCCCGGCCTCGGGCAAGTCACGAGCGCTGATGTTCATCGCGCTCGACAAGCTGCGCCATCAGGGCATTCGACAGGCGATCATCGTCGTGCCCGAGAAGTCCATCGGGGGCAGCTTCGCGGACGAGTCGCTGTCCAAGTTCGGCTTTTGGGCCGACTGGGTGGTGAAACCCCAGTGGAACCTGTGCAACACACCGGGGCCGGATGAGGAGCGGGTCGATCCGTCGAAAGTCCGTGCGGTCGGGCAGTTCCTTGCCAGCGACGACACCGTGCTGGTCTGCACCCATGCCACCTTCCGCTTTGCGGTCGAGCAGTTCGGGGTGGAGGCGTTCGACGGGCGGCTGATCGCCGTGGACGAGTTCCACCATGTCTCCGCCAGCCCGGACAACCGCCTCGGCAGCCAGCTTGGCGAGTTCATCAAGCGCGATCAGGTCCACATCGTCGCCATGACCGGAAGTTACTTCCGAGGCGACGCCGCGCCGGTTCTCATGCCCGAGGATGAGGCGAAGTTCGAGACGGTCACCTACACCTATTACGAGCAGTTGAACGGCTACGAGCACCTCAAGGCGCTCAATATCGGCTACTTCTTCTACACGGGCCGCTACCTCGAAGCGATCGAGGCGGTGCTCGATCCGGCCCGCAAGACCATCGTCCACATCCCCTCGGTCAACTCGCGCGAGAGCACGAAGGACAAGATCAAGGAGGTCGAGGAGATCATGGAGTATCTCGGGGAGTGGCTGGGTGCCGACCCCGACACCGGCTTCTACCGCGTGAAACTGCGCGACGGGCGGGTGATCAAGATCGCCGATCTGGTCGATGACTCCGACCATGCGAAGCGCGGCAAGGTGCTGGCGGCGCTCAAAGACCCGAAGCAGCGGGGCAACCGCGAGCATGTCGATATCATCATCGCGCTCGGTATGGCGAAGGAGGGATTCGACTGGATTTGGTGCGAGCACGCGCTGACGGTCGGCTATCGTTCCAGCCTGACGGAGATCATCCAGATCATCGGGCGCGCAACGCGCGACGCGCCGGGGAAAGAAACCGCATCTTTCACCAACCTGATCGCCGAACCGGATGCGTCCGAAGCCGCTGTTGTCGATGCGATCAACGACACGCTGAAGGCGATCGCCGCCAGCCTTCTCATGGAGCAGGTGCTCGCCCCCCGGTTCAACTTCACGCCCAAGGACAACGGGAAGCTGGACGGCTTCGACTACGGCCCCGATGGCTACCAAGAAGGCAAGACCAATGTCGGCGTGAATGCGGAGCGCGGCCTCTACCACTTCGAGATCAACGGCCTCGTCGAGCCTAAAAGCGAGGAAGCGTCGCGCATCTGCCGGGAGGACTTGAACGAGGTCATCACTGCCTTCGTGCAGGACAAGACGGCGCTGGAGCGGGGTCTCTTCGACGAGGAGGTGGTGCCGCAGGAACTGACGCAGGTGCGCATGGGCAAGATCGTGCGCGACCGCTACCCGGACCTGAGCGACGAGGATCAGGAGGCCGTGCGCCAGCACGCCGTCGCCGCCCTGAACCTCACTCAGAAGGCCAAGCAGTTGGCTGGCGAGGGCGGCAGCGGCGGAGAGGACCGGACTAACACCGCGCTGATCGACGGCGTGCGCAAGATCGCGATGGACGTGCGCGACCTCGACATTGACCTGATCGACAGCATCAACCCGTTCGAAGCGGCCTATTCGGTGCTCGCCAAGGCGATGAACGAGGCCGTGCTGAAGCAGGTGCATGCTGTCATTTCAGCGCGGCGCACGGCGCTCACGCCGGAGGAAGCAAAGGACTTGGCCGGAGGCGCAGTGCGGTTCAAGCGGGAGCGGGGTCGCCTACCATCCATCGACTCCGCCGATGCGTGGGAAAAGCGCCTCGCCGAGGGCGCTGCTGCCTTCGTGCGGTTCAAGGACGAGGGACGATATGCCTGACCTCGACCTTGACGAGCTTCGCGCCGAACTCGACGAGTTCGCGCAGCCACAGCCGAAGCGCTCAGCCTACACGCCACTGGAAGAACGGATCATCGCCGGGTTCGAAGACATCGTGCGCTTCCGTGAGGAGCACGGGCGAGCGCCCCAGCATGGTGAAGATCGCGACATCTTCGAGCGGCTCTACGCCGTCCGATTGGACCGGCTGCGGGCGCGGCTCGATAGTCATGCATTGCTGGCTGATCTCGACCGCTACGGGCTACTTGCTGTCCCTGACCAGCAGGCGCAACCCGAGCCGGAGGAACTCGATAGCGACGCCCTGTTGGCTGAGCTTGAGGGTATCGAGGCGACGGGCGACATAACCAAGCTCCGCCACGTCCCTTCGCGCGAGGAGCGCCGTGCCGCTGAGGAGATCGCAAATCGCCAACGGTGTGCCGACTTCGACCAGTTCCGGTCGCTGTTCGAGCAGGTCGAGCGCGATCTGGAGACGGGCGTGCGCGAAACTCGCCCCTTCGTCAAAGACTCAGGCTTCCTAAAGGCCGATATCACTACCGGGCAGTTCTTCATCCTCGGTGGACAAATCGCTTATGTCGCCAAGGTGGGCGACCCGATTCGAGCGCCCAACGGTGAGGCCGATGCTCGCCTACGGGTGATCTACTCGAATGCGACCGAGAGCGACATGCTGCTGCGCTCGCTTCAGCGGGCGCTCTACAAGGACGAGGCTGGCAGGCGAATCACCGAGCCGTCAGCGGGACCGCTGTTCAAGAGTGAGGCTGACGACGACGATACTGAGAGCGGCACCATATACGTGCTTAGAAGCAACTCCACCCACCCGGTCGTGGCCGAACATCGCGAGGTGCTGCACAAGATCGGCGTGACGGGCGGCACCGTCGAGGCGCGGCTCGCAGGCGTAGAGAAGGATGCTACCTACCTGCTCGCTGGCGTAGAGGTTGTTTCTACCTACAAGCTATTCAACATCAATCGGCGAAGGCTCGAAGCGCTGATCCACAAGGTGTTCGCACCCGCGCAGATTGATCTTACGATCACGGATCGCTTCGGCAATCCCGTGAAGCCGCGCGAGTGGTTCCTCGTGCCCCTCGGCGTGATTGACGAGGCTGTGTCTCGCATTCGAGACGGGAGCATTACCGATTGCATTTATGATCCGACTCAGGGTCGACTAATCTCAGTATGAGTAGCCGGGGGGCTGCCCGGTCCCTAGCATTGATGCCTGCCGGATCGTGAAGGAAGCTCCATGCGGTCCGAACCGGCCGATCGATAATCAGCGTTGTGCGAAAGATTTTGAATGCAGCCCAGCTACATATCGGTGATGAACGTCTTCACCCAGCAGACGCGCTACACGGTGCCGCTGTTCCAGCGGCCCTATGTCTGGAAGAAGGAAGACCAGTGGCAACCGCTGTGGGACGACGTGCGGGAAGCTGCCGAGCGCGTGCTGAACGCACAGGGCAGGCCGGTCTCGTCTCACTTCCTTGGCACGGTAGTTCTCGACCAGACCCTCAACCCCACCTTCAGCCTGCCGCGCCGAGAGGTCATCGACGGGCAGCAGCGCCTCACAACGCTGCAACTGGTGCTGAAGGCAGCGGAGCATGCGCTCGATGAACTGCGCTCCACCGTCGCAGGTGACGAGGAAGCGACCCGTGCGGTCGATATTGCCTCCCGCCAGATCGCGCCGTTGACGAGCAATCCCGCCTACGCTGATGACGAGGAACGCTACAAGGTCTGGCCCACGAATGAGGACCGACCTGCATTCCGCGACGTGATGGACAGCACGGTCAGCGAAGCGCCGAAGCTGCCTGACAGCCGCATGGCACAGGCGTATCGCTACTTTCGCGACGAGTTCCGGGGCTGGCTCATGGTCGAGCCGCACGGTGCTCGTGCCATGGCGCTCGCCAGCGCGCTCAAGGATCATCTGCGCCTTATCGTGCTCGACCTCGACACGACCGACGAGCCGCAGGCGATCTTCGAAACGCTGAACGCCCACGGCACCCCGCTGCTCCCCGCTGATCTGATCAAGAACTGGCTTCTGTGGGAGGGCACCCGCCAAGGGCTTCCAACCGACAAGCTCTACCTCGACTTCTGGCAACCGTTTGATCGCGACATCGACCACTGGCGGGCTCTTACCGGGACCGGACACGCGGCGCGCGCGCGTGTCGATACCTTCCTTGGCAACTGGCTCACCCGCCACGTCCGCCAGCCATTCCGGCGAAGCACCTCTATGATCGCTTTCTCTCATTCGTGCGCGAAGGCGGGCCACGCACCCCGGAAGGGAAGCTCGACGTTGCGGCGCTGATGGCGGATATCGCGGAGGACGCGAAACGCTTTCGCCTGATCGAGAACCCGGTGGGCAAGAGCCGGTTCGACACCTTCCTTCGTCGCCTCGGCGTGATGGATATCGTGGTATTTCACCCGCTGCTGCTCGAACTCATGGGGCGTGCCGGATCGGACGCTGCCGACCGCAACGCTGCCGGTGTCGCGCTGGAAAGCTACCTCGTTCGCCGGGTGGTCTGTGGCTATCAGACGCGCGGCTACGGCACGCTCGCCATCACCTTGCTCGATCGGGTCGCCGCCGTTGCAGAAGGACAGCCCGCCGCCCCAGCCATTCTTCAAGCGCTTGGCGAGTCCACGGGCTCCGACCGCTGGCCCGATGATGCAGCCTTCCAAGCCGAGTGGTGCCGCAAGAAGTTCTACGGCAACCTTCGCCCCAACCGGGTGCTCATGATCTTGCGCGCGATCGAGGAGCACTATCAGCGGGAGGGCACCAAGTCTGAACCCGTGCTGTCATTCAACTTCGACGAGTTGGAGATCGAGCACATCCTGCCGCAGGCGTGGGAAGCGCATTGGCCTCTCGATGAGACCGTCACCACGCGCGAGGATCGAAACTGGTGGCTGCACGGGATCGGCAACCTCACCCTCATCAGCGGTTCGCTGAACAAGGAGTTGAGCCACGGTCTATGGATCGCTGCCGATGACGCCCCTTCGAAGCGGAAGGGGCTGCAACTCCACAGCAAACTCGAACTCAATGCTCGCCTGCTTCGCGATCATACTGCGGCATGGGACGAGGCCGGGATGCAGGCACGCGCAAACACGCTTTTCGCGACGGCTCGGCAAATCTGGCCCGCCGTAGTGTCGGCAACCGCATAGGGGGAAACGCTGGTGAAGGGAGAACTTCGACCGAACACGCAGGAGGATGTCGAGGACGTGATCCTGACGATCCTTCACGGTCGCGGCACGCTTACCACAGCCGAGATCAATCACTCGGTGCGCCAGCGCATCCGGCTTGTCCCTGCCGATCTGGAACGAGCCGCCAAGCGTCCCAACGAGACGAAGATCGATCAGATCATCTCAAACGCGCTTCAAGATCGGCGACGGCTCTGCCGCGACGGGCTGATCGAGCGCGTTGATCGCGGAGAGTTCCGCATCACTGATAAGGGTCGCACCTACGTTTCCGAGCAGGAAAGCATGTCGAAGGACGCCTCTGCGCTGCATGATGAACTATTCCCCAAAGAGAAAGGGGACGATTAGGCCGCTTTCTCGGTCAGACCGATTTTCATCCCTTCCACCGCTTCGCGGATCATTTCGTCGATTGTATCAGGACCGCCACCTTCCGGCGTAAGGTCCATCATGTGCATGGGCTGTTGATGGCGTCCGAAATATCCCCACCCCGTGTTCTGCGATAGACCACTCTCACGCCACTGACCGCTCATACCGGCACACCGCAAGCGCAAACCACGCGCCGATACATTGCGGGCAAGCCGCCACAGCGCCGCGATAAGTGATCCCGAATCCTCGCCTGTGATTTCCTCATCCTCACCCAAGGTGACGGTGATGAAATAGCCCGCAAAAACGCGGCTGTTGCCGGTCTCGACGATGCCAAGTTGATATCTGATGCGCTCCCGCTCCCCCTCGGGCCTCACCACGGTGCATTCACCCGTATCGCGCACCTCGTAGTGCCGCCAGTTCTTCACCTTCTTTTCCATGATGATATTTATCGCGCTTGCCGCGTATCAAAGGAACGAAATCTGCTTTTTGGCGGTCTCGGCTTCAGCCGTTTGCCGTGGGGTTCGCCGGTGTGGACGGACCTTCCGGGGCGTTGGTCCGAAATCGAGGCGATCAGGGATCGGTTGATCATCGTAAGGATGCCCGCGCAGATCAGTGGATAGCCGACGCGCGTCGCGAATCGCGGATGCTCGCACTAGCTTCGCCTCTGCTTCCTCGGCGGCGAGTTCATCCGTCGCATGGGCATTGGCGTGACGCTGTTTGAACCTCACTATTCTCATGGCGATTTCGAACTCGCGCTCTGCCTCGTCGACAAGTCCGATATGAACATTGAACAGACGACGCACCGTTCCCGCGTGCCATCGCTCTTTCCCTTTGCGCGTGGGAATCATTCTGTCAGACAACCAGCGGGCGTATGCCTCAAGCGATGGTTCACCAGTATCGGCGTGAGTTGGGAGTGCTCGTCGCGCCTCCGCCAGCAGCGGAATGAAGTCCGCTGCCCATTTGGCGGTAGCAAGCCGCCTTTGTCTCAATCCGATGATTCTACCGCGTTCGCGCTCTTCCTGCATCGGAAGGGTTTGAACTCGCCCACTAAACGTAAAGTTAACAGCGACATCTAAACGTCAGGGCTGGAGACGAATCACCCCGAGGAGCGATATCTGGTCGGTCGCCCCAGCAACGAGGTGACGCATGACTCAACCGATCCACGATATCCTCACCCAACTTGGCGCGGCCATCACCGCGCAGCTTGATGCCGCCAATGACCGCGCCTCTTCGGCTGAAAGCCAGTATCAGCGCCTTTTCGACGGGCTGCGGGCGCTGGTCAACCAACCCGCCGCGAACCTTCCCGAGGCCGCCAACGACGTGGACGCGATCGGCATCGAGGCTTTGGCGCAGCCGATCGCGCCGTCTCATGCCAGCGGCACGATCACTCGCACTGCTATCCGTGATGATCTGTTCCTCGACGCCCTCTGCACCGAATGGCGGAGCGCGCATGCCATCCGCGCCGAGATGTGTGAATCGGCGTGCAAAAAGGACCCCGTTAGCGGGGTGATCGGCGTCTAAAAGGGACCCCTCATTTCGATAGCTTACACAGTCGCCTGGAAG
>NZOF01000059.1 GCA_002695185.1 Erythrobacter sp.
CAGCTTCAGGACATGGGTGATCATCGGATCGATCTGGATCTTGCCGTCCATGTACCAGTCCACGATCTTGGGCACGTCGGTCCGGCCCTTGGCACCGCCGAAGGCCGTGCCTCGCCAGTTGCGGCCCGTCACCAGCTGGAACGGGCGGGTTTCGATGGTCTTGCCCGCTTCCGCCACGCCGATGATGATCGATGTACCCCAGCCCTTGTGGCAGCATTCGAGTGCCTGGCGCATGACATCGGTATTGCCGGTGCAGTCGAAGCTGTAATCCGCGCCGCCATCCAGCATCTCGACCAGCGTTGCCACAACATCGTCGACATCCTTGGGATTGACGAAATCGGTCATTCCGAAATGTTCGGCATAGGGCTTCTTGTCGGGATTGATGTCGACGCCCACGATCCGGTCCGCGCCGGCCATCTTCGCACCCTGGATCACATTGAGGCCGATGCCGCCGAGGCCGAAGACCACGACATTCTCGCCGGGGCGTACATCGGCGGTGTTGACCACTGCGCCGACGCCCGTAGTCACGCCGCAACCAATATAGCAGCTGGTGTGAAAGGGCGCATCTTCGCGAATCTTCGCCACGGCAATTTCAGGCAGTACGGTGAAGTTCGAAAAGGTCGAGCAGCCCATGTAGTGGTAGATCGGCTTGCCGTTGTAGCTGAAGCGCGTCGTGCCATCGGGCATCAGGCCCTTGCCCTGCGTTTCGCGGATTGCGCTGCACAGATTGGTCTTGCCCGAAAGACACATTTTGCACTGTCGGCATTCAGGCGTGTAAAGCGGGATGACATGATCGCCCGGCTTCACCGAAGTCACGCCTTTGCCGACTTCGCGCACGATGCCTGCGCCCTCGTGGCCCAGCACGCTGGGAAACAGACCTTCGCTGTCGAGCCCGTCCAGCGTGTAAGCATCGGTGTGGCAGATGCCGGTGGCCTTGATCTCGACCAGAACCTCGCCCTCCTTGGGGCCTTCAAGATCGAGTTCGACGATTTCCAGCGGCTTCTTGGCCTCGAATGCAACGGCTGCTCTGGTTTTCATGGCGGGTGCTTCTCCTTTGGCAACCGGGACTAGGGAAGGGCGCTGGCGCTCGCAAGACGTGTTGCTTGCCGTTCAGCCCGCAGAGGATAGAAGCGACCGCATGAAATCTCTTCTGGCCCCGCTCGCTCTGCTCGTTCTTTCACCCGCTGCCGTGGCGCAGAAATCTTCGGCTGCTCCGCAGCTGACCGCCCAGCAATCCGCAACGCTGCGGTGTTCGGCCGCTTTCGCAATCATCGCGGAGGGCCAGGCCAACGGGAATGCAGCTGCGCTTGCCTATCCGCCGATGAAAGAGCGGGGACGGGAATTTTTCGTGCGCTCTGCAGCGCGGCTGATGGATGAACACGCACTCGATCGCGGCGCCATTCAGGAACTGGTGGCCGGACAGGCACAGGATCTTGCCGATGAAGGTGCGGTGGAAGAGGTGATGCCGGCCTGCCTGATGATGCTCGATGCTTCGGGGATCTAGGCGGCGCTCAGACTTGGGTCACCGCACCAGCCATAACATGCGATCCAATCGATGAATGGGGATGGCAATGCGTAAGATCATTTTGACGACGATGGCGACCGCGGCACTTGCCGTTCCAATGTCGCTGTCAGCTCAGGAAGCCGTCGAGATCGACGAGCCGATCCATGACGACGCTTCGCAAGATTTCTCGGAGTTTGCCGAGCGCATGCAGGATCCGGACACACAGCGCGAGTTCGCGCTGATGGCCCGCGCCATGGGCGAAGTCCTGCTCGACTTGCCGATCGCCCCGCTGATCGCAGCAGCAGGGGAGGTGAGCGAGGATCTGACCGGCAAGGACCTGCCATCTGTCGATCCCGATGCGACGCTGCGCAAGATTGCGCCGCTCAGCAGCCGCGCCCCGGAAGAGATCGAACGCAATCTTCCGCGCGCCCTCAATGCGATGGGGTCGATGGCAAAGGCGCTCGAAACGATGGCGCCCACTCTCAGGGACATGGCCGCACGGATGAAGACCATCGCGCCGCAAGCCGACTGAAAAACGTCGCAAAACTTTGACCGCGCAGTGACTGCCAGTGGACGCGGGCGCGCCGCTGATGCATGAGCGCTCCAGCATGTGGCAGCTGCATCAATTCCCTTTGTGTCCCTTCAGCCGGAAGCTGCGTCTCCTCATGGGGGAGAAGGCGGTTGCCTATGAGCTTGTCCGGGAAAATCCGTGGGAAGCGCGCGATGCGTTCTGGCAGCTCAATCCGGCAGGGCGGACGCCTGTTCTGCATGATCCCGCCCGGCGCGTGACGCTATGCGACAGCCAGGCGATCTGCGAATTCTTCGAAGAGACGGTTGAACGCGTGCCGATGATTTCGGGCAATGCGATGCAGCGCGCCGAAATCCGCCGCCTGACGACCCTGTTCGACGAAAATTTCTATCACGACGTGACAGAGCCCGCGCTGCACGAGAAGATGAAAAAGCGCCTCGTTCTGCGCCAGCCGCCCGATGGGCAGGTGCTGCGCCAGATGGGGCGGTTGCTGCACGGCCATCTCGACTATATCGACTGGCTGGTCGACACGCGGCAATGGCTTGCCGGGCCGCAGCTGAGCCTCGCCGACCTGACCTGTGCGGCGCATCTTTCGGTGGTCGATTATCTCGGCGCGGTCGACTGGCGCGGGCACGAGCAGGCGCAGGGCTGGTACATGGTCATGAAAAGCCGCCCCAGCTTCCGCCCGCTGCTGAGCGAGAAGATGGATGGCCTTCCGCCGCCACGGGAATACGCTTCGCTGGATTTGTGAGGGTATCAGTGTCCGAGGAGAACGGCTTCGTCGATTTCTCTTTTCATCAGCTTTGCGATTTCACTCTTGAATATATCAACGGCAGCGTAGGTGGTCCGATATGAAGTGATTAGGCGCTGAAAATTATCATCATAATCAGCGATCTCTACGGAAGCCGTCAGCTCGCCTCGCGAACCCCTTGGCGATATCTGCAAACGAACGATCAAGTCGTCGCCTTCCTGTTTGTTGTAGCCCCACTGGATGCTGATGGGCGAACCCGGCTCTATGGGGTAACGATCAAGGCTTTCTCCGAATTCGACGACGTCTTGCCACTGAACCCAAAAACCACTTTCTCCCTTGAAACTGGCGGTCTCTACAATGACTGAAAGCCAACCGAAGTCATCACGTGTAAGCTTGTCATCGAAATAGCTCGGGTCGAACTTATAGCGTAGTGCGAGTTTGTTCATTCGCCGGTCTTAGCGGTTTGAATTGCATGCATAATTAAAAGGTCCGGTGGGTCTATCGTTGACAAACCGGGCAGAACCACGTGCTTCTCCCGCCCTGCACGATGCGGCGGATCGTGCCGCCGTCCTCGTGGTGGCAGGGCTCGCCCTCGCGGCCGTAGACGTGGAAGCGGGTGGCGAAATAGCCGAGGTTTCCGTCGGGCTGGGCGAAATCGCGCAGCGTGCTGCCGCCGTCGCGGATGGAGCGCTCCAGCACGTCCTTGATCGCGGGGACGAGGCGCCGGAGCTGCGGGATGGTCACCTTGCCGCCTGCCTTTCGCGGCTGGATGCCCGCATGCCACAGCGCCTCGCAGACATAAATATTGCCGAGGCCCGCCACGATGCTCTGGTCCAATAGCAACAGCTTGATCGCCTGTTTGCGCCCGCGTGTTGCCTCGCGCAAATGTTCGGCGGTGAGGTCGTCGCCTAGAGGCTCCGGACCCAGCGCTGCGAAGGGTTTCCAGGTCACCAGTTCTTGCGCTGTCATCAGATCGACCGAACCGAAACGTCGCGGATCGTTGAGCGCGAAGCGGTGGCCTGCGGTCTCGATCACGAGATGGTCGTGCTTTTCGTCCACCTCCGGGTCGATCCGCCAGCGCCCGCTCATGCCGAGATGGAAGATCATTGCATGGCCGCGGCTGGTGTGGATGAGGCCGTATTTCGCCCGGCGCGAGAGATGCGTCACGCTTGCCCCGGTCAGCGCCTGCACCAGATCGGGCGGGAAGGGGCGGCGCATGTCGGGGCGGTTGATCGTTACGCGCGTGATGGTCTCGCCGTGCAGGAACCGCGCGAGGCCGCGCACCGTTGTTTCGACTTCGGGAAGCTCTGGCATGAAAACCCCTCTAACACCCTTTGCGCCCCGCTCAATTCCCCCTAAGGCTCGCCTCCATGAACGACACTGTTTCCTTCGGCTACGAAGATATCGACGCCAGCGAGAAGACCGGCCGCGTGGGTCAGGTCTTTTCCAATGTCGCGGCCAAATACGACATCATGAACGACGCGATGAGCGGCGGGATGCATCGCCTGTGGAAGGACCGCTTCGTTAAGCGCGTCAAACCGCAGCCGGGCGAGCAGATCCTCGACATGGCGGGCGGCACGGGCGACATTGCCTTCCGCATGGCCGCGAAGGGGGCAAGCGTCACTGTCTCCGATATTAACCAGGACATGCTCGACGTCGGCATCGAACGGACGATGGAGCGCGGGATCGACGGCCTTGTTTGGTCGCGCCAGAACGCGGAGGAACTGGCCTTTTCAAGCCGCACCTTCGATGCCTACACCATCGTCTTCGGCATCCGGAACGTGACCTTCATCGACAAGGCCCTGCGCGAGGCGCACCGCGTGCTGAAGTTCGGCGGGCGGTTCTACTGCATGGAATTCAGCCAGACCGACTGGCCCGGATTCAAGGAAGTCTACGACCTCTATTCGCACCAGCTGATGCCCAAGATCGGCAAGGCCATCGCCAATGACGAGGAGAGCTATCGCTACCTCGCCGAATCGATCCGCCGCTTCCCCAAGCCGCCCGAATTCGAGGCGATGATCCGCGATGCGGGCTTTGCGAACACGCGGGTGGAGAAAATCCTCGGCGGCGCGGTGAACATCCATTCGGGGTGGAAAGTCTAGGGTGGCCAAACCCGCAACGCATATCTGGCGGCTGTTGAAATGGGGCCGCACGCTTGCGCGCCATGGCGCCTTGCGCGGGATCGAAGGTGATCCGAACACCCCCGCACCGGTTAAGCGCCTGGCGCGGATTGCGCGCCTCGGCACGATCCAGCCGAAGGAGCCCGACTACGCAGGCGCCTTTCGCGAAATCGGCCCGGCGGCCATCAAGCTCGGCCAGACGCTGGCGACACGGCCCGATCTTGTGGGCGAGGAAGCGGCGAAGAACTTGCTGAGCCTGCAGGACAATCTGCCGCCTGTACCTTTCGAACACATCCGCCAGAGCATCGAAGCGAGTTTCGAACAGCCGCTGGAAAATCTCTGGTCCGAATTCGATCCCGAACCGGTGGGAGCGGCGTCGATCGCTCAGGTGCACCGGGCAGTGACGACCGAAGGCCGGCAAGTCGCCGTCAAGGTCCTGCGCCCCGGCGTTCGCGAACGGTTCGCGAAGGATATCGATACTTACGAATGGGCCGCAGCCCATCTGGAAAGTTTCGGCGGCGAGGCCGCACGCCTGCGTCCGCGCCTGACCATCGCCAATTTCAAGCGCTGGACGCTACGCGAACTGGACCTGCGGCGGGAAGCCGCCAGTGCGTCCGAACTGGCCGAGCACATGGTCGGCACGGAAAAATACGAGATTCCCGGCATCGACTGGGACCGGACCAATGGCCGGGTGATGACTGTCGACTGGGTCGACGGGATCAAAATCAGCAATACCGAAGCGTTGATCGCGGCGGGGCACGACATGGACGAACTGTCCAGCCGTCTCGTACTCGCCTTCCTGAAACAGGCGATTTCGGCCGGATTCTTCCACGCCGACATGCATCAGGGCAATCTGTTCGTGAAACCCGATGGCACCATCACTGCGATTGATTTCGGCATCATGGGCCGGATCGACCGGCAGGCGCGCATGTGGCTGGCGGAAATCCTCTACGGCCTGACCACGGGCAATTACAAACGCGTGGCCGAAATCCATTTCGAGGCGCAATATGTACCGAGCTATCACAATGTCGACGAATTCGCGACGGCACTGCGGGCGGTGGGCGAACCAATGCGCGGCAAGCCGGTGAGCGAACTCAGCGTCGGCCAGATGCTCGACGGGCTGTTCGCCATCACCCGCGATTTCGATATGCAGACCCAACCGCATCTGCTGCTGCTGCAAAAGACGATGGTGATGGTCGAAGGCATCGCCACCCAGCTCAACCCCAAGATCAATATGTGGGACGTGTCCGCCCCCTTCGTGCGCAACTGGATTCGCGACGAACTGGGCCCCGAAGCCGCGATTGCCAATCGTATTCGCGAAGATACCGAAACGCTGCTGGGCATCCCCGCGCTGGTGCGCCGCATCGAGGAACGCTTCCCGCCCAAGGGCGGGGCGCCCGAAGCTCCGCCTCTGCCCAAGGTCGAGCTGATCTGGGAACGCCGCGAACGCATGCAGAAGGGCCGCGGCTGGTTAGGCTATCTCGTCGCCGCGGGTGCCGGCGGGCTCGGCGCGTGGGCCGCGCTTACACAGGGCCTGCTGGGCTGACCCTGCCATAGGGCAGCAATTTGATAGCCATCACCATCACGATGACGTGCAGCGCTTCCACGATCATCGGCTGCCACCATCCGTCATACGCGCCGACCGCGACCAGATTCACCAGCCGCCCACTAAAGGTGATGGTGAACAGGGCAGGCGCGGGCCACAGCATGTCGGCGCGCCGCTTCCAGGCCGTCCACTCCATGCACAGTGCGGCCAGCCAGAAGAAGGCGGTAAAATCCCCGCGCATGGCGGAAAGCCCCTCGGGCGTGGGCGATTGCAGTCCGAAATCCGCGCCCGCTCCGGCGGGGTCGATGAAGAAGCTGATACCGAGCAAAAGGTCGAGAATAGCGCCCAGCGCCAGCAGGACGAGGAGGATGAATTGCATTGAAGGCCCTCTGCATTACCGTTTTCTAAACCATAGGCTGGCAAGTGTGCGCAGGAATGTCACGCTTTTGCGTGCTGGCAATGACGGACGGGGGGCGCTAGCAAGCGCATCAATGACGCAATGGGATTTCACCAGCCGGTTCGCGCCGCTGACGCCGCGCACCACGAAAACCGCGGATTTGGGCGCGTGAGCGGCCCGAAGATCCTGCTCGTGATCGGGGGCGGCATCGCCGCCTACAAGAGCTGCGAACTCGTGCGACTCATCCGCAAGGCGGGCGGGGATGTTACCTGCGTGCTGACCGAAGGCGGGCAGCAGTTCGTCACCCCGATGGCGCTGGCCGCACTTTCGGAAAACAAGGTCTATACCTCGCTCTTCGATCTCAAGGACGAAGTCGAGATGGGCCATATCCAGCTTTCGCGGCAGGCCGATCTGGTGGTGGTTTGCCCTGCCACGGCCGATTTGCTGGCGAAAATGACCGCCGGCATCGCCGACGATCTGGCAACCACCCTGATCCTCGCGACCGACAAGCCGGTTATCGCCGTACCCGCCATGAATGTTCGCATGTGGGAGCATTCGGCCACCCAGCGCAATGCCGACTGGCTGCGGCAGGCAGGCGTCACCGTGATGGAGCCGGACGAAGGCGCGATGGCATGCGGCGAATTCGGCCCCGGCCGTCTGCCCGAACCGCCCGTCATCCTGCAGGCCATCGCGGAGGCGCTCGATCTCGATATTGATCTTCCCGAACTCGCTGCGCCTGCCCCGCAGCTCGCGGCGCCTGCGCCCTCGGCTTATGCCGATGATAGCGCGGACGAGGATGAATATGACGAGGAGGACAGCTCCAGCAGTGGGTCCGGTCTTGGCAGCCTGCTCAACGCGATCATTCCCCGCAGCACCGAATCGCGCGGCGCAGAGGACGAAGAGCGCGATTTCGATGAAAGCGAGTTCGAGGAACCCGATTTCGACGAATCGGAATTTCAGGAAACCGAATTCAAACCCGATTTCGGGGGGCCGCTTCTGGCCAAGAAGGGCGGGGCAGCCGCTGCACCGCCGACCGACCGCGAAGCAATCAACCACACCGTTGCCCGGCAGGATGAACGCGCTGCGCCGCAGCCCATGCCCGGGGACATCGCCCATGCCGATCATGGAGCGGCGCTTTCTGCCGATCCGCTTTATGGTCAGGCTATTTTCGACGAAAATCCGGAGCATCGCCCGCTCTACGGCAAGCATGTGCTGGTAACCGCCGGGCCGACTCGCGAGCCGATTGATCCGGTGCGCTACATCGCCAACCGATCCAGCGGGAAGCAGGGCTTCGCGATTGCAGCCATGGCTGCCGCCGCCGGGGCCCGCGTTACGCTGGTTGCCGGGCCAGTCCATCTGCCGACGCCGGTGGGCGTGGACCGGATCGATGTGGAAACCGCCGAAGACATGGCGGAAGAAGTACGCAATGCGCTGCCCGCCGATGCGGCCTTCATGGTTGCCGCCGTGGCAGACTGGAAGAGCCGCCACGTCGCCGCCGAAAAGATGAAGAAGCGCGGCAGTGCGCCGCCCGCACTCATTCTGGCCGAAAACCCAGATATCCTCGCCGCCGTGGCCGCCGGGCGCAAACGTCCGCAGCTCCTGATCGGCTTCGCCGCCGAGACCGAGAACGTGGTCGAAAACGCCAAGTCCAAGCGCAAGCGCAAGGGCGCAGACTGGATCATTGCGAACAATGTTTCGGGCGCCGAAGGCGAAAGCGTGATGGGCGGCGACCTCAATCAGGTCCATATCGTCACCCCCGGGGGCGTCGAAAGCCTGGTCGAAATGCCGAAGGAAGAGGTGGCCCGCGAACTGGTCCGCCGTGCTGCAGAAGCGCTTGCCACGCCCGGCGACGCGTCTGCCTGACAGGGCGGACGCTTACTTCGCTAGTTTAGTTGTGCAGCGGGATCGCTCCCAAACCGCGTCAGCCTCGCAAGGCTGACGCGCGCGCAGTCAGCGGGCCTTACACGTCGCGAACGCGCAGCATGGCGAAGGCGGCGATGGTCCACACTGCCGCGCCGAACAGCATCGTCCAGATGGGATCGCCCGGGAACAGCGCCTTCATGATCGAACCCATCACCGTGGCCACCAGAAGCTGTGGCAGCACGACGAAGATGTTGAACAGCCCCATGTAGATGCCAAGCTTGGCCTGCGGCAGGCTGCTGGCCAGAATCGCGTAGGGCATCGCCAGGATCGAGGCCCAGGCAACGCCCCGCAGCACTTCGCACACGATCAGCAGGTTCGGATCGCGGAGGACGAAATAGCCGAGGAAACCCAGAGCACCTGCCAGAAGGCAGACCATATGCGTCTTCGCCTTGCCGATCCGCTTGCTGAGCCGGGGCAGAAGGACCAGCGCGGCCACTGCGGCGACGCCGTTCTGGACGGTGTAGATCAAATTCCACCAGTTCGCGCCTTCGTTATAGGCGGGGGTGGTCGGATCGGCGCTGCCATAGAAATATTGCGACACGATCGGCCCGGAATAGATCCACATCACGAACAGCGCCGACCAGCTGAAGAACTGCACCAGCGCCAGCCGCTTCATCGTTTCGGGCATGCCGGCAAAATCGCCCACGATGGTGGACAGCATATTGGTCGAGCGGCCCCGCTTGGCGAGCGAGATGGCGATCGCGGACAACACGCCGTAAATCGCCAACAGCGCGCCGAGCAGGTAGATTTCCTTCTCCAGCCCCAGCGGAGCGACGACCAGCGCAATGCCTGCCCCCAGCGCCAGCCAGATCAGCGCCGATCCGAAGCCTTTTTCGGCCAGTGCGGAAACGGGCTGGGCCGTCTCGGTTGCGCGTGAGGCCTCGAAAGCGGCCATTTCTTCGGGCGAATACTCGCGCGTGGTGAAAACGGTCCAGCCGATGGCCGCGAACAGGGCGAGGCCGCCGGCCCAGAAGCTCCACCGCACCGTGTCGGGAATTTCGCCTGCCGGGGCCAGATTGCTCACTCCGAGATGGCCGAGCAGCCAGGGGAAGATCGCCGCAACGACCGCGCCCGCGCCGATGAAGGCTGTCTGGACGGCATAACCGGTGGCGTGTTGGGAGCTGTCGAGCATGTCGCCCACGAAAGCGCGGAAAGGCTCCATCGCGATGTTGAGGCTGGCGTCGAGCAGCCATAGCAATCCCGCCGCGAATACCAGCGGCGCGGCGAAGGCCGGTGCGAACGGCATCAGGAACAGCGCCAGCGCGGCCAGCAAGGCGCCGGTCATGAAATACGGGCGGCGGCGGCCGAAGCGATTCCAGGTCTTGTCCGACAGATGGCCCACGATGGGCTGAACGATCAGCCCGGTCAGCGGGGCCGCGATCCACAGCGCCGGCAGATCGTCGAGCGATGCGCCCACGGTCTGGAAAATGCGGCTCATGTTCGAGTTCTGCAGCACGAAGCCGATCTGGATACCGAAGAAGCCGAAGCTCATGTTCCACAGGCCGCGGAAACTCTGGCGCGGTTTTTCGGTGAGCGCATGTGTCATGGATTATGTCCTCGTCCGCATCCGGCTGAGGTCTTTACGCCCGCTCGGATGAATTTCGCCCGGCTCGCATGAAGCGGCGGGGGCGGCAAGGCCGCATACGAATGTGGTCTATGCTTCGCCGGCCCCGCTGGAGGCGCGAACCACCAGCTTTCCGGGCAGTTTTCGCGGCGCGGTTTCGCGTGCGTCGATCTGGGCGATCAGGGTTTCGACCAGGGCTGCGCCCGCACCCGTGATGTCTTGCATCACGGTGGTGAGCGGCGGGGTGGTGAGGCTGGCGGCGGGAATATCGTCGAAGCCGACCACGGCGATGTCGCCGGGCACAGTGCGTCCGGCCTCGGCCAGCGCGCGCATCGCGCCGATCGCAATCAAATCGCTGGCGGCGAAGATCGCATCGAATGGCGTGCCGCTGGCGAGCAGGGCGCGGGCGGCATCGTAGCCCGCTTCCTCGGTGGTGATGGCATCGAACTGGAGGCGCTTGTCCGGGGAAAGGCCTGCTTCTTCGAGCGCCGTGGTCAGGCCGAGATACCGGCCGTGGAATTCGGGATAATGCTCGTCCGCATGGCCGAGGAAGGCGATCCGGCTGCGTCCGTTCTCGATCAGGTGGCGGCCCGCCAGCCGCCCGGCGGCGTGATTGTCCGTGCCCACCGTGACCCCGCTCGCATCGTTGGAGACCGAGCCCCAGCGGGCAAAATGCGTTCCCTGCCGGACCAGCTGGTCCAGCCGTTCGCGATAGAGCGTGTAATCGCCATAGCCGAGCAGGATCAGCCCGTCGGCGCGGTGGCTGTCCTGATAGCGGACATGCCAGTCATCCTCCATTTTCTGGAACGATATCAGCAGGTCCAGGCCGCGATCGGCGCAGGCGCGGGTGATCGATCCCAGCATGGCGAGGAAAAAGGGATTGATCATGCTGCGATCAGGGGTCGGGTCTTCGAAAAACAGCAACGCGATGGTGTTCGATCGCTGGGACCGCAGCGAGCTGGCGTTCTTGTCGACCGTGTAATTGAGCTCGGCGGCGATGGCCTCGATCTTGGCGCGGGTTTCGGCGCTCACCGACTTTTCGCCGCGCAGGGCACGGCTCACGGTGGGCTGCGAGACGCCAGCGCGATACGCGATGTCGAAGCTGGTCGGCCGTCCGGTTGGTGCGCGCCCCACAGTCACTCCTCTCCGCCATCCGGCGGCTCGTAGAAAGCCTTTCGCAAGGCCGGTTCGCGCTAGGCCCTAACGCTGCGTCTGGCAACTTTGCGGCCCTTGCCACGGGCGGGCGAACCAGCCGTTAATTCCGGGCGCAAGTATAGCATAACATACGTATGCTCTCTTCCGAAGTGGCAGAGTTCGGGCGTATCGGGCCCCGAACGAGGGAGGCCGGCGCACCGGTCACTCCCTCGAAGAAACGTATGGCCGGCCCGTATTGGCTGGCAGTGGAGAGGGTATACCGATGGCACTTCGCGACACGCTTCGCAGCGGAATTAGCATTTCCGCATTCACCGCAACTCTGGCGCTGGCTGGTGGGATGATCCCGGCCGCAGCCTTTGCGCAAGGCACGCAGCCTGTAACGCCCGAGCAGGTGGACGAAGGCCAGCCGGTCAGCGATCCCGATGCGGCCGACGATGTGATCGTCGTCACCGGTTTCCGCGCCAGCCTCGAAAGCGCGGTCGCGGAAAAGAAGCTGTCCGAACAGATCGTCGAATCGATCACTGCTGAAGACATCGGCAAGCTGCCCGACGCATCGATCGGCGAATCAATCGCCCGCCTTCCCGGCCTCACCGCGCAGCGCCTCAACGGCCGCGCGAATGTGGTGGCCATCCGCGGCTTCGGCCCGGATTTCTCGCAAACCCTTCTGAACGGACGCGAGCAGACGACCACGAGCGACAACCGCTCGGTCGAGCTCGACCAGTATCCGTCCGAAATCGTCAACCAGGTCGTGGTCTACAAATCTCCCACCGCCTCCCTTGTGGGCCAGGGCCTGGTTGGCACCATCGATATCCGCACCATTCGCCCGCTCGAAACCGGCGAGCGTATCATCGCCGTCGGCGCGCGCGGGTCATGGGCGGATATCGGTGCCCTCAATGCAGGGTCGAAGGAATTCGGCTATCGTGTAAACGGCACCTATGTCGACCAGTTCGCCGACGATACGCTAGGCATCTCCATCGCCGCATCCTATGTCGACGAGCCGTACCAGCTGCAGGAATTCAACGCCTGGGGCTATGACACGGTCGATGTCGGCGGGCAGGACGCCGCGCTGATCGGCGGGTCGAAATCCTACGTCACCTCCACTCAGCTGAAGCGCCTCGGCATCAACGGCACGGTCCAATACCAGCCGATGCCGCAGCTGACCTTCACGCTGGATGCCTTCTATTCGAACTTCGACGACGACCAGTCCAAGCGCGGCCTCGAACTGCCGCTGGCTTATGGCGGCGATCTGAACGCCGATTTCGATCCCGCAAGCGCCACGGTCGAGGACGGCCTCGTTGCCGCGGGCCGGTTCGACAATGTCCGGGGCGTCATCCGCAACGACATCTTCCAGCGCAAGGCCGATCTCTATTCGGGCGGCTTCAACGCCAATTGGGAAGGCGATGACGGCTGGAGCGCATTCTTCGACTTCGGCTATTCGCGCACCGACCGCAACGAGCTGAGCCTCGAAAGCTATTCGGGCACCGGCTATAACGGCCCCGTAACCGGCGAAGGTGCGGGTGCGACCATCGACTTTACCTCGGGCGACAAGGGCACGGTCTTCGATTCCTCGCTCGACTACAGCGATCCTTCGCAGATCTTCCTGACCGATCCGCTCGGCTGGGGTGGCAGCGAAGTGCAGGCCGGCTATTCGAACAACCGCATCGTCGAAGACGAGCTGTTCCAGTACCGCGTCGAAGTTGCGAAAGAACTCCAGTCGGACAGCTTCCTGCGCAGCGTGCAGTTCGGCATGAACTACACCACCCGCGAAAAGAGTCTGACGCCCGACGAAGCCTTCGTCCGCCTGCCGGGCGGGGCGACCGAAGTGGCGATCCCCTCGCAATATCTTCAGCGCTCGACCGACCTCACCTATCTGGGTCTCGGCCCGATCGTCAGCTATGATGCACGCGATCTCATCGCCGACGGCGTGCTGGTGCTCGAACCGCGCGTGGTGACCGGCCCCGGTGCAGCGAATGACGTGCTGAGCAAGAGCTACACGGTCGCCGAAGATCTGATGACCATGTACCTGCAGACCAATCTGGAGCAGGAAGTCGGCGCCGGCGTGATCACTGGTAATGTCGGCGTGCAGGCGATCAACACGGTTCAGAAGTCGACCGGTTTCATCTTCCCTGAAACCGGCCCCGAGCAGCGTACGCTGGGCGACGATTACTGGGACGTTCTGCCCAGCGCCAACCTGTCGCTGCGGCTCGATAGCGACTGGGTCTTCCGTGTCGCCGCAGCGCGCGAAATCATGCGGGCCCGGCTCGACGATACACGCGTGTCGATCGATTACGGCATCGATGCCACCGTGCCCGGCGGCCTCATCCGCGGCAGCGGCGGCAATCCGGCGCTGCGCCCCTATCGGGCCAATGCGGTCGATTTCAACATCGAGAAGTACTTCGGCACCGGCGGCGTCGTGGCGCTCCAGCTGTTCTACAAGGACATCAAGAGCTACGTCTTCAACGGCCGCTTCGGCTATGATTATACGGGTTTCCCCACCCCCACCGGGGCGGATGCCTATCCTAACCTGCCTGCCATTGGCACGCTGGAAGCGCCGACCAATACCGGCGGCGGCGATCTCTACGGTGCGGAACTGGCTGTGACCCTGCCGTTCTCCACCTTTACCCCCGCGCTGGACGGCTTCGGCATCACCGGCGGTGCCAGCTATACCAAGACCAAGATCGAAGATCCGGACGGCAACGAAACGGAGATCCCCGGCTATTCGAAGTGGGTGGTCAACGGGACGGCCTATTTCGAAAAGGCTGGCTTTAACACCCGTGTAAGCGCGCGCTATCGTTCCAGCTTCCTGGGTGATTTCACCGGCTTTGGCGGATCGCCCACACGGCGTACCGCGCTGGACGAAACGATCATCGATGCGCAGATCGGCTATGATTTCCAGCCCGGCAGCGCGCTCGATGGTCTCTCGCTCTATATCCAGGGCCAGAACCTGACCGACCAGCCCTTCGTTTCAGTGGGTGAGAACCGCAATCAGGTGGTCGATTACCAGAGCTACGGGCGCCGCTTCCTCGCAGGCTTCACCTACAAGTTCTGATGCACGGGGCGGGATGGCGGATCATGCACCAGCAACCGCCATCCCCGCTGCCTGGCTTGCCGATACCCCTTGCCCTTGCTGACGCTTGCGTCGGACAAGGGCGCGGGGACCGGATAAGATCATGGCCGTGATGCAGACTTCCTCACCCACCACAAACGGCAGCGCTGCGCCGCTCAATGTCGCCATTGCCGGGGGCGGGACCGCCGGATGGATGGCGGCTGCTGGGCTGGCCCGGCTGACGGCCTGCAAGGTCACGCTGGTCGAATCCGATGCCATCGGCACGGTGGGCGTGGGCGAGGCCACGATCCCGCAAATCCGCCTGTTCAATCGCGGGCTGGGGATCGACGAGGCGGAATTCCTGCGCGAGACCAAGGGCACCTTCAAGCTCGGCATTGAATTCGACGGCTGGCGCAAGGCCGGCACCAGCTACATGCACGCCTTCGGCAATGTCGGGGCCGGGGCGGGGCTGCTGCCCTTCCACCATCTCTGGCTGCGCGGGCGCGAACTGGGCAGTGCCAAGGATTTCGGCGCCTATTCGCTCAACGAAGCCGCCGCGCGCGCAGGCAGAATGCAGATGTGGCCGGCGGACAAGGCGCCGCAGCCCGACATGCCCTGGGCCTATCACTTCGACGCCACGCTCTATGCCGCCTTCTTGCGCCGCTTTGCCGAGACGCGCGGTGTAACCCGGATCGAAGGCCGGATCGAGACGGTCGAACGGGATGGGGAAAGCGGCGATATCGCCGCGCTCGTAATCGATGGCGGTCGGCGGATCGAAGCCGATTTCTATATCGACTGCACCGGCTTTCGCGGTTTGCTGGCAGGCGACATGCCGGGCCAAGGCTTCGAGGACTGGAGCCACTGGCTGCCCTGCGACAGGGCGATTGCCGTGCCCTGCAAGACCGGCGGAGAATTCACCCCCTATACTCGCGCTGCGGCGCACACGGCGGGCTGGAAATGGCGCATTCCGTTGCAGCACCGGATCGGCAACGGGCTGGTCTATTGCAGCGATTATCTGGCCGATGACGAGGCAGAGGCGCAGCTGCTCGCCGATCTCGACGGGGAGCCGCTGGGCGATCCCAGGACGATGCGCTTCACCACCGGCATGCGGCGCGCTCCATGGAGCGGGAATTGCCTTGCACTCGGCCTTGCCGCCGGGTTCATGGAGCCGCTGGAATCGACCAGTATTCACCTGATCCAGTCGGGCATTGCGCGTTTTCTTTCGATGCTGCCGCGCCCCGGGATGGAAGCTGCGATGGCGGCTGAATTCAATCGCCAGTCGGGTTTCGAATGGTCGGCCATCCGCGATTTTCTGATCCTGCATTATGCCGCCAATGAACGCAGCGGCGAACCCTTCTGGGACCGCGCCCGGGCGATGGATCTGCCCGCCAGCCTTGCGACACGGATCGAGCTGTTCCGCAGTACCGGCTATCTCAGCCGCGAGCATGACGAGTTGTTTACCGAAGCGGGCTGGACGCAGGTCCTGCTGGGGCAGGGCATCCTGCCGCGCGCCACTCATCCCAATGCCGATGCGCTCGACCCGGCCGCCCTCGAACGGCTGCTGGCGGGAATCGAAAGCGACATCGCGGAAACGGTCGGCACCATGCCCGGCCATGCCCAGTTCCTGCGCGCTACTTGCATGCCGCAGACCGCCAACCGACCCGCCGCCACCAAGGAGACGGCCTGATGAAACGTTTCACCCTATCCCTTGCCGCCGCGCTGCTCGCCAGCACGCCCGGCTTCGCCCAGCAGCCGGAAACGGACAGCTTCCGCGAACGCGGGGTTGAAGACGAGGTGATCTATTTCGTCCTGCCTGATCGCTTCGCCAATGGCGATACCACCAATGATCTGGGCGGCTATGCCGACGATCCGCTGGTCAGCGGCTTCGATCCTTCGCACAAGGGCTTCTATCACGGCGGCGATCTGAAGGGGCTGACCGAAAAGCTCGATTACATCCAGGGCATGGGCGTCACCGCGATCTGGTTCGCGCCGATCTTCAAGAACAAGCCGGTGCAGGGCGATCCCGGCAATCCGGGCAGCTTCAGTTCGGGCTATCACGGTTACTGGGTGACCGATTTCACGCAGGTCGATCCGCATTTCGGCACAAATGATGAATTCGCCGCCTTCGTGGCCGCCGCCCATGCGCGCGGGATGAAGGTCTATATGGACATCATCGCCAACCACACTGCCGATGTGATCCGCTTTGCCGAAGACACTTACGATTATCGCAGCAAGGGCGAATATCCCTATTCCACCCGCGGCGGCGTGGATGGGGAACGGATCAACAAGGGCTTCGACCCGGCCGATCCCAGCCCCGAAAACTGGGCGAAGCTGACCGATCCGACTTTTGCCTATACCCCTGTGGTGCCCGAGGCGGAGCGCGATGTGAAAGTGCCCGCCTGGCTCAACGATCCGATCTATTACCACAATCGCGGCGATACCTTCTGGATCGGCGAAAGCGCGGTCGATGGCGATTTCGTCGGGCTGGACGATCTGTTTACCGAGCATCCGCGCGTGGTGGCGGGCATGATCGACATCTTCGGTAACTGGATCGACCAGTACGGTATCGACGGCTTCCGCATCGATACCGCCAAGCATGTGAACCCTGAGTTCTGGCAGGCTTTCGTGCCCGCCATGCTCGAGCGCGCCGAAGCGCGCGGCATTCCCAACTTCCATATCTTCGGCGAAATCGCCTACCAATCGCCCGATGCGATGACTGCCGCCCGCATCATGACGGAAGCGGGGCTGCCCTATGCGCTCGACATGGGTTTCGCCAAGGCGGCCCAGCTGGTCGCCAGCGGCAAGGAAAGCCCGGCCATCATGGCCGAATTTCTGAGCCAGGACGTGATCTATCCCGGCGGCGCCAAGACCGCGACCGGCCTGCCGACCTTCCTCGGCAATCACGATTTCGGGCGCTTCTCCATGTTCCTGCGCGATTATGCGGAGACGGACGACACCGACGAACTGCTGGCGCGCACCAAGCTCGGCCATGTGATGATGTTCGCCCTGCGCGGCGTGCCGACCGTCTATTACGGTGACGAGCAGGGTTTCATCTCCGACGGCAACGACCAGCTTTCGCGTGAGGACATGTTCGAAAGCCGGGTTGCGGATTATAATGACAATGTCCTGCTTGGCACCGATGCCACCACGGCCGGCGACAATTTCGACACTTCGCATCCGCTCTACCAGCTGATCGGTGACCTCGCCGCAATGCGCACTGCCTCGCCGGCCTTGCGCCGGGGGCTGACCACCATCCGCGCCTTCGATCACGAAGGCCCCGGCCTGCTGGCGGTGGAGCGGTATGACGAAGAAAGCGGCCAGCGTGTTCTGGCAGCGTTCAACACCTCGAACACTCCGATCAAGAGGGTGTTCGGGACTGAAACCGGAACAAAAAGCCTCGTTTCTCTGGCTGGTGATTGCCCCGCCACGCCCGCCGCGCCGGGCAGCATCAGCCTTACCCTGCCTGCCTTCGGATGGGCCATTTGCGAGCTGGGCGACAAGTGATGGCAAGCCTCGAAATGACTACCGCAGACGCAGAAAAAGCTCAGCAAGACAAGGTGTTATGGTGGCGCGGTGCGGCCATCTACCAGATCTATCCGCGCAGCTTCATGGACGCCAATGGCGATGGGATCGGCGACCTGCCGGGCATCACCAGCCGCCTCGATCACGTCGCCTCGCTCGGCGTCGACGCCATCTGGATCTCCCCCTTCTTCACCAGCCCGATGAAAGATTTCGGCTACGATGTTTCCGATTATCGCGACGTCGATCCGATCTTCGGGACGCTGGCCGATTTCGACGCGCTGATCGCCCGCGCGCATGAGCTGGGCCTCAAGGTACTGATAGATCAGGTCTATTCTCATACCTCGGATGAGCATCCCTGGTTCGTGGAGAGCCGCGCCAGCCGCGATAATCCGAAAAGCGACTGGTATGTCTGGGCCGATGCCAAACCCGACGGCACGCCGCCATCCAACTGGCAATCGGTCTTTGGCGGCCCCGCCTGGACCTGGGATGCACGCCGCGGGCAATATTACCTGCACAATTTCCTGAACTGCCAGCCGCAGCTCAACGGGCATAATCCCGATGTGCAGGACGCGCTGCTTGGCGTCGCGCGTTTCTGGCTCGATCGCGGCGTCGACGGCTTCCGCATCGATGCGCTCAATTTCGCGATGCACGACCCCCAGTTGCGCGACAATCCGCCCGCTCCGCCAACCGATCGCCAACGCACGCGGCCCTTCGATTTCCAGCGCAAGATCCACAATATGTCGCATCCCGACATTCCCGGATTTATCGAGCGTATTCGCGCAGTTACAGAGGAATATGACGCGATTTTCACGGTCGCGGAAGTCGGCGGAGACGATGCCGAAGCGGAAATGAAAGCGTTCACCCAAGGCGATAATCGCCTCAATTCCGCCTATGGGTTCAACTTCCTTTATGCCGACCGCTTGACGCCAAGCCTCGTCTGCGCAGCCCTCGCCGAATGGCCCGACGAGGAAGGCTTGGGCTGGCCGAGCTGGGCGTTCGAAAACCACGATGCGCCGCGTGCCGTCTCGCGCTGGTGCGCACCCAAAGACCGCGATCTCTTTGCGCGGATGAAGATGCTGCTACTCGCCAGTCTGCGCGGCAATATTATCCTCTATCAGGGCGAAGAGCTCGGCCTCACGCAAGTCGATATTCCCTTCGAACAGCTGCAGGATCCGGAAGCCATCGCCAATTGGCCCCTCACCCTGTCACGCGATGGCGCACGCACGCCGATGCCGTGGGAAAACGCGCCGCAAGGCGGTTTCGGTGCGGAAACCCCATGGCTGCCGCTGGGCGAAGAGAATGTCGCGCGCTCTGTGGACCGGCAAGACGCCGACCCGAACTCGCTCCTCGCATTCACGCGCCAGATCATCGCGCTGCGCAAAGCCTCGCCTGCGCTGCGTCTGGGCAGTGTAAGCGCCTGCAAGGCTGACGGTGCGCTGCTGCGCCTCGAACGAACTCACCATGGATCGGACGGTAGCGAGCACGTCGTGTGCCTGTTCAACCTTTCGCCCGAACCCATCGACAGTATCGAAATTCCCCAAGGAGAAACTTTATGCAGCGTCAACTCGGTTCAGTCGGCCGGTCTCGGACCCTACGCAGCCCTGGTGGTGCGGGTATGATGCGCCGCGCGCTCGGTTGCTCGCTGGCCGCGTTGCTCGGCACGACGGCATTGCCTGCCTTTGCCGCAGATGTCGCTTCGCCCGACGGCCGGACCGTGGTGACACTGGATGTCGATGGGGACGGCGTGCCCTTCTACCGCGTGACACGCGATGGCGAAGCGCTGATCGCGGAGAGCGATTTGGGCTTCATCTTTACCGACGCCGAACCCATGCGCCGAAATTTCCAGGTCGAAACAGAGACCCGCGCCAGCCACGACGATACGTGGGAGCAGCCTTGGGGTGAACGCCGCTTTGTGCGCGACCATCATAACGAACTCTCCGTCACCTTCCGTGAGGCCCGCGAAACCAGCAAGCGCGCGCTGACGGTGCGCATGCGCGTGTTCGACGACGGGATCGGCTTCCGCTACGAATTCCCGGAAAGCGCCGAAATGCCGGTGGCGCGGATTGCCGAAGAGCTGACCGAATTCGCCATCGCGCCCGAAGCTGCAGAGGGCGGCAAGGCGTGGTGGATCCCGGGCGGGGACTTCAATCGCTACGAATATCTTTACAATGAAACGCCCATCACCGGCGTCTCCACCGCGCATACGCCGATGACGGTGCGGTTGCAGGATGGCACGCACCTGGCCTTTCACGAGGCCGCGCTGGTCGATTATTCGGGCATGTGGCTGCGGCGCATGGAAGGCACGCGCTTCCGCGCCTCGCTCGCCCCGTCGAGCCGCGGGGCGAAGGTCGTCCGCGAAGGTGCCTTTACCACGCCCTGGCGCACGATCCGCATCAGCGACGGACCGGCAGGTCTGGTCGAGAGCGATATCGATCTCAACCTCAACGAACCCAACAAGTTGGGCGATGTCAGCTGGGTGGAGCCGGGCAAATACATCGGCATCTGGTGGGGCATGATCTCCAACAAATGGACCTGGGCTTCGGGCGACCGCCACGGCGCGACGACCGAACGGGCCAAGCAGTATATCGACTTCGCTGCCGAAAACGGTTTCCGCGGCGTGCTGATCGAAGGCTGGAACGTGGGCTGGGACGGAAACTGGTTCGGCAATGGGCGCGATTACAGCTTCACACAGGCCTATCCCGATTTTGATCTCAAGGAAGTGACTGATTACGCCCGTGAAAAAGGCGTGCGCCTGATTGGCCACCACGAAACCGGCGGCAACATCAAGGTCTATGAAGAGCAGCTTGCCGACGCGATGAAGCTTTATGGCGATCTGGGCGTCGACTGGGTCAAGACCGGTTACGTGGCCGATGCGGGCGGGGTCATCTCCTGCAATGCCGACATCGCCGATCCTTGCGAGGGCGATACCGAGATCTTCGAATGGCACGATGGCCAGCGGCAGGTGCAGCACCATCTGCGCGTGGTCGAGGAAGCGGCGAAGAACCATGTCGCGGTCAATCCGCATGAGCCGGTGAAGGACACGGGCCTGCGCCGTACCTATCCGAACTGGGTTTCGCGCGAGGGTGCCAAGGGGCAGGAATACAACGCCTGGGGCGCTTTCTCCAACGGACCGGACCATGAACCGACGCTGGTCTATACCCGCCTCCTGTCGGGCCCGATGGACTACACGCCCGGCGTGCTGGGGCTTGTCGGGGACCAGGATTATCCGATCGCCAGCACTCTGGCCAAGCAGCTAGGCCTTTACCTCGCGATCTATTCGCCGATCCAGATGGCGGCCGATTTCGTGGAGAGCCTGGCTGCGCATCCCAGGGAGCTGGAATTCATCAAGGCGGTGCCCGCAGACTGGGCGGAAAGCCATCTGATCGACGGTGCGGTGGGCGATTACGCCATCTTCGCGCGCAAGGATCGCAACAGCGAGGACTGGTATGTCGGCGGCGTCAACGATGCGACCGAGCGTACGCTGGAGCTGAATTTCGACTTCCTCGAATACGGCAAGGCCTACACCGCCAAGGTCTGGAAGGATGGCCCGGAAGCGACCTATCTGACTGAAAAGCGCCACGATATCGCCTACGATACCGTTACCGTACGCAAGGGTGACAGCTACACCGTCAGGCTTGCGCCGGGTGGCGGTCTTGCGATGCAGCTTCAGCCCAACTGAGCCTCGGCCCGCCCACGTCTTTACCGGCGGGGGCGGCACTGGAGAGTGCATCTGCGCTTGCTCCCGACCGGCAGGATGGGGCACAGGGTCCCCCTGAAAATCACGGGGCCAGCAGTACGTATATTATGAAAAAACTAGAGCTGAAAATACTCGACGAGCGCCTGCACGAATGGGGGCTTCCGCGCTATCAGACTGAAATGTCGGCAGGAATCGACATGTATGCCTGCATCCCGGAACCGCTCGAGATCCAGCCGCAGGCACAGCCGATCCTGATCCCCTCGGGCATCGCCATCCTGATGAACGACCCCAATGTGGTGGCCTTTTTGCTGGCGCGTTCGGGGCTTGGGCATAAGAAGGGGCTGGTGCTGGGACAGTCGGTGGGGACGATCGATGCCGACTATACCAACGAGATTTTCATCAGCGCCTGGCTGCGTAATCCGCCGGGCAGCGACAGCCTGGTCATCAACCCCGGTGACCGCATAGCGCAGCTGGTGTTTCTGCCCATTTTGCGGCCCGAACTGGAGGTCGTGGAGGAGTTTTCCGCGACTACCGAGCGGGGCATGGGCGGCTTCGGATCGACCGGGGTCTGACCCGAAGGCGCCGTTAAAACTGTTCCGGAAATCGCGCCGAACACCCTCTTGATCGGGCCGCCCCCGACCGAACCCGCGCTCTGGCTGCGGGGATGAGGGGAGCAGGCTAACGATCGGGATCCGAACCGCTCCCGTCGTTCGAAGAACTCGCCAGCGTGTGGCCCGCGAAGGGCAAATCCAGGACCGTATGCGCATCGGATTGCCGGTCCTCGATCCTGAGGCGCAGCATGTCATCGCGGGTCTCGAATTCGATCCGGGCGGTGCGGGTGATGACGAGACCGCGGTCGGCGGCCCCGGCATCAATGCAGAATGCGCCATCGAAACTGTCGCAGGCGGGCATGGCCGGTGCCGCGGCAAGCGTGAGCAAGCCCAGGGCACCGGCGAGAAGCCTATTGTCCATCGCGTGTTTCCCCGCCGTTCTGGACGATGGAATAGCCGCCGCCGCCCTCGCTCGGCCCCGAATAGGTGATGCGGAAGGTGTTGTTATTGCCCTTCTGCTGCACGCTGACGTCATAGCCGCTGCCGGTCTGGGTGATGTCCATCACATTGCTGTCCCCATCCTGCGCCAGCGTGGCGCTGATCGCGCTGCCCTTTTGCTGGAAGGTCATCTCGTTCTCGTCGCCGCCCTGTTGTAGTTCGGCCGAGATCGAGCCGCCGCCCTGCGCATTCTGGATCAGCCGCAATGAATTGCGATTGCCGCCCATCTGGACGGTGGCGTTGATTTCATTGCCGGGGCCCGATTGTTCGATCCGGCCCTCGTTCTCGCGCCCCGATTGCGTGAGCGAGGCGCTGCGCACCGTGCCCGCGCCCGATTGGCGGATGATGGCCTTGTTCTGCACATCGGAGCCCTGATCGATATCGGCTTCCACCGTCCCTTGCGAGGGAGAGGGATTGGTCTGTTCGATCGTGGCGCCATTATTGGCCGAGGTCTGATCGATCGCCGCGATCACGCCGCCGCTGTTCTGCTTGATCTCGGCGGCATTGTTGTCGGTCCCGCTGCCGGTCTTGATCGAGGCTTCGGCACTGCCGCCCGACCCTCTTTGCCGGATGGTGCTGTCATTGGCATTGCCGTTCTGGTCGATCTGGCCCTTGAGCGATGGGCCGTCCTGTTCGACCGTGGCCACCCCGCGCACGCCCGGCTGGGTGATGCTGATATTGCTGCCGGTGGCGCCATTGCTGCGCCGCTGCGTTCCCTTGGCGCGATTGGCGCTGCCGCCCTGATCGATATCGACATTGTCGGTGCCCGATTTTGCGTCGACCGTCTGTTCGATGGTCGCCTCGTTCTCGTCGGTGCCGTCGGTCGACTGGTCGATCCCGGCCACGCTGCCGCCGCCATTGCCGGTCTGGCGGATGATCGCGCTATGCGTTTTGCCGGTCTGGTCGATATCGGCTTCGTTCTGCCCGCCCGATCCGGTCTGGCGGATGGAGCCTTCGAGACTGCGCGAGGCCGCGCCTTCCTGATCGATTTGCGCCTTGTTGGCCGGCGATTGTTCCTGGAGGATGGTGGCGGACCCTTCCGCGCCGTTCTGGTTGACCGAGGATACATTGCCCGCGGCCCCGTCCTGAACGACCCGCACCGTGGACTTTTCGCCCGTTTGCGAAACCGATCCTTCCTGTCTCCCGCTGTCGGAACGCTGGGTGATCTGGGTTTCGTTATTGGCCCCGTCGATGTCGATATCGGCATTGTTGCCGCGGCCATTGCCCGCCTGCACGACCTTGCCCTGGCTGCCTGCCCCGTTCTTGATCGCGATGGATGCCTTCGACCCGGCCTGCGCCTGCCGCACCAGCCCGGTGCTGCCGGTGCCTTGCGACAGCGTCACATCCGCCGTGGCGGCCTCGGCTGTCTGGATAATCTCGCTGCGGTGTTCATTGCCCGCCAGCGTGTGGGTCTGCTCCGCCCCGGTGCCGCTGCCATCGAGATTGGCATGCTGCCGCCCGAAGGCGAAATTGGAATCGCCCTGCAGATTGATGGAGACCACGCCCTTGTCGCCGCGCTGATCGATATAGGCAGTGCTGTTGTTGGCCAGCGAACTGTCATTGCCCAGCGCGATGGTGGCCGACGATCCGTCCGCCCCGTCGCCCGTATCGTCGGTCTGGCGGATGGCGGCGGCATTGCCCATGCCCGATGACTGGATGCGCGCGGTCGATCCGCGGCCCTTCTGGTAAATGCCCTTGCCCGGATCGGGGCTGACGCTTTCGCCGGTGAAGGTCTCGATCTCGCCCACATCCTGCAGCGCGCCCGTATCATCGGATTTGCGGAGGATTTCCGCCGTGCTGGTTTCGCGCGTCACTTCGCTGTCCTGCCGGATCAGGGGATCGTCCTGCGCGCTGCTAGTGCCCGCTGACTGACCGCCGCCGTCCTGACCGCCGCCGGACGTTTGTTCGGCCGAACTGGGCTGCCCGCAGGCGGCGAGGCAAAGCGCCAAGGCGAAGCTGAGGGAATGGATGGTCTGTTTCTGCGGACGTGTCATGGCTTTCTCCTGTTTGTGATCGAAAGGCTGTTGGGGGGTGTCAGTCGTCGGTCTTTTCGTCCTTCTTCTTGTCTTCAGCGGTGTCGTCGCCGCTCTCTGCATCGTCGTCTTCGTCTTCGTCGCCGGATTGGGAATCCTGTTCGTTCTCTCCATCGTCATCGGCGAAGAGCTGCGCGTTCAGAGGCTGGCCGATTTGGTTCTCCCAGAAGTGGAGGCAGAATTTCTCGAAGCGCTGGCCCAGCGCGAGATGTTCGCGCTCCTCGTCCCAGCCCTGCTTGCGGCCGAAGAGGTCTTCGACGCGGTCGTATTTCTCCAGCCGTTCGCGGCATTTGGCGGCCTGTTCGCGGGCCAGCGCCACCACGTCGGCGGGCCCCACGATGCCGGCGAAATAGAGCCGCAGGAGGCCGGGATCGTTCACCGGTTCGCGCAGCCATGTCCGCAAGGCGGCTTCGCCTGCGGGGGTGACGATGAAGGAATGGCGAGGCCGCCCGACCTTGCGTTCTTCCTCTTCGTAAAGAAGGCCCGCCGCGGCCAGCCGCGCCATCTCGCTGTAGAAGGGATCGCGATCGCGGTCGGCATAGGCGCGCTTGTCGTGCCGCCGCACGGTCACGACCAGATAGGCCAGCAGCACGAAGATGCAGGCGATGATCAGGATGATGATAAGCATGGCGATCAGCCCTCCTTTCCGGTGGTTCTCTCATCGGCCGAATGTTCTTCGGCGATATCGTCCCAGAACTGGATGCAGGCGCGTTCGAAGCGGATGCCCAGCCGGCTGGCGGCCAGCGCGTATCGCCACTCGGGCCGGTTCACGAGCAGCTGCTCCAGCCGCTCGTATTCGGCCTTGCGCGCCCGGTGGATGGGCTGCCTGCCCTGCGCCACCTGCCGGGGTTCGTGATGCTCCACGATGCCGGCGTAATTCTTCATCAGGAAACCCGGATCGTTGCCGGGTTCGCGCAGCCAGGCGCGCAGGCCCGCCTCGCCCGCCGGGGTCACCGTATAGGTGTGCTGTTCCTTGGTTTCGTAATCCTTCTGGGAATACAGCAGGCCGCCTTCCACCAGCCGGTCGGGCTCGGAATAGAAGGGCTGGCGGTCCTGGTCGAAATAGTTGTTGCTGTCGTGCCGCCTGAGCGCTGCCACGACGAGGCTGGCCAGGATGATCACGATTGCCAGGATGAGGATGACGGTTAGCATTGTAAGGCACCTTTCCGACTAGCTTTCGCTGGTCTGTTCTTCCGTGGCTGCTTCGGTGGGTCCGGGGACGGATGGCTCGTCTTGGGCAAACAGCGCCGCGACGGCTTCCTTGAGGGTGGGCCGCATGAGGACGCGGTCGCCGAAGACGATGACGACCTGTTTGAGTTCGGGAACGCTGGCGAGCTGCGCGCCGAGCAGTTCGGACACGCTGGATTTGTCGGCCTGCACGAACAGCGGCTGCATATAGACCACCGCATTATCCAGCGGGATGGCCAGCAGGCGGCCGCGCGATACGCGTGAACCCGATTGCATCCGCAGCGTCATCCAGGCGGAAATCCGTTCGTCCTGATCGATCCGCGCCTGCGCCTGCGACGGGCCGATCACGGTGGCATCGGGCGGGAAGCTGTAGGAGGTGAGCTTTCCCAGCCGGTCGTTGTCGCTGCCGCCCACCAGATAGCCGGACAGCACGTTGCGGTTTTCGGGGCTGAACGGCTGGACGATGGCGAATTCGGGCATGACAGGCCGGGGAAGCGGGTGCGCAGCCAATAGGGGCGCAGATCGGGATTGCGCTGTTCATGCTCGGCCCGGGCGCGTTCGCGGCGCAGCGAGATGAAGTCCGCATCCTGCGGGATGCGCCATGCGCCCTCGCGGGTGTAATAGGCATCGCTGGCGCGCATGTGGTAATTGGCCCAGATCACCGACTGGATCTTGAAGAGATCCTGCGGGTAGCGGAAATGGGCGCGGATTTGCGGGCTTGCCTCCGACACGGGGTGGAACAGGTCGGGGAAGGCCTTGCGCCACGTTTGCAGCACGCGGTCGGTTTCATCTGTGATGTAGAGCGTGACCGTGCCGTCATAGGCATCCACCACCGCCTTCACGCTGCCGCGCACATAATTGGCGCGGTTGGTGCGGCGTTCGAGCAGGCGGATAAACTCGGACGGGATGATCCCGGCGTCTTCCTGCTTGTCCTGGAATATCTGCGAGAAATCGCCCAGGTTGATGCGCTTGGAATAGGGCATCATGTCGCTGGCGGTGTAGCAATCGATCACCCATTTGATCCGCCCGTCGGCAGCGATGGGATAGGGATCGGCATCCACTTCCAGAAAGGGCGCGACCCGGCGCACTCGCTCGCGCACATTGCGGTGATAGAGTACGCGGCTGTCGTCTGAGAGCAGCGTGGTTAGCGCCAGCCGGATGTCCCAGAACCGGATCGCGAACAGCAGGCGCGAAAACAGCCCGTCGATCGCGACGCCGGTGCCGCCTGCGAAATTGTGCTTGGCAAAGCTGCGCCCTTCGCGCGGCCGGTCCAGCTCCACCGTCTCGCTGTTCACGATGGAGAATTCGGGCGAATCCTCGCCGAAATAGATGCGCGGGTTGAGCACCGATGCCGGGCCTTTTCCCGTGGTCGGGATGTCGGATGTGTGGAAGACCGGCAGGCCCGCCTCGGTCGCCTCGTCCACCGAGGCCGAAACCAGGCCATAGCCGTGGGTGTAGATCAGCCGCTCCGACTGCCAACGGCGGGATTTTTCGGGCAGTTGTTCGGTATCGATCTCGCGGGCTGCGATCATCACCGGGCGCAGCTTGCCGTCGATCACATAGCGGTCGACGTCGATGTCGATGAAATCGTAATAGGCGCGGAAGGCCTGCAGTTCGCGGAAATCGATAAGCAGCGTGGCCGGATCCCACAGGCGCATCGTTTCCAGCACTTCGCGGTCGCCCCGGATCGCTTCGATGTCGCCCGTCTGCGCGATGCTGGCCGTGCGCCGTTCCACCTTGTCCAGCCCGAAGCCATAGCGGGTGAACTGGAGGTGGTCCTCGATATAGGGCTGCTCGCGCTCCAGTTCCTGCGGCTCGACGATGATGAGCTGGAACAAATTGGGATAGAAGCGCACGATCGAAAGCCCGATCAGGATCAGCCAGACCACCACGATGGTGGGGATGATCCAGCCCGGGCGGCGGATGTTCACCTGGAACATGATGAACCCCGCGACCACCGCCGCCGCCACGAATTTATAGGCCAGCAGGCTGGCATTGGAATCGGTGAAGCCCAGCCCGGTCACCACGCCGCGCTCGGAATAGCTGAGCAGGTGCAGTTCCAGCAGCATGCCCCAGCCGATCAGCGCCATCAACGCGAAGACCAGCACCGAAATGTGCAGATTGACCTGGAACGGCAGCATCGAATGCGGCGCCTGCGGACGGATGCCGCCGAAGATATAGCTGGTGATCAGCGTCAGGATCAGCACCACCAGCGTGCAGATGAACAGCCAGTGGTTGATCATCACGTGGAGCGACAGCTCGAACATGAAATAGCTGAGGTCGCGCCCGAACTGCGGATCGTTGGTTCCCCAGTCCACCCGGTTCGCCCACAGCATGTAGGTCTGCCAGTGGGGATAGGTCCGCAGGCCGACCAGCAGGCCGCAGATCAGCGATATGGTCATCACGATCGGGCGGAAATACGGCTCGATGGTCCGCCGCCACGCGTCCACCCGTCGCTCGTCCGCGGAGATCACGCGGTCGGCGCGGCCAAGCTTGTAGGCAAGGGACATGTTCAGCCCCACGAAGCCGGACATGAAGAGGAACGGGACCATGCCCATCCAGATCTTGGTCTTCACCACGGTCAGGTAGACATCGAGATAGCCGATCTCGTCGAACCACAGGATCTCGGTGTAGAACCGCGCGGAAAAGATCACTGCCAGCAGGAAGGCGGCAATGCCCACCACCCAGTAGAACAGCGCGCTGGTGACCCCGCCGAGCAGGAAGAACGTCAGGATGCGAACTCTGTTTGCCGGGCGCATGATCAGGACAACCTCGGCGGTTTGCCGGACAGGGCGGTTTCCACCGCTTCGCCTGCGCGGCGGATTTTACGGATATCTTCCTCTTCGCTGACCGCGCGATCCACGGCGCGCTCGACCAGCTTCATGTGATGCGCCACCGCATCGCCCTGCTGATCGCTCTCGACCGCCGCGCGCCCGACATCGGCCAGCATTTCCGACAGGCGCAGCATCACCGCCATGTCCGATGGGCAGGTCCGCCGCAGCGGAGTGACGACCATGTCGAGATAATCTTCGAACGACCTGCGCGGCACGGCCACGCGCACCGTGTCCTCGTCATCGCACAGCAGGATATTGGCGAGCCGGTGCTGGCATAATTGGACCAGCACGATCTCCGCCGAACGGATCGAGGCGCAGGCGGTGGTCGGATCGTTGATCGCCGTCGAAACGGCCCGCAGCGCGATATCGACCAGCTGCGTCAGCCCGAAGGCGACATCGGCCTGCACGCTGCGCTCGCTCCCGATCTGCAGCGACTTGGCGATGCGCGGCCGCAATTCCTTTTCGGGATCGGGCACTTCGCCGTCCGGGTCCGATGTCCACACCCAGGCAAGCGCCGTGTCCTTCACCGCCTGATCGCCCAGCAGGTAGACGTACTGGATCACCAGATCGTGCTTGGTGGCATAATCCAGGAGCAGATCGGCATTGATGCGCTGGATGATGCCCGAGGACGTGGCCCTGACGGGAACGGCGCGATCGGGGATTTCGGGCAGGTCGGGGGCAGGATCGCCTTTCTCCCGCCGCTCGTAATTCGCGGTCAGCGCCCAGACGGTGCGCTGTTCGACATGGCGCAGGATCTGTTCGATCCGGATCGCGTGGACGATGTGGTGAATGAAATAGACGAAGGCGCCCACGCTCACGATGGCGAAGATGAAGGCCAGCGTCACCGCGAATTGCGGGACCACCTGCGTATCCTCGCGGATCGAGCGCAGCACGGCGAGGCAATAGACGAAGGTGAAGATGAAAACCGCCAGCGTCAGCTGCGTGGCGCGGTCGCGGATGAACTGGCGCGGCACCCGCGGGGAATATTGCGCGGCGGCCACCTGCAGCGCCACGATGGTCACCGAAAAGGTGATGGTGACGACCGTCAGCGAGGTAGAGGCCACCGTTTCCACCAGATTGCGCGCCCCCACCGGCCCGCCCGTTTCCAAGAGCCCGCCAAGGCTGGCAGAGGTGGTGAACTTCAGCTTCGACACGAAGGTCGCGGCCAGAATGCCGCCGAAGATGGCGATCATCGGGAAGATCCAGAATGCCTGGTGGATCAGCATCCTGAGCCGGCCCACCATGGCCGAATAGTTGATCATGATTTTCATGCGTCGGACCTCCTTGCATGAAGGCTCTGCGGGCGCTGCTTGGGGCCTCTGCTCAGCGCATCGAGGAAGGAAGACCGGCGCGGACGCAGGTCCTCGCGGTAACCGAGGTCATGCGCGATGGTGGAGACGAAGGCTTGCGTCTTGCGGTCCGCAGGCAGCCATTCCAGGTAATTGTTATAGGCATCGGCGGGCTCGAACGAACGCTCGACGATCCGTTCGAGGCACTTGCAGTTCGAGAGGAACCGCCGGACCGACTCGCTGGCCGCCCAGTCCTCGCCCGAAAACGCCCCCTCGAATTCGGTGAAGGATACAGGCGGACCCTGCTCCACATCGCGCACCGGCACATAGGCATTGCCGAGATCCCTCACGAGATCCTGCATGCCTGCCTTCAGCGCCTGCAGATCCGGCAACTGCTTTGCGAGGCCGGGGTGGCAGTAGGTCAGCGTATCGGCCAGCGTTCCCAGCACGTGGATCGTGCGCGGCAGGCTGCGGTCCTGCGCGCGGGGCCGGTAGAAATAGACGATCGGATAACGGCTCAGGCCCTGGTGGAGGCCGATCACCCCGTCATGCAGCCGGCCCAGCAGGCTCTTGAGTTCGGACAGGTCGCTGCGGCTCAGATGCTCCGACACGCTCTGCATCGGATCGCCGCTGCGACCCAGGCGATGATGCAGATCGGCAACGAGGCGGTCATAGCGCAGGATGCTGCGGTGGACGCTGAGGAAATAGGTGATCGAGAAGGTAAGGATGACGCTGCCCAGCAGCGCTTCCAGCGCAACCGCCACCGAATACATCATGTTCGACGGGCTGATCTCGACGAATCCGATGGTCGACAGCGTAACCCAGCTGAGCCGGAAGGCGGCGGTCAGGCTGGGCTGCGAGCCACCGCCGGTGATGAAATCCCCGAACGACATGCCGCCGTAGAAGATCAGGGCGAAGCCGGTGACGATTCCCATCATCCACAAGGAGATCATCAGGCCGATCATCAGCGGTGCGGCGAGGCTGAGCGCGCTTTGCGCGACCGAATAGGGCAGCAGCTTGGCCATGTGCCGCGAGATCCACCAGAACAGGCGGTAGGCCTTGGTGGAGTAGAGGCTGCGCCCGCTCGCATCGAGGATGGTCAGCAACGCATCCAGGATCGTAAGCGCGAGCAGCAATATGCCAATAGCTGTTAGTAGCATTCATGCTCACCCTGAATATCTTATTTCATAAATTACTTCGCTTATGGTCGTAACTTACAAAAGCTATCAGAATGAGATTGAGACAAATAGTGAACCTCTAAGTAACTCTGCGTAGGTCACACTAAGTATTTACATAGGCCGAGACTTAGGAAATCAGCGATTTAGGTGCGTATCTTCGAAAGTTGCCTTTTGGATACTTCCATGGTGGGGCGATATTTTTATGCGATGAAATTCAGCTGAAATTCATCCATCCACCGTTTGTTCTCCGGCTTGTACCCATCCGACAATTTGCGAAGCGCGTCGCGGATCGGCGAGGGTAAGCAATGTTAACCGCCCGAGCGGTCATTGGGTGCAACAGCCGTCCCCTGGTTGCCGCAACGAAAACCCATCGTGAAACTTCATGTGCCAAACCCGTTTGGCACACGAAAAAAGGGCGGCCCGATCGAGGCCGCCCTTCTTCATTTCCCGTCCAGGGGTAAGTTTTGTCAGTCCAGCCGGCGGATCGAATTCTCGTCTTCCGGCTTCACCGTGATGCGTACCGTCTCGCCCGAACGCCCGGGGAAGTCGGTGAACATCGCATCGACGAGGTTCGGCACCAGATAGCCGAGCCGGTCGGAACGCGACAGCGCCTGCGCCTTGCCTTCGAACAGGCGTTCGCCGGTTGCCTGGCGATCGATCTTCATCTCGATGCCGCTGGTATAGACGGTGTAGCTGGTCACTTCCGGACCGCCGAACCACGGATCGTAGAAGCCGTAGCCCCAGCGGCTGCCGGCATAGCCTGCGCGGATCACGCGCCCGTCACGGGTGCGGTAATAGCGCGGGCGATAGAAGGGCGAACGGTAACCGAAGCTGGAGCGATAGCCGTACCACGGTGAGTAGAACGGATCGCTGAAGCCGGTCGACCGGATGCGTTCGCGGCCATTGTCGACACCGTAGTCGAAGCGCACCAGCAAGGTGGCGTCTTCCGGCGATGCCGCCTGCGCATAGCCGAGGCGGGCCATCTGGGCTTCGACGAGATCGGCATATTGCGCGAATTCGAGGCCGCCGGCCAGCGCCGGATCGTCTGCCACCACGGCAAAGCTTTCGCCCTGCGGTGCGGGCAGCTGCGTCTGGAAGCGCGAGACATCGGCGTTGAAGCCGGTCGCACAGGCGGACAGGCCTGCGAGGATCATGGGAACGGAGGCCAGCTTCAAGGTGCGCCCCCAACCCTTCTTACGGGTAGTCATAGCTTGGGTCCTTTCACATCGCGCATTTCCGGATTGCTGCATGCAGACCTCGATACACGAATCTTTACAGTATGTCGCTGTGTGCCATTTCCCCACGGCATTCTGCCAGCGAATGATCATGCTTCTAGATGGTACGCCATTAACCCGCTTTGAATATCCCGATTCACAAATGTTGTACTTCGCGCGAGACTTGTCGGCAGGGGCGCGAAGGGGCTAAGGGTCGCGGCGATTCCAAACAACCAGCGGCAAGCGAGACCCATGGCAGGCCATTCCAAGTTCAAGAACATCATGCACCGCAAGGGTGCGCAGGACAAAAAGCGTTCCAACCTCTTTTCCAAGCTGAGCCGCGAAATCACCGTGGCGGCGAAGATGGGAATGCCCGATCCGGACATGAACCCGCGCCTGCGCCTGGCGGTCAATGCCGCCAAGAGCCAGTCGATGCCGAAGGACAATATCCAGCGCGCGATCGACAAGGCATCGGCTGCCGATGGCGAGAATTACGAAGAAGTGCGCTACGAAGGCTATGGCCCGGGTGGCAGCGCGATCATCGTCGAAGCGCTGACCGACAACCGCAACCGCACCGCCACCGCCGTGCGCACCGCCTTTTCGAAGAATGGCGGCAATCTCGGCACCGAAGGCAGCGTGCAGCACGGTTTCGAACGGCTCGGCCTGATCGAATATCCGGCCAGCGCGGGTGACGAGGAGAAAGTTCTCGAAGCCGCGATGGAAGCGGGCGCGGAAGATATCGAAAGCAGCGAAGACGGCCACACCATCTGGACCGCGGCCGACGATCTTCACGGCGTGGCGACCGAGCTGGAAAAATCGCTCGGCGAAGCAGAAACGGTCAAGCTGGCGTGGAAGCCCAATCTCACCGTCGATATGGACGAAAAGACCGCCGGCACGCTGATCAAGCTGATCGATGCGCTGGAAGACGATGACGATGTCCAGACCGTGTGGGGCAATTACGAGATCTCCGACGAAGTGATGGACAAGGTTTCGGCCTGAGGCTGGCAGGCCGGTGAAATGGCACGAGGCGGCGATCCTGATCGTGTTGGGCGGCGCCTTGCTGCTCGCCATGCTCTGGCGCTTCGGCTTCCGCATCGGCCTTTAAGCCCTATCGGCGGCAGATGATCATCCTCGGCCTCGACCCGTCGCTCAGCTGCACTGGCTGGGGCGTCGTGCGGGCTGAAGGCTCGCGCCTGACGCATATCGCCAATGGGCAGGTGCCCACCCCGCCCAAGGCCCCGATGGCGCAGCGGCTGGCCATGCTTCAGGCGGCGCTGGCGGATGTGATCGCCACGCACCGCCCGGACCGCGCGGCGGCGGAAGAAGTCTTCGTCAACAAGAACGCCCAGTCGACCCTGAAGCTGGCGCAGGCCCGCGGGGCAGTGCTGGCCGCGTGCGGGGCGGCAGGGCTGACGGTCAACGAACATGCCGCGCGGCTGGTGAAGAAGGCCGTCGTCGGCACCGGCGCGGCGGACAAGGCGCAGGTCCAGGCCATGCTGAAAGTGCTGCTACCCGGCGCGCAGATCGCCGGGGCGGACGCTGCCGATGCGCTAGCCGTGGCGATTGCCGATGCACACCTTTCCTACACGCCATTGCCGCGCTAACCCTTGCGCATCGGGGCCCTTTCAGCCGCTCAAACCGGCGGAAAAGGTCCATTCCACGCCTGGGCGTTATTTGCGCCTGGACCGTGCTCCATCTGCTCCATCCTGTAGGATTGCACCATGACCATTCAGCTTTACGGCATCCCCAATTGCGATACCGTCAAGAAGGCGCGGCGCTGGCTGGATGCGCAGGGCGTCGAATACGCCTTCCACGATTACAAGAAGGAAGGCGCCGACGCCCAGCGGCTCGCTTCGTGGAGCGATGCCGCGGGCTGGGAGGTGCTGCTGAACAAGCGCGGCACCACTTACCGCAAGCTGTCCGACGAGGAAAAGGCCGATATCGACCGCGCCAGGGCGATAGACTTGATGGTGCAACATCCAAGCCTGATCAAACGCCCCGTTGTCGAATATGATGGCGGCATACTGGTCGGGTTCGGGGAAGCGGAATGGGCGCAGGCGCTGGGATAGGCGCCGCTGTTCCACTACCTGCCGATCGATATCGCTGCGAAGAAGAAGGTTCTGACTATGCCTGCTGGACTGGCCCGCGTTTTCATCAAGCTGTCCCTGCCAATGCTGGCGCTGCTCGGCGCGCTTCCGCTCCATGCCGAGGACATGCTGGTGATCGCCCATCGCGGCGCGAGCGGGGAGCGGCCCGAACATACGCTGGCGGCCTATGAACGCGCGATCGACCAGGGGGCGGATTACATCGAACCCGATCTGGTGGTGACCAAGGATCTGGTGCTGGTTTCCCGGCACGAGAACGAATTGTCCGACACCACCGATGTCGCCTCACGCGAGGAGTTCGCCGATCGCAAGCGCACCAAGACGATCGACGGGCGCCGGGTATCAGGCTGGTTCGCCGAAGACTTCACCCTGGCCGAATTGCGCAGCCTGCGGGCGACCGAACGCCTGCCCGGCCTGCGACCTGCCAATGCGCGTTTCGATGGCCTCTATGCCGTGCCGACCTTCGCCGAGATCGTGCAGCTCGTCCGCGCGAAAGAGGCCGAAACGGGCCGTACCATCGGCCTATATCCCGAACTGAAGCATCCGACCTTCCTGCTGCAGGAATCGGGCATCGACAGCGTCGATCTGCTGGTCACCGCCCTGCGCGAAGCCGATCTGGACGATGCCGACGATGCGATCTTCGTGCAGAGCTTCGAAGTTGGCCCGCTGCGGCGGCTGGACCAGCTGATCGATGTGAAGCTGGTGCAACTGGCGGTGGCGGGCGCGGGGCCTGCCGACGAGCCTGCCTATAGCTACGAAGACATGCTGGCGCCTGCGGGACTCGCCGAAATTGCGACCTATGCGGATGCGATCGGGGTGGACCTGCGCCTGCTCGCCGGGGCGGACGGCACGCCTACGCCGCTGGTCGCCGATGCCCAGGCGGCCGGGCTGAATGTTCATGCCTGGACGGTGCGCAAGGAAAACGCCTTCCTGCCGCCCAGCCTGCGGCGCGGAAGTGCCGAAAGCGGGCAGGGCGATGTGGCCACATTGGTGGGTATGCTGTCCGATATGGGCGTCGACGGCGTTTTCACCGACGATCCGGCGCTGGTCGTGCAGGCAATTGCGGGAAAGGAGTGAGCCCGCCGCCGTTGGGCAGTCATGATGCATGATGACCAACACTGGATGCAGGCCGCCCGCGACCATGCCGTGGCCGAAAAGGGCCGCGATCCGGCCAATACGCCGATTGCGGCGATCCTGTTGCTCGATGGCAAGGAAGTGGCACGCGGCGTCAACCGCACCGCCGAATGCTGCGATGCGACTGCCCATGCCGAAATCGTGACCTTGCGAAACGGGGGCGCGGCGCATGGCGAGATGCGGATCGAGGGTTCGACCCTTTATTCCACGCTTCAGCCCTGCGGCATGTGCACTTTCGCCAGCATCTGGGCCGGGGTCTCGCGCATCGTTTACGGCGCCGGGCGCGAGGATGTGCACGAGATGTATTTCGAGGACCGCCACCTCTCCACGCTCGATTACGTGGCGGATGCCTATAAGGACGATCTCGAACTGGTCGGCGGCGTGCTGGCGGATGAATGCGCCGAGCTATACTATCGCCCCGGCGACGATGTGCCCGAAGAAGATCAGGCCAACGACTAGGCTGCGCGGCGCGCGGTAACGATATAGTTCAGCGACAGATCGCCCGACAGGTGCAGGCCCTTCAGGGGCGAAAAGGCAATGCCGCTGGGCTCGCCCATATCGAGGCCGGCACCGGCAAGAATGTCCGCCAGTTCGTCGGGGGTAACGAAGTCCTCCCAATGGTGCGTGCCGCGCGGGATCAGGCGGAAGCCTTCGGCCGCGCCGATCATAAGCGTACGCGAGCGGACGGTGCGGTTGGGGGTAGAAAGAACCATCAGCCCACCGGGCGCCAGACGGGCGGCGAGTTCGCGGGCAAAGGCCTGCTTGTCAGCCACATGCTCGATCACTTCCATCGCGGTGACGAGATCGAAGGTGCCGATGTCCTGCGCGGCCAGTTCGCCCGCCATGTAGCGGATGTCGAGGCCCGACCGTTCGGCATGGACGGCAGCGGCGGCGGTGTTTTCGGGCGCGGCGTCGACGCCGGTCACATCGGCGCCCAGCCGAGCCAGCGGCTCGCACAGCAGGCCCGCGCCGCAGCCGACATCGAGCGCGCTTTTGCCGACCAGCGGCTTCACATCGCGAATGTCGCCTGCCCAGTGCAGGTCGATCGCTTCGCGCAGGAATTTCAGGCGGACCGGATTGAGCTTGTGGAGCATGGCCGAAGAGCCCTTGGGGTCCCACCAATCCTTGGCCAGCCTGCCGAAATGGGCGGCCTCATCGGGGCGGATCGTTTGGCCCGCTGAAGTATTGCTTGGACTGCTCGTGGTTGCATCGCTCATGCACCGTGGCTAGCAGCCTCCTTCGAACCATTCCAGCACGGAGAATTCCTCGCTTGGCCCGTATCGTGATGAAATTCGGCGGCACCTCCATGGCGGGGACGGAACGCATTCGGCGTGTGGCCAATATCGTGCGCAAGCAGCAGGCGGGCGGTAACGAGGTTGCCGTGGTGGTCAGCGCGATGGCGGGCGAGACAGATCGCCTGGTCAATTTCTGCCGCGAGGCGAATGCGCTTTACGATCCCGCCGAATACGATGTTGTCGTGGCAAGCGGCGAACAGGTGACCAGCGGATTGCTGGCGCTGACGCTGCAATCGGTGGGCTGCAAGGCCCGCAGCTGGCTGGGCTGGCAGCTTCCGGTCCATACCATCGAAGCACATGCCAAGGCGCGGATTTCGGATATCGAGGCCGATGCGCTGACGGCATCCATGGCGGCGGGCGAGATCGCCGTCATTCCCGGTTTCCAGGGGCTGGGCGATGATGGCCGCCTGACCACGCTGGGGCGCGGCGGATCGGATACCTCGGCGGTTGCCGTGGCGGCGGCAGTCAAGGCCGATCGCTGCGATATCTATACCGATGTGGACGGCGTTTATACGACTGACCCGCGCATCGTGGCCAAGGCCCGCAAGCTGAAGGCGGTCACTTACGAGGAAATGCTCGAACTGGCGAGCGTGGGGGCCAAGGTGCTGCAGACCCGCAGCGTGGGTCTGGCCATGAAAGAGGGCGTGCGCGTGCAGGTCCTTTCCAGTTTCGTGGGCGACGATGCCGTCCCCGCAGACGAACTTCCGGGCACGATGATCGTATCGGAAGAAGAAATGCTCGAATTGGTGGAGAAGGGCGAAGTGGAACGCCAGCACGTAACCGGCATCGCGCACGACAAGAACGAAGCCAAGGTCATCCTTACCCGCGTGCCCGACAAGCCGGGCGCAGTGGCGCATATCTTCGAACCGCTCGCGCAGGCCAGCATCAATGTCGATATGATCATCCAGAACGTCGGCCGCGACAAGGGCGAGACCGACGTGACCTTCACGGTTCCGCAAACCGACCTCGCCCGCGCCCAAGCCCTGCTCGAGGACAAGCGTGACGATATCGGCTACAACCGCCTGATCACCGACAGCAAGATCGCCAAGATCTCCGTCGTTGGCGTGGGCATGAAGAGCCATGCGGGCGTTGCGGCGACGATGTTCAAGTCGCTCGCCGATCGCGGGATCAACATTCAGGCGATCACGACGTCCGAAATCAAGGTCAGCGTGATGATCGACGAGGATGAGACCGAGCTTGCGGTGCGTGTCCTCCACACGGCTTATGGGCTGGATGCGGTGGACGAGGCTGCCTAGGCAAACCAACCCTTCTGCTTTTGTAGAGGGCTTGCTTCGTTGAAACCTGTTGGCATGCGGGCTGCCGTCTGCAATCGCTTGCAGGGTCTGGGAGGAGAAAACTGTCCATGAGCCATACCGCACGCATTCTTCTATTGGGTTCAGGCGAGCTGGGGCGTGAATTCGTCATTTCGGCCAAGCGGCTGGGGGCCTGGGTGGTTGCCTGCGATGCGTATGACCACGCGCCTGCCATGCAATTGGCGGATGCGCGCGAAGTCTTCTCCATGCTCGATGGCGAAAAGCTGCGCGCCGCGGTCGAAAAGCATCGGCCAGATTATATCGTGCCGGAAGTCGAGGCGATCCGCACCTCGGTCCTGATGGAGCTGGAGGACGAGGGCTTTACCGTGGTGCCTTCGGCCCGCGCGGCGCAGCTGACGATGAACCGCGATGCCATACGCGATCTGGCGGCCCACGATCTGGGTCTCGTCACTTCGAAATATCGCTACGCCAAAAATCTCGAAGAAGTGCAGGCGGCTGCGGCGCACACCGGGTTTCCCTGCGTTATCAAGCCAGTCATGTCCTCGTCCGGCAAGGGCCAGAGTACGGTCCGTGACGAAGCCAGGCTGGAAGAAGCGTGGGATTACGCCTGCGCCAATATGCGCGGGGATCGCCAGCGAGTGATCGTCGAACAATTCGTCGATTTCGATTACGAGATCACTCTGCTGACGGTGCGCCATTCTGCCGGGGTCACCTTCTGTCCGCCGATCGGTCACCGGCAGGAACGGGGCGACTATCAGGAAAGCTGGCAGCCGATCGCGATGTCGGACGCAGCCATTTCGAAGGCTCAGCAGATGGCGCAAAAGGTGGTCGACGATCTCGGCGGCCATGGGCTTTTCGGCGTGGAGTTCTTCGTGAAGGGGGACGAGGTCATCTTCTCCGAGCTTTCACCGCGGCCGCACGATACCGGCATGGTGACGCTGATCAGCCAGAACCTGACCGAATTCGATCTGCATGCCCGCGCAATCATGGGTCTGCCCATTCCGGCGGACCTGCGTGCACGTCCATCCGCCAGCGCCGTCATTCTGGCGGAACGGGACAGCGATACTCTCGCCTATTCCGGACTGGCCGAAGCACTGACAGAGCCGGGCACGGATTTGCGGATTTTTGCCAAGCCGGACAGCCGCCCCTATCGCCGCATGGGTGTCGCCCTCGCATCGGCAGGCACTGTCGACGAGGCACGCGGCAAGGCCCGCAACGCGGCGCACAAGGTTCTCATCACTTACGACGATCAGCCGAAGTAAGTATCGATCGCAATGCAGGTGGCGATGCCGACGATGATATTCATCGGCACGCCGATCTTGAGGAAATCCGCGAACCGGTAATTGGCCGCGCCATAGACCAGCGTGTTGGTCTGATAGCCGATCGGGGTGGCGAAGCTGGCGCTTGCCCCGAACATCACCGCCACCACCATCTCGCGCGGATCGGCCCCGGTGACTTGGGCAAGGCCAATGGCGATCGGCGTCAGGATAACGGCCACCGCATTGTTGGTGACGCTCTCAGTGAGGACGCTGGAGAGGGCATAGACCGCCAGCAGCATCATCAGCGGGCTGGCGGTAGAGAAGAAGGGCTGAGCCCAGCCGACGATCAGTTGGACCGTGCCCGCATTTTCGAGGCCGATGCCGAAGGCCAGCATGCCGAAGATGAGCACCAGCGTATTGCCATCGATCGCGCTCCACGCTTCTTCGGGTTCTAGGCATCGGGTCAGCAGAACAAACCCGGCGCCCAACAGGGCGAGTGCCTGGATCGGCAGGTCGAAAATAGCCGCGAGGACGACCACGCCGACCAGCGTGCCTATCGCAATCGGCGCTCGCTTGCGGCGAAAGGCCCGCGTCGGCGTCTCGCTCACGGTGCCCAGACCGACATTGCCGCTGAGCGCCTGCGCTGCGTCCGTGCCACCGGCGATCAGCAGCCGGTCGCCTGCGCGCACGCGCACCTCAGCCAGTTCAGGGCCGGCAATATGACGCGGGCGGGACAAGCCCAGTACGCGAACTCTCAGCTTGGAGAGCATGGGAATGTCCGCCAGCCGCCGCCCGATGATCGGATGAGACGAGGAGACCACCGCCTCCACCAGCGCAAGATCGCGCGGACGGTCCGGCCCAGCCGTGGACACGCCGCCGCCCACGCCCGTGAGGCCCGTGCGGAAATCATAGGCTTCGGCCATCGAGGCAAGCTCGGCCGGGCTGGCCGTGACCACCAGCTGATCACCGGCAGCCAGTTCGTGTTTGAAGATATCGTTTCGGGCAATCGTGCCGCCGCGCTTTACGCCGATGATCTTGACGCCGGGCCGCCTGGAAAGGGGGATGCGACCCAGCTTCTCGCCGATGAGCGCGCTACCCTGCATGACTACCAAGTGGGAAAGATAGATGTCGCTCTCGGTCTCGTCCTCGTCCAGCGCGCGGGGAGGGCGGTCGGGCAAAAGTTTGGACCCGAACAGCGTCAGGAAAAGCGCGCCCGTGACAGCCGCCGCCAGACCGACCGTGGTAATCTCGAACATGCCGAAGGGTTCGAGACCCTGATCGCGGGCCACCCCGTCAACCAGCAGGTTCGTCGATGTTCCGATCAGGGTAAGCGTGCCGCCCAGGATGGTGAGGTATGACAGCGGGATCAGCAACCGCGTGGCCGCCACGCCAAGCGCCTTGGACAGCCGTTTGACGATCGGAATCATCACCAGCACGACGGGCGTGTTGTTCATAAAGGCCGATGCCGCCAGCGTACCAAAGCCGATCTCGGCAACAGCACGGCGGGGCCTGCGGCGGGTACGGCGGATGATCCAGCCGGAAATTTCTTCCAGCGTGCCGGTTCTCAGCAGCGCGCCCGACAGCACGAACATGGCGGCAATGGTGATAGGCGCGGAATTGGAGAACACGCCCAGAAGCTCGTCCGTCGACAGGAAGCCGAGCAGGAACATCGTCAACCCGCCGGTGACAGCCAGAACCACTGGCGGCAGGCGTTCGAGAACGAAACCGATGAACAGGATAACGAGAAGCGCCAACCCGATGTGGGGGTTATATGCGGCGAGCGAATCGGGCAGCGATGCTGGCATTTGCGGCGACAGCTATCTGAAAAACCTGGCTTGCATAGATAAATTCAGTTTCGCACAAGATCGTGCCGCTTGCGGTGGGGCGCACTGAGAGATACCCGCTGATCATGAACGATTTTTCCAAGACCGACCGCCTCATGCAGCGCGGCGCCATTTTCCTGGGTTCCCAATACGCCATCATGTGCGGCGCCATGAGCTGGGTGTCCGAACGCAATCTGGTTTCCGCAATATCGAACGCCGGTGGCTTCGGGGTGATCGCCTGCGGCGCTATGACGCCAGAACTGCTGGAGGCCGAGATTGCCGCAACGCAGGCGCTGACGGACAAGCCCTTCGGCGTGAACCTCATCACCATGCACCCGCAGCTTTTCGACCTGATCGAGGTCTGCGACAAGGCTGGCGTGAGCCATCTAGTGCTGGCTGGCGGTATCCCGCCCAAGGGCAGCGTCGAAGCGATCAAGGGCGGACAGAATCCGGCCAAGGTCATCTGCTTCGCGCCGACTCTCGCGCTCGCCAAGAAGCTGCTGCGTTCGGGCGCCGATGCGCTGGTGATCGAAGGCATGGAAGCCGGTGGCCATATCGGCCCCGTATCCACCAGCGTGCTGGCGCAGGAAATGCTGCCCGAGCTGAGCGAAGAGCACATCATCTTCGTCGCCGGCGGCATTGGCCGCGGGAATGCGATGGCTGGCTATCTGGAGATGGGTGCTGCCGGCGTGCAGCTGGGCACACGCTTCGCCTGCGCGAAGGAAAGCATTGCGCATGAGAACTTCAAGAAGGCCTTTTTCCGAGCCAATGCCCGCGATGCGGTTGCCAGCGTGCAGGTAGATGCCCGCCTTCCGGTCATCCCGGTCCGTGCCTTGAAGAACAAGGGCACCGAAGAGTTCACCCAAAAGCAGAGGGAAGTTGCCGGAGTACTCGATCGCAACGAAATCGCGATGGAAGAGGCGCAGCTGCAGATCGAACATTACTGGGCAGGCGCGCTGCGCCGTGCAGTCATCGATGGCGATGTCGAAAACGGCAGCCTGATGGCAGGCCAGTCCGTTGGCATGCTGAAAGAGGAAGAGCCCGTGGCAGATATCATCATCAAGCTCATGACCCAGAGCGAGGACGCCCTTACGCGCCGCTGAAATGATCCACCGCCTCGATCTCGATGTCGCGATTTACCGCAACCGGGTGCAACTGACGCATCGCCCGACCGAGACCTTCGTGGACCAGCGGGCGGAATTTGCCTTCTCGACCGATGAATCGCTGGTCGGGCATGCGCGCTATCTCGAGGACACGCTGGTGCGAGCTATGCGCCAGATTGTATCGACCGGGGGATTCTCGCTCCGCGATCCGATCGCCCATGTGGTGCGCTGCGATGGTGAGCTTGGTGCGCAGGAACGCGAAGCAATCGAAAGCGCCTTGCGCGAAACCGGCATAAGGAATGTCGTTTTCGAACTGGAAGAGTGACAATCCCAAATTTGCACGCGCCAAGGGCTTCGCGCTTGCCAGGTAGTGCGCCGCCTACGCATTAGGGTTTGATGCAAGAACCTCTTGTCCTCAGCCTTTCCTGCGCCGACCAGCCGGGCATTACCGCACGCGTCACGTCCTTCCTGTTCGAGCGGGGGGCAAACATACTCGAGGCGCAGCAGTTCAACGACCGCGCGTCCGACGCCTTCTTCATGCGGGTCGAATTCGATCCCGGAGAGGCAAACCGGGAGAAGTTGCGCGAAGACTTCGGTCCGATCGCCGCAGATATGGCGATGGAGTGGAAGCTCGCCCTGCGCGACAGGCCCCGCCGTGTCCTGATCATGGTGAGCAAGTTCGATCATTGCCTGGCCGACCTGCTCTATCGCTGGCGCATCGGCGATCTGCTCATGGACCCCGTAGCCATCATTTCGAACCATCCGCGCGATGCAATCGAACATACTCCCCTTGGCGACATTCCCTTCCATCACCTTCCGGTGACTGCAGCAACTAAGCAGAGTCAGGAAAGCAAGGTCCGGGATCTGGCGGATCAGTACGGGGCCGAACTCGTCATCCTGGCGCGGTACATGCAGATATTGTCGGACGAGCAGGCCGAGCATTTCGCCGGACGCTGCATCAATATTCATCATTCCTTCCTGCCCGGCTTCAAGGGCGCGAAGCCGTATCACCAGGCATACCAGCGCGGCGTGAAGATGATCGGGGCCAGCGCGCATTACGTCACCGCCGACCTAGACGAAGGGCCGATCATCCACCAAGCGGCCGAACCGATCACCCATGCTGACGGCCCCGAAGAGCTGGTGCGCAAGGGGCGCGATATCGAAAGCAGAGTGCTTGCCGAAGCAGTGCGTCTTCATCTTGAAGAACGCGTGCTGCTGAACGGACAGCGCACCGTGGTGTTTGGTGGCTGACACTGGCTTGCGCTGCGCCTTCGCGCTGCTAGGCTCGCAAGCGGACAGAGGAGTGGAGAGACCTATATGTGCGATCAGGAACAGCTTGCCCGCTGGGCGAAACAAGCGCTGAGCCGCCGGACGTTTGGAGCTGGCACCTTAGCCGGCGCCGCGGCAGCCTGCACTCCCATGGGTATGGAGAATACGTCCGGGGCGACCAGCGTTACAGGAAGAAAGGTAAGCTTCCGTACGGCTGCAGGCACCATGGACGCCGAATTCTTCCACCCGGAAACGGGAACCCATCCCGGCGTTATCTTCTGGCCCGATATTGCCGGTATCCGTGAAGCCAAGCGGCAGATGGCCCGCCGCCTGGCAGCAAGCGGATATGCGGTCCTGCTGGTCAATCCCTATTATCGCGATGTGACGGGCGAACAGTTTGCCGATTTCGCGACCTTCGCCGCCAACAAGGGTTTTGAGAAAGTGAAACCGTGGCGCGACAAGCTGGATGCTGAGGCGATCCAGTTCGATGGACGTGCCGCAACTGCATGGTTGCTTGCGCAGAATGCGGTCGACAAATCGGCAAGGATCGGCACGCAAGGCTATTGCATGGGAGGGCCCTTCACGATCTGGACGGCCGCCGCGGCACCCGAAGTCGGTGCCGCATGCAGCTTCCACGGAGGGGGGCTCGTGCGCGAGGGAGAAGACAGCCCTCACCGCATGCTCAATGCGGATGATCACTATCTCATAGCCATCGCAGAGAACGACGATGCCGAGCAGCCGGAGGCCAAGACCGCGCTCCGCAATGCGGCGAGCACTGTCGGAGCCCCTGCGGAAATCGAAGTCTATCCTGCCGATCATGGCTGGTGCGTTCCCGACAGCCCCGCTTACGATCGCGACGCGGCGGAGAAGGCGTGGAGCCGTCTTTTGGCAACCTATAGCGAGGCCCTTTGAAGATGCGTATTGTGCCCTTGGTAGCAGCCTGTGCGCTGTCATTCATTCCCGCCTCGCTTTCCGCGCAGGAGTTCGAGCCTGATTGTGACCGGATCGAAGCCTTCCTCGAGGATGCAACCCAAGGAGACCGTGTCGCCGGCGCCTCCGCGCTGGTCTGGAAGGACGGGGCAGAGCGTTGCTTCGAAGTTGCTGGGGAAGCGGATCGCGAAGCATCGCGTCCCTTTGCCCGCGATACGCTGGTTCAGTTCTTCTCGATGACCAAGCCCATCACCGGCGTTGCGTTGATGACGCTTTGGGAAGATGGCAAGTTCGGCCTGGACGATCCGCTGTACTGGCATCTGCCCGAATACGAGGGCATCGAAGTTCTACGTGGCGAAACCGCCGAGGGTGAAGCCATCACGAGCAAGCCATCCAGACCGATCACCGTCCGCGATGTTCTCCGGCACACGGCAGGATTCACTTACGGTGCCAATGGCAATCCTCAGAATGCGGCAGATCGGGTCTGGGAGGAACTGCAACCGCTTGATGCGAAGAATACCCTCGCCGAATTCTCGGAAAAAATGGCGCAGGTCCCACTGCTGTTCGATCCTGGCACCCACTGGCATTACAGCGCAGGCGTCGACGTTCAGGCGCGGCTGGTGGAAGTTCTCTCGGGCAAGCCCTATGCCGACTACGTTCGCGAAACCATTTTCGAACCCCTGGGAATGAACGACACGCGGTGGGCTCGTTCGGACGAAGACCTTTCGCGGCTCGCAAGAATATACACGGTCGAGGATGGTGATTTCGAACCTTTGCCGGACGACATCTGGCTTCGTAACAATTTCATGGGCAACCCGTTGACCATGGGCGGATCCGGCCTGGTCGGAACGGTCGATGATTACCTGCGCTTCGCGCGAATGCTGCTGGGTGAGGGCGCGCTAGGTGATACGCGGATCCTGAAACCTGCCACTGTCCGCCTAATGGCTACCGACCAACTCGACCCGGCCATACCAGACGAAAACAGAATGTGGCTCGTAGGTAAGGGAAGCGGTGGCTTCGGATTCGATTTCTTCGTGAGAACGGCGGCGCCCGCAACTCCGGAAGAAAATCGCGGCACCGTCGGCGAATTCTTCTGGGACGGTTGGCCTTCGATGCTGTTCTGGGTCGATCCCCGGCAGGACATGGTGGTGGTGTTCGCCACCCAGAAGCTGCCATTCGATAACCAGCTGCACCATGATTTTCGCGATGCGGTGTACGGCGAAAGCTATCCGGGCGAATAGCCTGATTGCTATTCTATGGGCCCGCGCTTTCCAAAGCTGCCGGGGGGCACTGAGGCTATTACGGAGATGAACGCGTACAGGTCAGCGGCGGCGATGGTGCCGCCCTGATCGTCAGACCGCGCTAAGTCAGCTTGTTAGGCGCTTAGCCGCTCGGCAAAGCGCCCATGCTTGCGGAAGCGCGTCATCCACTTGTCCAGGAACAGCCCCAGCGGCTTCGGTTCGATATCGAACTTCTCGAAACCGGGAAGCTTCCCGCTTGCGACATTCCCTTCCTTCAGGAGATTCCACTGATCGCTGCCCATCGGCGTGCCGGGCAGGGCGGCGAAGGCGGCCGACAGGCCATCCGGCATGGGCAGGAAGGTACGCTTGCGCCGCTGGGCATCGGCGATGCGCTGGTTGATCTCCATCATCGTGAGCTTTTCCGGCCCGCCCAGCTCATAGGTCTTTCCGCCATGCTTTGCGGGCTGTTCCAGGCTCTGGGCGATGGCCTCGGCAACGTCGTCGACATAAACCAGCTGCAATTGTGCATCCGGCGCGAACACAGGCAGGATCGGCAGTTTCGAAATCAGGTCGCCGAACATGTTGAGGAAATTGTCGTCTTTCCCGAAAATGATAGAAGGACGGATAATCGTCGCTTTCGGGTAATCTTCCTTCACCAGGCTTTCACCCAGATGCTTGGCGCTGGCGTATTCGTTATCGGTGTTCTCATCGGGAGCCTGCGCAATCGCGCTGACATGAACGAACGCTTTGGCGCCGGTCTCGCGCGCCGCTTCGGCCATCCAGCCCGGCGCCAAGCCCATCAATTTCTTCAAATTGCCGTCGAAGCTGCCGACGAGGTTTACCACGGCATCGGCCCCCTCGATGCACTGTTCGACGCTCCGCCTGTCGGTTGCGTCCATCCGGGCAAACTGCAACTGACCGAGATTGGCGAGGGGTTTCAACTTGAAAGCGTCGCGGGGATGGCGACTGCAAATCCGCAGTCGCGCACCGCGCGAGAGCAGCGCCTGTGCCACGTAATTGCCCAGAAAGCCGGTGCCACCCATCAGCACTACCGTCTTGCCATTCAATGCACCGCTTTTGGCCATGTTCTCTTCTCTGAAAGGGGTTATTCGAATTCGCTCGGTGCCGCCCTAGCCGCAACCTGTAAGCCCCTGCAAGCGTTCCGCGTCGCGTCTACGCGAATAGCGTTGACAAGCTGCCTCGCCCTTCGCTAGTGGCCCGCGCCTACCCGAGAGCAGACTCGTATGATCTGCATCCTCGACAGTGTGCCCAGATGGCGGAATTGGTAGACGCACCGTCTTCAGGTGGCGGCGCTCGCAAGGGCGTGGAGGTTCGAGTCCTCTTCTGGGCACCATTCA